>JAJXUC010000053.1 GCA_021783435.1 Pseudomonadota bacterium | reverse complement strand
CGGTGCCGGAGTCACTGGCCGCACCCAGGAATTTGGGGATGCCGATCGGCCCCAGGCCCGAGAAATTGCTGTTGAAGTCATTGTTTTTCTTGTACTTGATGCCCACCGACACTTGCGGATAGGGGGTGTAGAGGATGTCACCGAACAGGCGGGCCTTCAAGCCCAGCACGTCCATGCTGATGGTCTGGTTTCCTAGGTTGATGATGGGGCTGGGAGCGGCCACGACGCCGAGGCCGCCGGCCTGATTGCCCAGCACGCTGAGATTGGACAGACCGCCCAGGTTGACGTTCAGTACTTCGTGCGCCACGGAGATTTCCAGGCGGTTGTGGATGCCCACGGAGGCACCCAGCGAACTCAATGAGTAGTTGGGCACGCGCACAAAGGTGCCAGAGGCCGAGCCACCCACTTCGTCGCCCGTGTCGTAGCCGGAGATCACGGCCCATGGGGTCAGACCCCCACCGGTGGATCCGCCCACTTCGGTCACGCCGCTGGTGGCCAACAAGCGGCTACCTTGAGCGTGCGCAGCCGTCATTCCCAACACCCCAAGCGCCGCAACGGCCGTCGCGGCGAGGGTTTTCTTCCAGCGATTTGCTTCCATAGTCCCGCTCCTGATGGTCAGTGGTTACCCTCCCCTGGCAGGGAAGTGGATCGTGCCCGATACCCGTTGGAGAGTCTGTTTCCGAGCACGATGATGGGCATACGCACCACGAGCGCTGCTGGATTCACGATTGCGACTTCTTGCGTGCGCATATGTGAGGAGTTGTGAACGCAAGCCCTTCACCAGGGTGATGGAGGCTTGTCCGGGATGCCCTGGTGCCGTGCAACAGGTCTTACCATCGCGGCATGAACGACATCACCACCACGACCATTCCCCCCAGTCCCGAGGGCACGCCGGGCCGCTCCCAAGTTTCCTCGACCCCCTCGGGGGGCGGGACGGCGCAACGCGGCGACCCTGGGGGCACGCACAAGGAAGCGCCGGGCCGCTCCCAAGTTTCCTCGACCCCCACAGGGGGCGGGGAGGCGCAACGCGGCGACCCTGGGGGCACGCACAAGGAAGCGCCGGGCCGCTCCCAAGTTTCCTTGACCCCCTCGGGGGGCGGGACGGCGCAACGCGGCGACCCTGGGGGCACTTTGTACTGGGAAGACTTCCCTCTCCACCATGTCACCGACTGCGGCAGCACCACGGTGAGCCGCGCTGCCATTCTCGACTTCGCCCGTCAGTTCGACCCGCAACCCTTCCATCTGGATGAGGAGGCGGCGAAGCATTCACTGTTCGGCGGATTGGCTGCCAGTGGCTGGCATACCTGCGCCATCGCCATGCGGCTGATGTGCGATGCCTATCTGCTGCGCACCACCAGCCAGGGCTCTCCCGGCATCGACGAGCTGCGCTGGCTGAAACCCGTGCATCCCGACGACATCCTCAGCCTGCGCATGACGGTGCTGGAGACGCGACCGATGCGCAGCAAGCCGCACCTGGGCCTGGTGCAGTCGCACTGGGAACTGTTCAACCAGCATGGCGACTGCGTCCTGACCATGAAGGGCTGGGGCATGTTCAAGCGGCGCGACGTTGCCGCCGCTGACGCACCCCAGGGGCAGGCGGCGCCGTGAACATGGACCTGCCGATCGGGCTGCAGTCGCGCTTGTGGGTTGCGGCGCAGTTCGTGCTGATTGCCGCCATGGTGTTGTGGCCCGCCGACTGGCGCTGGGATGGGCTCGCCATCGCCTTGGGCCTCGCCGCCCTCGCTCTCGGACTCTGGGTGTTCGCCAACAACCGCCCGGGCAATTTCAACATCCGTCCCGAGCCCAAGTCCGGGGGGCAACTCATCACGGGCGGGCCTTACGCGTGGGTGCGCCACCCCATGTACGTGGCACTGCTGCTGGGCATGGCGGGGGTCGCGGTGGGGTCGCACAGCCTCGTTCAGGCCGGCCTTTGGTTATGGCTGTTGATCGTGCTGCATTTCAAGGCGGCGCTGGAAGAGCGCCTGTTGCGCCAGCGCTGGCCGGATTACGCGGCGTACGCCCAGCGCACCCGGCGCTTCATTCCCGGCGTGTGGTGAACCAGGCGGCCGCCGTGAGCAGCAGGCAGCCGGCCAACACCGTGGCATCGGGTTGTGCCATCAGACCCCGAGCAATCCAGGCGTTGAAACACCAGGCCATCAGCACCGTGGCCAGCGGCGCAAGCCGCATCAGCGTGGCCAGGGGCCTGGGACGTTGTGCGACGCCGGGTGCGAACCACAGCAGCGGCAACGCCAAACCGCCCAGCAACACCTGCGCACCGAGCGCGGCCCAACCAACGCTGCTTGGATGCGTCAGCCAGTTTTCGCCTGCCGCCACCGAAGCCACGGGCAGCACCACAGCAGCGCCGATGAGTTGATAGAACAGGATTTTCTCGCCGCCGCAATGCATCAGCCTCGGGCCGCGCGCGATGCGGGCCTCTATCGCCCAGACCCCACCAGCCAGCAGGGCGACGGCGAGGCTGGCGGCCGCTGCCGCGTGAGCGGCCAGCAGCAAACCGGCCGCCGCAAGGGCCAGGCCAGCCAGCGGCCTCATGCCAGACTGCGCAGACCGGGCGCGCAGCCCATGGCCTCGGCGGAGCACCTCCCAGAGACTCAGGCAGGCTTGTGCCGCCACAAGCGCGGCGAAGACCAGCGCCACGGCTTGCGGTGCCGGCAGGCGCGCCAAAGCGAGATACATCAGGCCCAACCGGGCGCTGAACAACAGGCCGAGCAGGGCGCCAGGCGCAAGGGTGTTGTCCTGCGCGAACACCGGCACATTGCGCCAGCGCGTCCACAACCACACCAGAAACAGCGCCGAGGTGGTCGCCACCGAAGCCTGCAGCAAGGGCGGAACGCTGGCCGCTGCCAGGCCGATGGCCAGTGGCTGCGTGGTCCAGAGCAAGCTGCTCGCCACAGGACCGGACAGCACGCTGCCTGCAGTGGCAGCACCGGATTCCGGGGTGGCGGCGTGATGGCTCATCGCCGACAGTCCAACGCGCTCCAATCGCGACCCGCCCTGGAAGAGATCAAGACAAGCTCACGTCTGTGGCTGCGCAGGACCGGCTCGCCTCCGTGCCTGGACCTCAGCTCTTTTTCGCATCGCGGTCTGCCGCCAGAGCCGCGGCCACGCCTGGGCGGGCTTGCATGCGGGTCATGAAGGCTTGCAGTGCGGGCCAACTCGTGAGCGCAGGGCCGGTGGCGCCGGCCCAGGAGAGTACGGTGTACAGGTAGGCGTCGGCCACGGAAAAGCCGCTGGGCAGCAGATAGTCCTGCTTGGCGAGGGTTTGGCTGATGAGGTTGAAGCGTTCGCCGAGGCGCTGCTTTTGCGCCTCTTTCACAGCGTCGGTGGAGGCCGGGTTGAACAGCGGGCTGAACTGTTTGTGCAACTCGGTGGAAATGAAATTCAGCCACTCCTGCAGGCGGTAACGCTCCATCGTGCCCTGGGCCGGGGCGAGCTTGGCATCAGGCTTGCGGTCGGCCAGGTACTGCACGATGGCCGGGCCTTCGGTGAGGATGCTGCCATCGTCGAGTTGCAGCACGGGCACATAGCCCTTGGGGTTGATGGCGCGGAAATCGCCGCCGCCGTCCAGGGTCTTGGTCTGCAGGTTCACTTTCACCATGTCGGCCGGCAAGCCCAATTCGCTGAGCACGATGCGGGGCGAGAGAGAACAGCTTCCGGGGCTGAAATACAGTTTCATGCAAATCTCCAGGTTGGGCCGCGTGGCCGGGAACGTCGAGGCATCGCGGCGACAGCAAAGGGTATCGATGCTAGTCCGCGCCCCAGGTTTTTGCAGGCGCGGATCGGGGACGGCGCCCAGACCGGGGCGCCGCATGCGCTAGCAAAGGTGGTAAGAGCCTGGCGGGCAACCCGCCGCAAGTTCGGGCCGGCTTCAGGCTGGCGCACGGGGCGGCCGCCGCTCCGTGGGCGCGCTCAGCCGTCGAGCCCTTCCTGCACTTGCTCGGCGGCGCGCAGCACGGCGCGCGCCTTGGCCTCGGTCTCGCGCCATTCCATCTCCGGCACCGAATCGGCCACCACGCCGGCGGCGGCTTGCACATAAAGCCAGTGGTTCTTGATGATGCCGGTGCGGATGGCAATGGCCAGGTCCATGTCGCCGGCGAAACTCCAGTAGCCCACGGCGCCGCCGTAGAGGCCCCGGCGCGTGGGTTCGAGTGCGTCGATGACCTCCATCGCGCGAATCTTGGGCGCGCCCGACAGCGTGCCGGCGGGGAAGGTGGCACGCAGCACGTCGAGCGCCGACAGGCCAGGTTTGAGCAGGCCCTCGACATTGCTGACGATGTGCATCACATGCGAGTAGCGTTCGATGGCGAAGGCCTCGGTCACCTTCACGCTGCCGGTCTGGGCGATGCGGCCGAGATCGTTGCGCGCCAGGTCGATGAGCATCAGATGCTCGGCGCGCTCCTTCGGGTCGGCCAGCAACTCCCGCTCGTGGCGCGCGTCGTCTTCACTGTTGGTGCCGCGCGGGCGGGTGCCGGCCAGCGGCCGGATGGTGACTTTCTCGCCGTCCGCCACCGCTTCTTGCCGCACCAGAATTTCGGGCGAAGAGCCCACCACCTGGAAGTCGCCGAAGTTGTAGAAATACATATAAGGCGAGGGGTTGATCGAGCGCAGCGCTCGGTAGAGCGACAGCGGCGGCTCGGCATAACGCTTGCGCAGGCGCTGTCCCACTTGCACCTGCATGAAGTCGCCGGCGGCAATCAACTCCTTCGCCTGCGCCACCGCCTGCAGATAGTCGGACTTGTCGAACTCCCGCTCGGTTGGCGTCACGGTGCTGCGCATCATCGGGGGCGCCGCGACCGAATAGCGCAAGTGTTCGCGCAGGGTTTGCAGCCGCGAGCGGGCGCGGCCATAGGCCTCGGGCTGGGCCGGGTCGGCGTAGACGATGAGGTAGAGCCGCCCCGTGAGATTGTCGATCACCGCCAGTTCCTCGCTCAGCAGCAGCAGGATGTCGGGCAGGTCCAGCGGGTCGGGCTTGGGATTCTTGGCCGCCGAGGCCATCAGCTTGGGCTCGATGTAGCGCGCCGCGTCGTAGCCGAAGTAGCCGGCCAGTCCGCCACAAAACCGCGGCATGCCGGTGGGCAGGGCGACGTTGAAGCGGGCGTAGTACGCCTCGATGAAATCCAGCGGCGGCTGCTCGGAGGTCTCGACCACCATGCCACCCCGCAGCACCTGGGAGATGCCGTTCTTCACCCGCAGTTCGGTGCTTGCAGACAGGCCGATGAACGAGTAGCGGCCGAAACGCTCGCCACCGACCACGGACTCCAGCAGGAACGTGTTGCGCCCGCCCTGGGTCGGGTGGGCCAATTTCAGGTACAGCGACAGCGGCGTTTCCAGGTCGGCGAAAGCCTCGGAAACCAGGGCGATGCGGTTGTAGCCCTCGCGGGCCAGGGCTTGAAATTCGAGTTCGGTCATGGCGTCTTCTCAGGCGCGGCCGGTGCTGGCCGCCAGGTTCATCTGCTGCGGTCGGCCGTGGCCAGCCGCGAAGTGGGGCCGCTGGCAGCGCGCGCGGCGCTCAAGCGGCGTCAGCAAGTCGGGAGTCGGGCCGCCAGGGCCAGGCTCCCCGGTCTGCGGAACCGGAAACATGCTTGCGATGGATGAACATGAAGGTGTGCGAGCCTCGATCGGCCCCTCGGCGCGATGAACTTGACTGTAGCAAACCCGCAGGTCGTTGCCGCGCGCGCGGCGGCCTGTCGAGATTGCATGGCGCCCGTTGCCGGGAGCGTCGGCCGCATCGACCCTGGCACCGCATTGGGGTGATGCACGGATTGCCAGGCCGGCCGAATTGTCGGAAACTGAACGATCGTGCTTTTTTATCCCGAAACCTCAGGAGACTCCATGACCACCCGCCGCCTTGCCCCGCGCCTGTTCGCAGCCGCAGTCTGTGCCGCCGCCCTGCAAATCCTCACCCTTCAGGCCGCCCATGCCCTGGACATTCATGGCGTACCGGTGGACGAAACCCAACAACTGGGCGGAAAAACGCTTCCTCTCAACGGAGTGGGGACACGCTATTTCCTGTTTTTCAAGGTGTATGTCGCCGCGCTCTACCTGCCGCAGAAAACCGGCAACGCCCAGACGGCGCTCGATATGCCGGGGCCGAAGGAGATGCGCCTGGTGATGTTGCGCGACGTCACCGGCTCGGAACTGGGCAAGAAGCTCACCGAAGGCATCCAGAACAACGTCTCGGCGGAGGAATTCGGCGGGCTGATTCCGAGCCTGGCGCGACTGGGCGGCCTGTTCGCGCAAAAGCGCGACCTCAAGACTGGCGAAGTCGTCACGCTGCGATTCGTTCCAGGACATGGAACGGTGATCGACATCGACGGTGTGCCTGCCGGCGCACCCTACACCGATCCCGATTTTTTCAAGGCGCTGCTGAAGATCTGGCTTGGCAAGAATCCCGCTGAGACGCGCTTGAAAAGCGCCTTGCTCGGCGACGCTGCCGTGAGCCAATGAGGGGTGGGTGCGGCCTGGCGGCCGCGATCCGTTCCCCGGTGACCCGCGCGATTCGCCCGAAAAACGGCCGCAAGATTGCGGATGCTCACAGCTTGTTGCGAAATCGCACGACGCTGGCGCGCAGTCGGTGAATAATCATGCGCTTATATAGCTTGCATCAGCGAGCACCACCCGAGGAGTCACCCATGAGAAAACTGATGTTGTTCACGGCAATGGCCGCAATCTTTGCCACCGTCAACGCCGACGCCGCCATCCAGGTCGGCGGCGTGTCCGTCGAGCAGTCGGCCCCCGCTGATGGCGTGCCGCTGTGGATCAATGGCGCGGGCATGGTCAACCTCGCCGGCCACAGCCTGGCCGCGGCGCTGTATGTGCCCGAGAACACCACCTCCAACTCGGCCATCATGACGGCGAGCATGAAGGAGTTGCGGCTGATCCCCGTCAAGCCCATGGGCGGCGCCCAGCTCGGCGACGCCATCGACGCGCTGGTGAAAAAGAGCGTCTCGGCGGCCGCGTACAAAGGCTACGGGCCCGATCTGGCGAAGATGCAAGCCATGTTCAAGAGCGTCAAGACCATCGGCGCCGGTGAAACCGTGTCGCTTCGCTTCTTCAGCAAGCAAGGCACCTATGTGATGGTGCCGGATGGCCTGAAATCGGCGCCGATCGGCGGTCCCGAACTGTTCGACAGCATCGCCCGCGCCCTTCCGGCCCGGGTCATCAACAGCGCTGCCGTGCAACGGGAAAACCATCCCTCGGCGCACTGCCTGGGTTGCGCAAAGCCAGGAAAAACCATGTGATCGGGTTGCGGCCTCAAGGCGGCAGCCTGTGTGGGCAAGCCGGCGTCGGAGTCATCCGTCGCCGGCTTTTTCGTCAGATGGGCGCTGTCGGGAACCGCTCGCCCATGGCTGAGAATGATCTCGACGCGTCGGCTTCGCCCTCATGCAACGTGGTCCGGTCACACCATCATCACGCTGGAGCCATGACACAGTCACCGACGTTCAGTCCCGCGATGTGCGAGCGCGCCGTGCGCAGGGTCGCCGAAGCCCGCGGCGAGTCAGTGCCACAGGGGGCACGATCGAATCGATCGGGGCCGGAAGAGCTTGCATGGGATCTCTGCGTTCAGCGGCCTCGAAGACGTGCATCCCGCGGCAGGACCCGACCTCCGCGAGTGGCAGAGGCTCCCGAAGCAACGGATCGGCCTGGTCGCGCCGGACCGGCGCAGGGCGATGCACGAGCAGCAGGCGGATCACGGGCAGGCCAGTGCGGCGGGATGGCCAGCGCGGAGGCGCGAGAGGGGGCCATGGCCTCATGGGCTGCAGCCGAAATCCATCGTGTCATGCCGCTTGCCGGGCGTTGCCCGATGTTGTCGTCGGGCGGCCATCTCATGCATGAAGTCATGCAAAGCATGCAATTCTCCTCGGGACCATCGCTCAACATAATGGCAGCGCTCGAGTCCAGTGCACATGCCGGATGGAGCCGATCCGCCCAGGCGTGGATGCGGAGCCAGTCAACCCAACAATGCGATCAGGAGACCCATGTCAAATTCCAGCATCAGTGAGCGGATGGATCGGTTGCCGATCACGCGACCACACAGGATCGCCATCCTGGCCCTTGCGTTTGCGTATTTCTTCGAGTTCGCCGATCTCAACACCTTCGCCTTCGCCGCGCCCGGGGTCATGAAGGACTGGCATATCGCGGTCAGTGCGGTGGCCTTCATCACCTCCGCGAGCTTCGGCGGCATGTTCCTCGGTGCCGTCACGGCCGGCTGGCTGGCCGACGCCATCGGGCGCAAGCGCGCGCTGATCTTGACCGTGCTGTGCTACGCGCTGTTCTCGCTGCTCAACGCGGCGTCGTGGAACGTGCTGTCGCTGGCGGCCTTCCGGTTCCTCACCGGCGTGGGCTTGTCGGGCATGACGGTGACGGCCAACACCTACGTCAGCGAGTTCTTCCCCGCGAACGTGCGCGGCAAGACCATGGGACGCATCATGACGGTGGGTCTCGTGGGCATCCCGGCCACGGCCTGGTTCGCCAGGGCCTTCGTGCCCATGGCGTCGTGGGGCTGGCGCGCCGTATTCGTCTGGGGCAGCCTGGGATTGTTCGCGCTGCTGTTCATCGCGCGCATGAAGGAATCCCCGCGCTGGCTGCTGCGCCGCAACCGTGAAGCGCAGGCGCTCGCCATCGTGGAGGAACTCGAAGCCCTTGCGGCCGCGCGCCCGGTGCCCGCGATCCCGGCGGCCGCGCATGTCCATCACGAGCCGATCGACTATGGCCGCAGGGTTCCGCTGGCACGGCTGTTCGAGCCCGCGGAGCGCAAGCGCACCCTGATCCTGGTGCTGGTGTGGGTGTTCCAGACTCTCGGCTTCTATGGTTTCGTCGCCTGGGTTCCGACCCTGCTGGTCAAGCACGGCTTCTCGGTCGTGCATTCGCTGACCTTTGCCAGCGTGATCGCCGTGTGCAATCCGTTGGGCGCCATTCTCGCGTCGTACCTGGTGGAGCGTTTCGAGCGCCGCTGGTTCATCACCGTCGACGGCATCCTGATCGCGGCGTTCGGGCTGGGCTTCGGCCTGTCCTTCCAGCCGGAGGCGATCCTGGTGTTCGGAGGACTGGTGATGCTCAGCATCCAGGCCATGGCGGTCGGCCTGTACACCTACACGCCGGAGATGTTCCCGACCGATGTGCGCTCCACCGGCATGGGCCTGACCTACGGCGTGGGCCGACTGGCCAACGTGCTGGGCCCCTTCGTGGTCAGCACGCTGTTCGAAGCCTATGGATACGGCAGCGTGTTCATCTACATCGCCGCGTGCTGGCTGGTGGTGTCCGCGGTGGTCGGCTTGTTCGGCACGTCCACGACCGGCCGATCCCTCGAGGCCTTGCATGCAGCCGATTCGGCCCGACAGGGAGCCCTGCGATGAGCGACGCGAGCGACTGGATCGGCCGCCGCGAGACCCGCGACGACGCGGTGACCGCCGCACCCGTGCGCGGCCTGAACGCCACGCTGGATCGCGAGCCTGCCGAGGTTCGCCCCGGCATGGTGCTGCCGCCGTTGTGGCACTGGCTGTATTTCCTGCCGAGCGAGCGCCAGAGCGACATCGGCGCCGACGGCCACGCCAGGCGTGGCGGCTTCCTGCCGCCGATCCCGTTGCCGCGTCGCATGTGGGCAGGAAGCGAATTCGAATTTCGCGCGCCGCTGCGCGTGGGCGACGCGATGAGCCGCACCAGCACCATCGTCGACGTGAGCCACAAGCAGGGGCGCACCGGGCCCCTGGCCTTCGTCAAGGTGCGGCACGAGATTCGCTGCAACGGCGCGGCCGATCCCGCCATCGTCGAGGTCCACGACATCGTCTACCGCCAGGCGCGGCAGCCGGGCGACGTGGACCCGCCGCCGGTGGCCGCCCCAGCGGCCGCGTGGAAGCGGCAGATCGTGCCCGACGACGTGCTGCTGTTCCGCTACTCGGCCCTGACCTTCAACGGCCATCGCATCCATTACGACCGCAAGTACGTGACCGAAGTCGAGGGCTACCCCGGGCTGATCGTGCACGGCCCGCTGATCGCGACGCTGCTGCTCGACCTGCTGCGCCGCCAGTTGCCCGATGCCGATGTCGCGGCCTTCAGCTTTCGCGCACGCCGCCCGACCTTCGACCTGCATCCCTTCGCCGTCTGCGGCGCGCCGCAGGGCGACTCCCGCACGGTGCGGTTATGGGGCGAAGACCACGAGGGCTGGTTGACCATGGATGCCGTCGCCACCCTGCGATGAGCCCGCAACGCCAAACACACTGCTCATGCAAGCTCTGCAAGGACTCACGGTCGTCACCCTCGAGCACGCGATCGCCGCGCCACTCGCCACACGCCATCTCGCCGATCTCGGGGCGCGGGTCATCAAGATCGAGCGCCCGGGCGTGGGCGATTTCGCGCGCGGCTATGACGCCCGTGTGCGGGGCCTGGCGTCGCATTTCGTCTGGGCCAACCGCAGCAAGGAGAGCCTGACGCTGGACGTCAAACACCCGGCGGCCCGGCAGATCCTCCAGCGCCTGGTGCTCGAAAAGGCCGACGTCGTCGTGCAGAACCTGGCCCCCGGGGCGAGCGCGCGCCTGGGGCTGGATCACGCGACCCTGGCGCAGCACAAGCCCTCGATCATCGTGTGCGACATCTCCGGATACGGCGCGGACGGCCCCTACCGCGACCGCAAGGCCTACGATCTGCTGATCCAGAGCGAGGCGGGCTTCGTCTCCGTGACGGGCACGCCCGAGGAACCGTGCAAGGCGGGGCCGTCGATCGCCGACATCTCCGCCGGCATGTATGCCTACTCGAGCATCCTGGCGGCCCTGCTGGAGCGCGCGCGCAGCGGTATCGGCCGGCGCCTGGACATCTCCATGCTGGAATCGCTCACCGAGTGGATGTCCTACCCGCTGTACTACGCCTTCGATGGCGCAGCTCCGCCGCCGCGTACCGGAGCCGCGCATGCCACCATCTATCCCTACGGTCCCTTCCCGACCGGCGCGGACGGCGCCAGCGTGATGCTGGGACTGCAGAACGAGCGTGAATGGGCGAGTTTCTGCGACAAGGTGCTGTTGCAGCCCGCGCTGGCGTCGGATTCGCGCTTCAGCGGCAACGCCGGGCGCGTGGCCTCGCGCGAGGCCTTGCGCGAGATCATCGTCGAGGTCTTTCGCACACTGAGCGCGCCCCAGGTGGTGCAGCGGCTGCAGGATGCGCAGATCGCGAACGCCCGCGTGAACACCATGAAGGAGGTCTGGGAACACCCGCAGCTCCGGGCACGGGGACGCTGGCGCGAGATCGGTTCGCCCGTGGGCCCCCTGCCGGCACTGCTGCCTCCGGGGAACTGGGACGACGGCGATCCCCGCATGGATCCGGTGCCTGCGCTGGGCGAGCATACCGACGCCATCCTGGGCGAACTCGGGTTGAACGCCGAAGCGATCGAGGCGCTGCGCGCGGCGAATGCGGTATGAGCCAACAGGCGCGCAGCTATCTGTTCGTGCCGGGCAACCGGCCCGAGCGCTTCGACAAGGCCGCGGCCAGCGCCGCCGATAGGGTGGTGATCGACCTGGAGGACGCGGTCGATGCGTCCGCGAAGGGCGAGGCCCGCGACCATGTCAGGCAATGGGTTGCGCGGCGCGACACGCAGGCGCTGGAGCGCGTCGCGCTGCGCATCAACGACGCGGGGTCGCCGTGCTTTGCCGACGACCTGCGCCTGCTCCGCGACACGCGCATTCGGCAGGTCATGCTGCCCAAGACGGAGCATGCCGAGCATGTGGCGCAAGTCCTCCAGGCGGTTCCCGACGCGCTCGTGCTGCCCTTGCTGGAAAGCGCGCGTGGGCTCGAAGCCTGCCGCGGCATCGCCGCCGCGCCCGGCGTGCTCAGGCTGGTCTTCGGCACGCTGGACTTCGCCCTCGACCTCGACCTGAATATCGACGACGACCTGCAGCCCCTGGCGGAGGCGGCCGCGCACATCGTGCTCGCTTCGCGCCTGGCCGGACTGGCGGCGCCCGTCGCCGGCGTGACGCCGCAGCTTCACGACGAGGCCCGCCTGTTGTCGGATTGGTCGTGGTTCCGGCGCAGGGGCTTCGGGGCCAAGTTGTGCATCCATCCGCGCCAGGTCGATCCGGTGCACGCGGCGCTTGCTCCGGATGCTGCGGCGCTGGACTGGGCGCGCCGGGTCGTGGCCGCCGACGCGGCCGGCTCGGGGGCCGCCAGCGTCGATGGACGCATGGTGGACCGTCCCGTCGTGCTTCAGGCTCTGCGCATCTTGCGCCGAGCCGGGCTTTGATCTCCTTCCTCCTTTCGAACTTCGCACCATGGCTTCTTCCATCATCGATTCCACCATCTTCCAGGGCATTTTCAGCAGCGACGAGATGCGCCAGGTGTGGTCCGACGAGAACCGCACCCAGAAGTACCTGGACATCGAGCGCGCGCTCGCCGTCGTGCAGGCGCGCCTGGGGCTGATTCCCCAGCAGGCCGCCGACGAGATCGTGCGCCACTGCAGGGTCGAGCAGATCGACATGGCCCGGCTGCGCGAGCAGACCGAGCGCATCGGCTATCCGGTGCTGGGCGTGGTCTCCCAGCTCAACGCTTTGTGCCGCGACAAGCTCGGCGAGTACTGCCACTGGGGCGCCACCACCCAGGACATCACGGATACCGCGACGGTGCTGCAGATTCGCGAGGCCCTGGCGATCGTCGAGCGCGAACTGGCCGGCATCTCGGCCGCCATGGCCCGGCTGGCCCGCCAGTACCGGGAAACGCCGATGATCGGGCGCAGCAACCTGCAGCAGGCGATTCCGGTGACCTTCGGCTACAAGATGGCCGGCCTGCTCTCGGCCGTCGAGCGCCACCGCGAACGCCTGGCGCAGCTCAGGGAGCGGGTGCTGGTGGGCGAGTTCGCCGGCGCCGCCGGCACCCTGGCCTCGCTCGAGCGCGGAGCCCTGGAGACGCAGGCCGGGCTGTGCGCGGAACTCGGGCTCAAGCAGCCGCTGATCGCCTGGCACACCATTCGCGACAACATCGCCGAGGTCGGCGCCTTCCTCGGTCTCGTGGGCGGAACGCTCGGCAAGCTCAGCATGGACGTCAAGCTGATGATGCAGACCGAGGTGGGCGAGGTCTACGAGCCCTATCACCATGGGCGCGGCTCCTCGTCGACCATGCCGCAAAAGCGCAATCCCATCGCCAGCTGCTACATCCACGCCGCGATCAGCGTGGTGCGCCAGCATGCCGCGGCCCTGATGGACGCCATGGTCGCCGATCACGAACGTTCCACCGGCCCGTGGGAAATCGAATGGATCGTGCTGCCCGAGGCCTTCTGCCTCATGGCGGGGGCCCTGCGCCAAAGCCGGCAGGTGCTGGAGGGCTTGCAGGTCGATCCCGTGGCCATGCGGCGCAACCTCGACCTCACCGACGGGCTGGTGATGAGCGAGGCCGTGATGATGGGCCTGGGCAAGCACATCGGCCGCGAGTACGCGCACGATCTGGTCTATGACCTGTGCCGACAAGCCATCGCCGACGGCAAGCCGCTGCTCGAACTGCTGTGCGCGCATCCCGAGATTTCCGCGCATGTCGATCGCGCCGGGCTCGAGCGCATGCTCGACCCCGCGAACTACCTGGGCCAGTCCGCGGTGATGGTGGACCGGGTGCTCGCAACGCTTCGCTGAGCGGCGGCCCAGGGCGCGCTTCAGCGCGCCGCGCGCCGGGCGGGCGAAGGTGTCGCCGCGGCCGACTTGCGCGCCTTCGGCGCCGGACGCCTGGCGGCGACGAAATCGTAGAGTTGCTGGGCCTCGGGCGACAACTGGCGCCCCTTGCGCTTGATTAAGCCGATGCGCCGGCTGACCTGGGGCTCCCCCAGGGGAATGCTCATGAGCAGTGGATGCTCGTACTGCGGCATGGCCAGCGACGGCACCGCGGCCACGCCGAGCCCGGCTTCGACGAGGCCGAGCAGGGTGGTGACATGCTGCGCCTCGTAGATCGGGCGCAGGCGCGTCGAGGTGCCCACCAGCGCCTGGTCGAGCAGCAGGCGATTGCCGGAGGACTTCGCGGTGAGGATGAAGTCGTGGTCCTCCAGGTCGCGCCACGTCGCCTTGCGCAGCGCAGCCAGCGGATGATCGCGGCGGCAGGCGATGACGAAACGCTCCGTCAGCAGGGGCCGGTAGTCGATCTCGGGCTCGGAGCCGCCGAGAAAATTGATCCCGAAATCGGCTTCGCCACAGGACACGGCCGTCAGCACCTCGTTGGCGCTGGCGTCGAACACGCGCACCCGCAGCTTGGGGTATTGGGTCCTGTAGCGCTGGATGACGTTGGACAGGAAGTAATAGACCGTCGAGGGCACGCAGGCGATGCACACCTCGCCCATGCGCGCCATGCCCACTCCACGCACGGTCAGCAAGGTTTCGTCGAGCCCGTCGAGCAGGCTACTGATGCTGCGCGCGAACTCGCGGCCGACGGCAGTCAGCTTGACCTCGCGCGTGGTCCGCTCGAGCAGACGGATGCCCAGGGCCTGTTCGAGCTTGTCGATGCGCCGGCTGAAGGCGGGCTGAGAGATGTGGACCGCGTCCGCGGCCTTGCGGAAATTGCCCAGTTCGGCAACCGCGCGGAACGCGATCAGATCGTGCAGTTCGAAGTTGATGGCCATGGAGCATCTTGGCAAGATTCGGCATGCCGCAGCGGTCACGAACCGGGCGGTGTCGGTCTGACCCGGGCCGTGATCATGGTAGAGCACCGCGGGAGCCATGCCACGCGAGCGGCCGGCCGCCACGCAGACGCATCCACGCCACAGGGGAGGTGGCGCGTTCAAGATCCCCCGACTGCCGATCGCGGCGGCAGGTCCGGCGACTGTGCGCGAACCGCGGAAGGCGCTTGATGGGCCCGCATGGCAAGCGCGGGATCAGACTGGCAAAATGCCTATGCCGGTCCATCTGCTTCGACACCAAGTTTCCTGCCTCGGATCAGTTGGCCGGGCGGATTTCGACACGTTGTTCTGCCGCACCTCGCCTCCATGCTGCGCTACCAGATCCTCCCCGTCACCCCCTTCGCCCAGAACTGCTGCCTGCTTTGGGACGACACCACCGGCGAGGCGGTTTTCACGGACCCCGGGGGCGAGATCGCGCGCCTGGTGCATGAAGCCGAGAGCCGAGGGCTGCGCGTGGTGGCGATCTGGCTGACCCACGCGCATATCGACCATGCCGGCGCCGCCGGCGAGCTGGCGCGGACCCTGGACGTGCCCATCGTCGGGCCGCATCGCGACGACCAGTTCTGGATCGACATGCTGCCGCAGCAGTCGACGATGTTCGGCTTCCCGCCGGCGCAGGGCTTCACGCCGGCGCGCTGGCTGGTCGACGGCGACCAACTCACCCTGGGCACGCTGCGTTTCGACGTGCGCCATTGCCCGGGCCACACCCCCGGTCACGTGGTGTTCCACCAACCCGAGGCCAAGCGCTGCTGGGTGGGCGACGTGCTGTTCGCAGGGTCCATCGGCCGGACCGATTTTCCGCGCGGCAATCATCAGCAACTGCTCGACAGCATCACCCAGCGGCTCTGGCCCATGGGCGACGATACCGTCTTCATTCCGGGACATGGCCCGGAGTCCACCTTGGGTGAAGAGCGCCGCAGCAATCCTTACGTCGGCGGCACGTGACACTCGAGGACGCGCCTGAGCGGCTCATTGCGCTTTCAGTGCGGATAGCGGCGCCCGCTGAGCATGGCGAGCGGCAACACGCGGCGGCTGCGCAAACTCGCCAGCGTGACGCCGCCGAGATGCAGGACGATCATGACCCACATGGCGTCCACCAGCAAGGCATGGGTCGACTGCAGTGCATCATTTCCCCAGAATGTGTCCGTGGTGAGCCAGTGCCCACTGCATGCCAGGGCGCCAAGCAGCAGCATTTGTCCGGCGATGGCCCAGCCGGCCAGGGGGTTGTAGCCGATTCTCAATGCAGCACGGCCGTGGCACAGGTCGCTCGCATAGCGCCACAGCCGTCGCGGTCCCACGATGAACGTGGCGAAACGCAGGGCCTGCTGACCGCTCAGTCCGTAGAACAGGCGCCACAGCAACAGGCCAGCGAGGATGTAGCCCAGACACTCGTGCGCCTCGCGCCATGCCGATTCAAGTGCCCAGGCGCCGACGAAGGATGCGGCCAGAGCCCCGTGGTACAGGCGCAGGGCCAGCGGGATGCGATCGTCGGGCGCGGCCGTGGCGGACGATGCGGTCAATGGCGCTCCTGCTTGACGATCTTGCCGTCGCTCGGGTCGAAATAGATTTCAACCTTGGCGCCGGTCTTGTCCTTGCCGTAGATCTCGTAGCAGTGCCCGGATGTGGTCTTGAACTTGGCAATCACATAGCCCCGTGCTTCTAGGTCGTTGCGGAACTTGGTTGCGTCCAGCCATTGGGCGGGAGGCTTCCGGGTGCATTGCGGCCCGGCCAGGGCGGGTGTAGGGCTCAGACCGAGCAGGAGGGCGGCGCAGACCGCACCGGTGGTCGACAAGGCATCACGTGGCATGGGTTGTGAACGTCGGTGACAAGATGATTCAAATCATAACGATTCCTATTCTCTAAAATTCCAAAGCCATCATGAGCGCGTGGGCTCTGGCCCGCAGGATCCCCGCGCGCCCTGCCGTCCCTCGCGTCCGCCCCCAGGCCAACCTCAGCGGTGGATGGAGCCCTGAACAGGAGGTCTGGTGCTTCAGCCTTGGACCTGCAGGTCTGACATCACCATTTTCACGCCGGGTATGGCCTGGGCAATCTGCACGGCGCGTGACACGTCCTTGGCATGGGCGACGTTCCCGGTCAAATGGACCACGCCTTTGCGCGTCGTCACATGGATTTGCAGGCTCTTGAGCGACTGGTCTTCGAGCAGTTTGGTCTTCACCTTGGTGGTGATGAGCGCATCGTCCAGGGATTTGGCGGCACTTTCCCCGGGGCTGCGCGACGACGTGGCGCCGCTTGTCTGGCCCTGCATGCCGGGTTGCGGCTGCAACGCCGAGGGCGTTGGCATCGGAGCGGGCGTCTGTTGCAGGACGGCAGCCTGCGCTCTCACGCCACTCAGCGCGAGCGCGATCAGCGTGGCGCCGGTGACAGGAATGATCTTGCCAAGGCGAGAGTTGGTCGTCATAACGGATTCCTTCGTGGGCAGTATCAGCAGCCAAAGCGCTGCTCGGCCTGCATGCCGCAAGCCCCGTGCCACGCACGAAAAAACTTTGCAAATCAAAAGCTTGTGAACGTATTGCAGCGCTCGGCAAGGATCGCCGGGGTCGCGGGACGCGCCACGGCGTCGCCATGACCCGACAGCGCCTCGACTGCCATGGCTAAGTGGTTGATTTGTCGGTGTTTGCAGTGTCACTGCGGGGCGACACGCACACCGTGGTGGCCGGGCCTACGACACGCCGTAACGCGTGCGGTAATCGCGCACCTGCGGCAACCACTGGGTGAGTTGCGCGTCTTGCGCTGCGCCCAGCATGGCGAGCAGGGCGTCGAGGTTGGCAATGGCCACCACCGGCAAGCCATGGGTCGTCTGCACATGCTGCACGGCCGACTGCTCCAGGGTCTGGCCGCCGATCGCAGCTTTTTCCTGCCGGTCCAGGGCAATGAGCACGGCCGCAGGGGTGGCGCCAGCCGCCCGCAAGAGGCGAACCGATTCGCCGATGGCGGTGCCCGCGGAAATCACGTCGTCCACAATCACCACGCGCCCGGTCACCGGCGCACCCACGAGGCTGCCCCCTTCGCCGTGGTCCTTGGCCTCTTTGCGGTTGTAAGCGAAGGGCACGTTGCGTCCGCGCCGCGCCAGTTCGATGGCCACGGCGGCGGCCAGGGCGATGCCCTTGTACGCGGGGCCGTAGAGCATGTCGAATTCCACGCCGCTGGCCAACAGTGCGTCGGCGTAGAACCCGGCCAGACGGCCGAGCTTGAGACCGTCGTTGAACAGCCCGGCATTGAAAAAATAGGGCGTGTCGCGCCCAGCTTTGGTGACGAACGCACCGAAGCGGATGACGCCGCTGTCGACGGCGAAGCGCACGAAGTCCTGGGCAATCGTGTTGGGCGGGGCGCGGACGGGCTCGGGTGCTGGCGACATGGCTGGATGCGGTAAGAGGCGCGGACGGTCACGTCCATGCGGCACCATGCGGCGGCTGTACACGCGTGACCGGGGGCTATGCTACGGCCTGCCCCTTCCACCACGCATGTCAGCCCCCGCCCCTGCCGCCACTCGACAAACGCCGCCGTGGCATTTGCTGCGTCAGGTGTTCGGCAATCGCCGCATGGCCGCATTGCTGCTGCTGGGCTTCTCGTCCGGTTTGCCGTTGGCTCTGACGGCCGGCACCTTGCAGGCCTGGTTGACGGTGGAGGGTGTGAGCCTGAAAGCCATCGGCTTCGCCACGCTCATCGGTCAGGCTTATGTGTTCAAGTTTCTCTGGGCGCCGGGCATGGACCGCATCCACCCACCGCTGCTGGCGCGCTGGCTGGGGCGGCGGCGCGGCTGGCTGCTGCTGATGCAACTGGCACTGGCGGCAAGTCTCGGCGCGATGGCGCTGGTCGGCATACCGGCGCCGGGGGCCGCCATGGCCTGGCCCGGACTCGAGCATGCGGCGTCTGCGCTCGGCGTGGCCGCCCGCGAGATGCGCCTGGTTCCCGTCGGCCTGCTGGCGGTGGCCGTGGCCTTCTTTTCGGCGTCGCAAGACATCGTCATCGACGCCTACCGCACCGATCTGCTGCCGCCGCAGGAGCGCGGCGCCGGCGCAGCCGTGGCTGTCCTGGGTTACCGCATGGCGATGCTGGTGTCGGGCGGGCTGGGCCTGTGGCTGGCGGCCGAATATCTGGGTTGGCGCGGCATGTACGCGCTGATGGCGATGCTCATGGCCGCGCTCATGCTGGTCACGCTGTTCGCGCCACCCACGCCCGGCCACATCACCCCGCCGCGCAGTCTGGCCGCAGCGGTGGTGGAACCGGCGCGTGAATTTTTTTCGCGCCAGGGCGCGGTGGCGCTGCTGGTTGCCATCGTGCTGTACAAGCTGGGGGATGCCTTCGCCGGGGCGCTGTCCACCACCTTCCTGATTCGCGGGGCCGGTTACACCCCGGCTGAAGTCGGGCTGGTGTACAAGACCATGGGTCTGGCCACCACCATTGCCGGTGCCCTGCTCGGCGGTGCGCTGTTGGCGCGACTGGGTTTGTGGCGTGCGCTGGTGTGGTTCGGCATCGCCCAAGGCTTGTCGAATCTGGCGTACTGGGGGCTGGCGGTGCTGCCGTCCAACCTGCTGTTGATGGGGGCTGCTGTGGGCATCGAGAATTTCACCGGGGGCATGGGCACGGCGGCTTTCGTCGCCTTCCTGTCGGCGCTGTGCGACACCCGCTTCTCGGCCACCCAGTTCGCGCTGCTGTCGGCGCTGTCGGCGGTCGGCCGGGTGTATGTCGGTCCGGCCACCGGCTATCTGGTGCAAGCCTGGGGGTGGCCGCATTTTTACCTGTTCACCGTGGTGGCCTCGGCCCCCGGCGTGCTGATGCTGCTGTGGTTGCGCCGCGTGGTGGAGACTCAGGATCGTCTTCATGCGCCACGCTCGCAGTAGGGCCAGGCCCGGTCCGCGCGGCACCGTTCAGCCGCCACCCCAAACGGCACCCGCTGCCTATACTGCCCCCCGATGAAAGCCATCTTCCATCCCGAACAATCCTTGCAACTGGGGCGCAACACCCTGGAGATCGAAGCCGCTGCCGTGCTGGCACTCGCCGCGCGCATCGGCCAAGCGCCGCTGGCCGATGCATTCACCGCGGCCATGCGCTGCATCCTGGCTTGCAGCGGCCGCGTCGTGGTCTCGGGCATGGGCAAGAGCGGGCATATCGCCCGCAAGCTGGCGGCCACGCTGGCGTCCACCGGGACTCCGGCTTATTTCGTCCACCCGGCCGATGCCAGCCACGGCGACCTGGGGATGGTGACCGATGCCGACGTGTTCATCGCCCTGTCCAACTCAGGCGAGAGCGAGGAGCTGGTGCGGATCGTGCCGCTGATCAAGCGCCTGGGCGCCAAGCTCATCACCATCACCGGGCGCGTCGATTCCACCTTGGCACTGCATGCCGACATCCACCTCGATTGCGCCGTGGAGCAGGAAGCCTGCCCGATGAACCTCGCGCCCACGGCCAGCACCACCGCACAGTTGGCGCTGGGCGACGCACTGGCCGTGGCGCTGTTGGATGCGCGCGGCTTCGGCCCCGATGATTTCGCCCGCACCCATCCCGGCGGCAGCTTGGGTCGCAAGCTGCTCACCCATGTGGCCGACGTGATGCGCGCCGGCGACGCCGTGCCGCGCGTCGGGCAGGCCGCGCCGTTTTCCGCCGCGCTGCTGGAGATGACGCGCAAGGGCCTGGGCATGACCGCCGTGGTGGACGATGCCGGCGCACTGCTCGGCGTCATCACCGATGGCGACTTGCGCCGCCTGCTGGAACGCGGCGTGGACCTTCGCCTGCTCTCGGCCGGCCAAGCCATGCACCCGAATCCGCGCACCATCGGCGCGGGCGCGCTGGCCGTCGAGGCGGTGCAGATGATGGAGCAGCACCGCGTCAACCAGATGCTGGTGGTGGACCTGCACAACCAGCCCATCGGCGCACTGAACATGCACGATCTGTTCGCAGCCAAGGTGGTCTGAGTGCCGAGCCAGCCATGACGCCCATCCCCGTGACCTGCGATACCCACCCGCGTTTGAACTTCGACGCTGAAATCCTGCTGCGGGCGCAAGCCGTGCGCGTGCTGCTGCTCGACGTCGACGGCGTGCTCACCCCCGGCGATCTGCTGGTGGGCGAGGGCGGCGAAGTCATCAAGCGCTTCTCCACGCTCGACGGCCATGGCCTCAGGCTGCTGGCCGCAAGCGGCGTGCGGCCGGTGGTGGTGTCGGGCCGCGACAGCCCACCGCTGCGCGAGCGTCTGCGCGAGCTGGGGCTGGAGGCCCATGCCGTGCTTGGCAAGTCACACAAGCTTCCCGGGGCCGAGGACCTTCTGCGCGAACTGGGTCTGCGCTGGGAGCAGGCCGCCGTGATGGGGGACGACTGGCCCGACCTGCCATTGCTGGCGCGCGCGCAATTCGCGGCCTGCCCGCCCGTGGCCCATCCCGAAGTGCTGGCGCGGGTGCATTACCGCACGACGGCTGCGGCCGGTTTCGGCGCCGTGCGCGAAGTCTGCGACCTTCTACTGGTGGCGCAAGGTGCGTATCGCCGCCTGCTCGAGCAGGCCATCGCAGGCAAGGAGGAGGGCCAGGTCAAGCCAACGTCCGTGTCGACCTCGCCAATCCGGGGGAGTTGACACATGTCACGCTGGATGCGCCTGTGGCGCCGCATGTCCACCTTCTTGCCGCCGCTGTTGATGGTGCTGCTGGCAGCGTTCAGCTGGTGGGTGGCGCGTGAAGCCATGCATGCCGGACGCGGCCCGGGCGGCGTGCCAGAGCCACCACAAAAGCCCGATTATTTCCTGCACGACTTTCACACCAGTTCGTTCAACGCCCAGGGCCAGCTCACCGCCCAGCTCAGCGGCACGGCGATGCAGCACATCCCCGGCAATGACACCGTGCACATCACCCGCCCGGTGTTGCGCGCCCTGAGCCCGCAGGGTGTGATGACCACCGCGCATGCGCAGAACGGCATCAGCAACGCCGACGCCAGCAACGTGCAATTGCTCGGCGACGCGGTGGTGCATCGCACCGTGCCTGGAGCGCCACCACTCATCGTGCGCAGCGACTTTCTCAACATTTTTCCCAATGCCCAGCGACTCTCGTCGAGCCGTCCAACCACGGTGCAGCGGGGCGGCACGGTGTTCTCCGGCGGCAGCCTGGAGATGAACGGGCTCGACGGCACGTTCGCCATGCAGGGCCAGGTGAACGGCAAGCTGGTGGGCGCGGGAGGCTGATTGCCGCCGTGCGCAGCGCATGGCGCCGGGACCGAGAGCGCATGGCGCCAACACGACAAACGTCTGCGCGGGCTTACGATTGTTTCCAGCAGGACCTCGCCCATGAACACCCGAACCGACGCCGCGCATCCACCCACGGCCCTCATCACCGGCGCATCCAGCGGGATCGGCGCGGCGCTTGCGCAAGCCTATGCCGCGCAGGGCTGGAGGCTGGTTCTGGTGGGCCGCAGGGCCGATGCATTGGGCGCAACCGCCAAAGCCTGTGCCCAGGCGCAGGGCCTGCAAACCGTGGACCCGATGCG
>JAJXUC010000052.1 GCA_021783435.1 Pseudomonadota bacterium | reverse complement strand
CTGACGTTGCCTCGCTGCACAGGCAGGCAATGCTCGATCTGGGCGAATTGGGCTTGCGTGATTTCCATGCACGAAGTGTCTCACGACTCGCATGCTCAACTCAATTAGTGTTAACACGCCCTAGTCCACCAGGACAGCTTTGAGGAAAGGATGGGTGATGAAAAAGACCATCAGGAGACCCTAACCGCCAGCGACCGGAGGCTGCGCTTCGGTCGCTCGTATTCTATTCCGCGCAGGCGTGACGTGTCACGCCTGCTATTTCTGACTGGAACAAAACGCACCCACCGAGGCGGGTCGCGCCAACCCGTCATTCAAGCGGGACTGCTTCGCAGCCCCTTAATTTATACGTTGGGCACATCAGGACGGAGCGTATGGCATTGACAAAGTGTAGCCACCGGGCTACATTTGATCCATGATTGAAATTCGCAAAACCGTCCTCTTCGCTCGGTGGCTCGACGACTTGCGCGACCTCCAGGCGAGAGCACGCGTCCAATCAAGGATCGAACGGCTCGCTGCTGGAAACCCCGGAGATGTCGAACCGGTTGGCGAAGGTGTCTCGGAGTTGCGAATCAACTACGGCCCCGGTTACCGGGTGTATTTCAAGAAGCGAGGGCGAGAGCTGATTGTTCTGCTGGCTGGTGGAGACAAGACTACCCAAGCTAAGGACATCAAGGCTGCATTGCGCCTCGCACGCAATCTTTCGGAGTAGCAACCATGACCAAGACCGTTACTACTCGCTATGACGTCGCCGAACACCTCAGAACCCCAGAGGAAATGGCCGCGTATCTTGAAGCCTGCCTTGAAGAAGCCGATGGGGATGCTGCATTCATCGCCAAAGCACTTGGCGATATTGCTCGCGCCAAGGGTATGTCACAGGTCGCGCGCGATGCCGGACTGTCCCGCGAAAGTCTCTACAAAGCGCTCTCCGGTGATCGTAGCCCTGACTTCGACACCATCCTTAAAGTCATCGGGGCACTTGGGCTGAAGTTGCATGCCGAAGCTGGTCACGGCTGACGAGGTACCCAACCCGGCAGTCCATCGGACGCTGGCGATAATGCCGAACGGAATCCCGGGGTCAGGTCTAGAACAGTAGCACCATCTGGAAAATGTGATCCCGTGACTGCTGAATGCTATGTAGCTAGACCCCCAACATATGGCGTCAATCCTTGGGCTCTGACCTGAGCCAAGTCGCTGCGCATGTCATTCAGCCGGAAGAGTACGAAGTGCTTCCGGAGTTGACCGATGACATGCTGGCTCGCGGAACCATCAACAAAGGCGGGCGGCCGCGATCCTTGAATCCGAAGCGGCTGATTTCGATCCGCCTGACTGAAGATGTCATCCAGCGTTGGCGGTCTACGGGGCCAGGCTGGCAGACACGCATGGCCGAAAAGCTGAGTCGCTTGACACCGAAGTGACGTCCCGCTCAAACGCATGACACGAACCCTAGCACCTGACGCGCCAGCCACTGAGAACCCCGTACGCGCCTGTGTCGCCTACGACCGCAGCGGGCGGCGGGTGGGCGACATTGCGCTGGAGGCCATCAGCGACATGCTCGCCCTGCCCGACCGCTTCGTCTGGGTGGGGCTGTTCGAGCCGGACGCGGCCCTGCTGGCGCAGATGCAGGAGGAATTCAGCCTGCATCCGCTGGCGGTGGAGGACGCCGGCAACGCGCACCAGCGGCCCAAGCTGGAGGCGTATGGCGAGTCGCTGTTTGTCGTGGCGCGCACGGCCTCGCGCAGCGGCGCGCATGTGCGCTTCGGCGAGACGCATCTCTTCATGGGGCGCAACTACATCCTCACCATCCGGCATGGCGATTCGCCCGGCTACACGGCGGTGCGCCGCAGCGCCGAGCAGACGCCTGCGCTGCTGGCGCAGGGGCCGGGGTATGCGCTGTACGCGGTGCTCGATGCCATCGTCGATGGCTATCTGCCCATCGTCGAAGCCTACCGGACCGAGTTGGAGGAGCTGGAAGGCGAGATCTTCGCGCGGCAATGGCGACGCGGTACGCTCAAGCGGCTGTACGCCATGCAGCGCGAACTCACCCGCCTGCGGCTGGCGGTGGCGCCTTTGCAGGACGTGCTGGCGCAGCTTCAACGTCTGCACGCCGACGTGATGCCCGAGGCCATGCGGCCTTACTTCCGCGATGTCAACGACCACGCCAACCGCATCAACGACACGGTGGGCGCGCTGCGCGAAATGCTCTCGGCGGCGATGAACGTCTCGGTCTCGCTCGTCACGCTGGAGCAGAACGAGGTGGTCAAGCGACTGGCGGGCTGGGCCGCGCTGCTGGCCGTACCCACGCTGCTCACGGGCTGGTTCGGCATGAACTTCCGGCACATGCCCGAGCTGGACTTCCCTTGGGCCTATCCGGCATTGATCGTCTTCACCCTGGGTTTGTGCGGCGGCCTGTACTACTGGTTGAAGCGGTCCCGCTGGTTGTAGCCTGGGCTCGCCCGTGCAGACGCCGTACTGACCTGTTGCCACCGGATTCCCGTCCATGCCCGACATCCACCACTTCGCCCTGTTCCTGCTCTCCGGCCTGTTGCTCAATATGACGCCAGGGGCGGACATGTTGTTCATCATCTCGCGCAGCGCCGGGCAGGGGGTGCGGGCGGGCGCGATGGCGGCGCTGGGGGTGGGCGCGGGTTGCCTGGTGCATGTCACGGCGGCGGCGGTGGGCCTGTCGGCGCTGATCGCCGCGTCGGATGTTGCGTTCGGCGCGGTGAAGTGGCTGGGCGCGGCGTATCTGGTGTGGCTGGGCATTGGCCTGCTGCGCGCGAAGACGCCGGCGCAAGGGTCTCGCTCGACGGCGGAGCCCATGCCCGCCGCGCCCTTGCGCGCGGTGTTCTGGCAAGGCGTGCTGACCAATGTGCTCAATCCGAAGATCGTGTTGTTTTTCCTGGCGTTTCTGCCGCAGTTCGTCGGCCCGGCGCCGGGCGGGCAGGGCTGGGCCTTCCTGTTGCTGGGCGTGGTGTTCACGCTGAACGGCACCTTGTTCAATCTGAGCGTGGCCTGGGTCGCGGCGCGGGCGCGCGGGCGCATGGCGGGCGTGGGGCGCATGCAGCGCCTGGCACTGTGGGTGCGGCGGGTGACGGGGCTGGTGTTCGTTGGCCTGGGGCTGCGCCTGGCCCTGGCGGCGCGGGTGTAGACCGGCCGCAGCGAAGTCGCATCAAGGCGCATCACGCGTCCGTGCGAACGCGCACAGGCCCTATCGCGCCATCACCGTCACGATGACGTGGCAGAGGAAGGTGGGGCCGTAGCAGGGACGGCCCTGCGCGTCTTCGATGCGCCAGACCGACGCCACGGCGCAGGTTTCGTTCGGCGCCGAAAAGTCCACGCCGAGCTGCGCGGGCTGGCCGGGCAGGGTGTCGGGGAAGGCAATCTCCCGGTGCAGGCTGGCGAGCGAGGGGCTGAGCACAGCGCGCAGACCGTCTTCCGCGCGGCGCGCCAGCACGTAGTCCTCATCGACCCTTGCCAGCCGCCGCCCGCGCCACGGCAACTTGCCCACGTTCTGGAATTCCCAGACCTTGCGGAACGCTTCGCCCGGCAGCACCAGGGCATGATCTGGCATGGTCAAGTCGGCATTGAACACGGCGATGTCATCCTTGTCGTGCAGGCCGACAGCGCGATTGGTCGGCAGCAGCGGGGCGCCTGCCATCGGCGCCCCGGCCGTGTCCGCGTAGTGGCGAAACAGCAGCAGCGGTGAGACCTGCAGCGCGCGGGCAAGTTTGACCAGGGTGCGCACCGAGGGATCTTGCGCGCTGCCGTTGGCCAGCGCGTAGAGATAGGTGCGCGACAGACCGGCATCGCGCGCGATGTCGGCGCGCGTCTTTCCGAGTTCCCGGCTGCGCCTCGTCAGGATGGACCGCAGGCCGTCCTGCTGATCGATGGGGGTGGTCATGATTCCTGCGCGATGGGTTGTTCACCAAGACAGACACTCTGCACGCGGCGGAGAACACACCGACATGCAGACTTCATGTGTGTCCACGAAGCTGACGGCGAAGCAGATGACACTCACACGATCCTGATCGCAGAAGGAATGCAAATGCCCGCATGGCTGGTTCCGAAGCGTCGATCATGTATCTCTGCCGTTTCGTCGTTCCTGTTCAACTGGAGTCCGTCATGAAGAATCTTAAAGATTGCTGCACCTGTCTGGTTGCCACTGGCTACGCTACCGTCGAAATGTCGCCATCGATGATGCAGAGCTACTCGCGTCTTTTGCAGGAGTATTGGGGAGTAGAGATCGACACGAAAGCCCGATACAGCTTCGCCCAAGACACCGATGGTTTTTTGCCTTACGGACTGGAGTACGCAAAGGACAAGGGCAAGCCCGATCTTTGCGAGCGTTTCTGCTATTGGCATGCACATGTTGAGAAACGGCAAGCCGATCCATTTGCCACGAGTTCCTTTATCCAGGCGGCGGTCGCATACGAGGCAGAGGTCAGTGCCTTGGCTCAGAGGGTTCTCGATGTGGTCGCAGATGAATTTGCGAATGCACCGCTTCCATCCATACGCCAAAGCTCCTACCTGCAGTTGTGCGTCTATGGCGCAGGTGTTCAGGTCGTCGAGAACCGGCAGTTCGCGCAAGACCCGCATGAAGATGGGCATCTGCTATCGTTCATTCGCCCCAACCGTGATGGGCTGGTTCTATTGCGCGGACGTGCCCAGATTCCTGTACGACTGTTAGCGAATGAACTTGCTGTGCTCTCAGGGTCGTTGCTGACGGAGTTATCGGAGAGCGCGATACCCGCTGCATATCACGCTGTACTCGCGTCGGAAGAAACGATGCCACGTTGCTCGCTCATCTACTTCGCCAACCCTCAGCAGCATCAGGATTACGTTGGATTCTGGCGTCGGCGCCCCGTCGATCTTCATGCGGCGATGGTACGGGCACATGTGGGATTCGGAAATGAGCCGATTCGTGCCGCTGCGTCCCCGATGCCGATGCAGGTTGACTGATCCGAATGACTGTCGCGTTGTTCATCGAAGGTCTTCTGCTGGGTGTCGGCCTGTTCGCCGCGCCGGGACCGAAAGACACCCTGGTCATCCGGCAGGGCGTGGGCGCTCGGCCCGTTTGGGGCGTGGTGGCGATCTGCGTGCTGGCCGACGTGGTGCTGATCGTGGTCGGCATTGCCGGCATCGGCACCTTGCTCGGCCACAGTCCCCGTGCGGAGTCCGCGCTCGTCGTCGCGGGCGCGGTGTATCTCGCCTGGTTCGGCGCGCAGCGACTCTTGGCAAGCCTGCGCAACGCGTCGATGCCGGCGCAAAACGACAGCCACGGCACATCGCGCGCCGTACTGAAAACTGCCCTGCTTCTGGGTTTCGCCAACCCCTATGCGTGGCTGGACACGGTGGTGCTCATCGGTTCGATCGGGGCGAGCAAGCCCGCCGCGCAACAATGGCCGTTCGCGGCGGGAACCATGCTGGCGTCGCTGCTGTGGTTCGTCGCGCTCGCCGTGGGCAGCCGGCGCATGTCCGTTCTGTTCCGGTCGGCCCGGGCCTGGCGGCTGCTCGACGCCGTGATTGCGCTGCTGATGGCGTATCTCGCCTTCCATCTTCTGGCGGGGGCGTAGCGCGGCGTCGCCGGCGGCGCTGAAATCAAGCTGGTCCGACGAAGCCGTCTTACTCCGCCTCGCGCACGCGCAGGTAGCGGGCGAACCGCGGAACTCCGGCTTGCGTGAGGGCCTGGTAGCGGTAGGTGACGAGGGTGCCGATGGGCGGCGGGTCGCGGCGCAAGGCGTCGCTCAGGCCGGAGCCGAGGCGGAAGGTCTTGCCGTCGGGCATCTGCATAGTGAGCGCGCCAGTCAGCCCCAAGTATTTGCCTTTGCCCGGCGTGTAGCCGACGACGGTGGCTTCGGCGTCCTGCCAGGGTTTGAGCTTGAGCAGCACGTCAAGTCGGCCGGTGCGGTAGGGGGCATCGGCGCGGTGCAGCATCAGGCCCTCGCCGCCGTCCTTCACGACCTGATCGAGATGCCGCCTCAGCGCGGCGGGGTCGGACACGCGGAACTGCGGAACCATGCTCAGCCAGGGCGCCTGCGCCCGTTCCACCAGCGTGCGCATGCGGGCGAGGCGATAGGTGAAGCTGCCCGGAGCATCGGGGAGTTCGAACACCATGTAGCGCACCTGCTTCCAGTCGCGGTCGTCGGGCGGATGGCTGCGGACGATGCCCGAGACCTGTTCGAAGCGCTCGCGTGCGATCCACAGCTCGCCGTCCAGCGGCTGTGGGGGCAGTGGGGCGGTGAACCATGCAGGAGCGGGCACCAGGTTGCCGCTGCGAAAACGCAGTACCCGACCGTCCCAGAAGGCGCGCACACCGTCGAGTTTTTCGCTCACCCAGTAAGGCGCCGGATCAAGCTTGCCCGAGGTGGTTTCGGCCAGCAGCAGAGCAGGGGGCTGAGGATTTGGCGCCTCGGCCAGCGCCCAAGGCAGTCCGGCCAGCAGCAGGCAACACAGCAGCAGCGGGCGTAGCCCCCCGAAAGACGGGACAGGGCAGAGGCGTAGCGGATGGCGCATGGTGTGGGGTGGAGCCAAAGAGGGGAGAGGTCGCGGGGTGATCTTATGGGCCTCGATGGGGCTGCGGCAAACCGATAGAATGCCGTACTCCCCGAGGAGCGTTGCAACGCACGGCGGGCCGCGTGACGACGTTCATCGGCCCATGCAGGCCGTCGCCAGGCTCGGGACATTGATCGCAAGTGGCCCGCTCAAGGCAGGGGCCGCTTTCCTTCAACGGCGCTCACCCAACCCGTGCCGGGCGCGGGATGCGGTGTGCATCCGTTCCCGGCCACTTTGTTCGGAGCTTGTATGAACGCTGTGGTCGATTTGAAAACCTCCCCTGACTTTTGCGTCGCCGACATCGGCCTGGCCGACTGGGGCCGACGCGAGATCGCCATTGCCGAGAGCGAAATGCCCGCGCTCATGGCCATCCGCAACGAATATGCCGCCCGCCAGCCGCTGCGCGGCGCGCGCATCACCGGCAGTCTGCACATGACCATCCAGACTGCGGTGCTGATCGAAACCCTGCAGTCGCTGGGCGCGCAGGTGCGCTGGGCCTCATGCAATATTTTTTCGACGCAGGACCACGCCGCTGCGGCCATTGCCGCCAGCGGCACGCCGGTGTTCGCGGTGAAAGGCGAGTCGCTCGAAGATTACTGGCTGTACACCCACCGCATTTTCGAGTGGGCCGATGGCGGCTACTCCAACATGATCCTGGACGACGGCGGCGACGCCACGCTGCTGCTGCATCTGGGGGCGCGGGCTGAAGCCGATGCCGCCGTGCTCAACCACCCCACCAGCGAAGAAGAGCGCGTGTTGTTCGCCGCGATCAAGGCCAAGCTGACGACGTCGCCCAAGTGGTACTCCACCCGCCTGGCGCAGATCAAGGGCGTGACCGAGGAAACCACCACCGGCGTGCATCGTCTCTATCAGATGCACCAGCGCGGCGAGCTGTGCTTCCCGGCGATCAACGTGAACGACAGCGTCACCAAGAGCAAGTTCGACAACCTCTACGGCTGCCGCGAGAGTCTGGTGGACGGCATCAAGCGCGCCACCGATGTGATGGTCGCCGGCAAGATCGCCGTGGTCGCAGGCTATGGCGACGTGGGCAAGGGTTCGGCGCAGGCCCTGCGCGCGCTCTCGGCACAGGTCTGGGTGACCGAGATCGACCCGATCTGCGCGCTGCAGGCGGCGATGGAAGGCTATCGCGTGGTGACCATGGACTACGCCTGCGAGCATGCCGACATTTTCGTCACCGCCACCGGCAACTACCATGTCATCACCCACGATCACATGGTCCGCATGAAGAATCAGGCCATCGTCTGCAACATCGGCCACTTCGACAATGAAATCGACGTCGCCAGCATCGAGCAGTACCAATGGGAAGAGATCAAGCCGCAGGTCGATCACATCATCTTTCCCGACGGCAAACGCATCATCCTGTTGGCCAAGGGCCGCCTGGTGAATCTGGGTTGCGGCACCGGCCACCCCAGCTATGTCATGAGCTCCAGCTTCGCCAACCAGACCCTGGCGCAGATCGAGCTGTTCAGCAAAGCCGCTGACTACCCGGTGGGCGTCTACACCCTGCCCAAGCACCTCGACGAGCATGTGGCGCGCTTGCAGCTCAGCACCCTCAATGTGCAGCTCACCACGCTGAGCGATCAACAGGCCGCCTACATCAACGTGCCCAAGGACGGTCCGTACAAGACCGAGCATTACCGTTATTGATCACGGTGGATCGCCGGTCGTTCGCCGCCTGCGCGGCAGGCTCCAACCGAGGCTGGAGCCTGCCGCGCAGGCCACCGATTGCCATGTTTCCGGGCTTTGGCACGCATGAACCTTTCCCATCTCAGTTTCGAATTTTTCCCGCCCAAGACGCCCGAAGGCGCCGTCAAGCTGCGCGCCGCACGGCAGCGCCTTTACGCCCATAAACCCGAGTTTTGTTCCGTCACCTTCGGCGCCGGCGGTTCCACCCAGGACGGCACCCTGCACGCCGTGAAGGAGATTGCCGAGGAAGGCGTGGCCGCCGCGCCGCACCTCTCCTGCGTCGGCGCCAGCCGCGACAGCGTGCGCGGCCTGCTGCAACGCTACCGCGCCGCGGGTATCCGCCGCATCGTCGCCCTGCGCGGCGACTTGCCCTCGGGCTACGGCCTGGGCGGCGAGTTCCACCATGCGCGCGACCTGGTGGAATTCATCCGCGCCGAGACCGGAGACTGGTTCCACATCGAGGTGGCCGCCTACCCGGAAGTGCACCCGCAGGCGCGCAGCCCGCAAGACGACCTGCGCCATTTCGTCGACAAAATGCAGGCCGGCGCGAACTCCGCCATCACCCAATATTTTTTCAACAGCGACGCCTACTTCCGTTTCGCGGACGACGTCCTGGCGGCGGGTGTGGACGCGCCTGTCGTGCCCGGCGTCATGCCCATCACCAACGCCAGCCAGTTGCTGCGCTTCTCCGAGGTGTGCGGCGCCGAGGTGCCGCGCTGGATCCGCCTGCGCCTGCAGAGCTTTGGTGACGACCGCGCCAGCATCCTCGCCTTCGGCCGCGAGGTGGTGGCCGACCTGTGCGATCAACTCGTCTCGGGTGGCGCGCCCGGCCTGCACATCTACACCCTCAACCAGGCCGAACCCACGCTCGGCCTGCTGGCCGATCTCGGCATGCGTTGAGCGCTGCGGTGGGCGTCGATGGGCCGAGGGTCGGCCACCCTGGCGCGCGTCGCCAGCGAGGTTGCCGCCACCACCCGCAGGTTGATGGGCCCCCAGGCGCTGGCCACCACGCGCCCACGGCCACGCAGCACATGGCTTTCGCCCGGGCGCAGGAACACATCGTCCGGCTCGCCCTCCTCGGTCAGCCACAGCAGCGGTGCTTGCTGCCCGGAGCAGGGCGGTGCGGCCGCCTCCACCCGCAATCCGAGCGCGCCGCGCAAGAGCAGCGAATCACCGGTTTGCAAGGCCACCCAGGCGCGTTGCACCTGCAGGGTATCTTGATTCCATTCGCGCATGATGAACTCCATCGTTTCCAGGGTCGTGTGCAGTCGAAAGATGTCGTTGTACAGCCTGAATTCTGTTGATCTTGGATGCAAGCTTAGGCGTCCGGTGGCGCTTGCAAAAACGGTCATTTCGTATTCTTATGATGCAAAGAACGCATGATGAAGGACGCCGATGCCGGTCACCACCCCAACCCCCCCGCGCCGCCCGACACGGCGCATCGACACGGGCTTTCTGCGCGCGTTCGAAGCCGCCGCGCGCCTGGGCAGCTTCACCGCCGCGGCGCATGAGTTGTCCATCACCCAGTCGGCGCTCAGTCGGCAGATCCAGGCACTGGAGGCCGAGGTGGGGTTGGCGCTGTTCACGCGCGACGGTCCGCGCATCCGTCTCGCCCCGGCGGGAGAACGCCTGGCCGCCGCCTTGCGCCCGCTGCTGACCGCGCTCGACGACACCGTGACGGCCCTGCGCCGCGGCACGCAGCGCCCCAGCGTGCGCATCACCACCTTCCCCTCCTTCGCCAGCCTGTGGCTGATGCCACGCCTGCCGCTGTTCCAGGCCGAGCACCCCGAAGTCGACATCGCCGTGGAAGCCTCCGACCGCATGGCCGACCTGGAGACTTCCGGGCAGGATGTGGCGCTGCGCCTGGTACATCCCGACAACCCGCTGGCCCGCACGCCGGGCACCCGCGCCTTGTTCGAGGAGCGCATCGCGCCGGTTTGCAGCCCGCGCCTGCAGGCCGAGTTGCAGGCGCGCGGGGGCTTGCGCAAACCTGCGGATCTCAAACGGGCCACACTGATTGCCGATGTCGGCAGCATGGGCCCCCAGGCAGGCTTCGGCCAGCAGCACATCGACGCCCTGTCCTGGCCCGGCTGGTTCGCCACGATCCGCCAGCCGATGGTGGAACCGCAAAGCTGGCTGCACCTCAACTTCACCCACCAGGCGGTGCAGGCGGCGCTCGCCGGCATGGGCGTGGCGATGGGGCAGATGGTGCTGATGCGCCATCTGCTGGCCGACGGCAGTCTGGTGCTGCCGCTGGGCGAGCCGCAGGCCAGCGGCTACGTCTACCACCTGGCCTTGCGCAGCGACGCCATGCGGCGGCCCGAAGTGGCGGCTCTGGTTCAATGGCTGCAGACGCAATTGCTGCCGGACGGCGCGGGCATGGGTTGACAGCCCCCTACAGCCTTTTGCGAAACTTGTTTCGAGCTGCCGAGGCCGCGGAGCGCGTCATTCAGGCAGCAGGTCATCGGAGTCATCGGCAACATCGGCAACGTCTTCAGCGACACCCATCCAACATGTCCCACCCCACCGCCCCGAGCACCCAACACACCAGCGCCGACAGCGCGTTGGCCCAGGTTCAGGCCATTTACGCGCAGGGCGTGGCGCGGCTGCACGAGGCGCTGCATCGCTTTCTGGCCGGCGACGAGCCGGCGCAGCCGGTGCATGCCTTCTACCCCTGCGTGCGCATTCGCACCACCAGCAGCGCCCATGCGGACTCGCGCCTGAGCTACGGCTTCGTCTCGCGCCCCGGCGCGTTCGAGACCACGCTCACCCGCCCCGACCTGTTCGGCGACTATTTCCGCGAGCAGTTCCAGCTGCTGCTGCGCAACCACGGCGTGCCGCTGGAGGTGAGCGAGAGCACCACCCCCATCCCGCTGCCCTTCACCTTCGCCGACCACGAGCCCTTCCAGTCCCAGCTCACGCCGGCGCAGCGCGACCGCTTGCGCGAGTTGTTCGACGTGCCCGATTTGTCGGTGATGGACGACGGCATCGCCAACGGCACCTTCGAGCCGCAGCCCGGCCAGCCGCGCCCGCTGGCCCTGTTCAATGCCCCGCGCGTGGACTACTCCCTGCACCGCCTGCGCCACTACACCGGCTGCGATCCCGCGCATGTGCAGAACTTCGTGCTGTTCACCAACTACGGTTTCTACATCGACGAGTTCGTGCGCTTCGCCCGCGATCTCATGCGCACGCCGGCGCGAGGCGCGGACGACTACATCGCCCTCGTCGAGCCGGGCAACGTCGTCACCCGCCGCGTGGGCGAGGCCGCCGAGGCCTGCGACGCCCTGGGCGCAGGGCCTGCGCGCATGCCGCAGATGCCCGCCTACCACCTGCTGCGGCGGGACCGCAGCGGCATCACCCTGGTCAACATCGGCGTCGGCCCGGCCAATGCCAAGACCATCACCGACCACATCGCCGTGCTGCGCCCGCATGGCTGGCTCATGCTCGGTCACTGCGCCGGCCTGCGCAACAGCCAGCAACTGGGCGACTACGTGCTCGCCCACGGCTATGTGCGCGAAGACCATGTGCTCGACGAAGACCTGCCGCCCTGGGTTCCCATTCCGCCGCTGGCCGAGGTGCAGGTTGCCATCCAGGAGGCCGTGGCCGAGATCACCCAGTTGCAGGGCTACGAACTCAAACGCGTGATGCGCACCGGCACCGTCGCCACCACCGACAACCGCAACTGGGAGCTGCAGCCTTTTCATGGCCCCTTGAGCACGCCCGAGCGCCGCTTCAGCCAGAGTCGCGCCATTGCCCTCGACATGGAAAGCGCGACCATCGCCGCCAACGGTTTTCGCCTGCGCGTGCCCTACGGCACCCTGCTGTGCGTGAGCGACAAGCCGCTGCATGGCGACATCAAGCTGCCCGGCATGGCCGACCGCTTCTACCGCGAGCGCGTGGAGCAGCATCTGCGCATCGGCATCCGCGCGCTCGAGAACCTGCGCCGCCAGCGCATGGAGCAACTCCACAGCCGCAAGCTGCGCAGCTTCGACGAGGTGGCGTTTCAGTAGCGCCAGCGGGCGTGGCCACGCCCGCGCCGACCGCAACCGCGCTCGCAACGTCAGCCGCACGACCCCTCATGTTGACCATCCATCCCGCGCACACGCCACGCGACATCGACACCGCGCGTCGCCTGTTCAGCGCCTACCAGGCGCAGCTCGGCATCGACCTGTGTTTCCAGGGCTTCGCTGCCGAACTCGCGCAACTTCCCGGCGCTTATGCGCCACCGCGCGGATGCCTGCTGCTGGCCTGGAACGCGCAGCAAGCCGTCGGCTGTGTCGCCTTGCGTCCGCTGGATGCAAGGCGCTGCGAAATGAAGCGCCTGTTCGTGCAACCCTCCGCCCGCGGCCTGGGTGCGGGCCGGGCGCTGGTGCAGCACATCGTTCGCCAGGCGCAAGCCCTGGGTTATGCCGAACTGCTGCTCGACACCCTGCCGGGCATGGCCGCGGCGCAGGCGCTCTACCGGGAATTCGGCTTTCGGGATGTCGTCCCGTATGGCCACAACCCGCTGCCGGGCGTGCGCTTTCTGGCCCTGGGCCTGGGCGCCGCGGCTGACCCCGGCCGGCATGGCTGAAGCGGTCTTGCATGGCAATTTCGCGCGGCGATCGTCGTCCAATCCAGGCATCTCATGGCGCCGCCGCAAGCTCGGCGTTCCAACCATCCATCCCTTTGCCGGCAACCCGACCATGACGAGGACCATCGTTCTGCGCAATCCCTGGATACGTGCCGGCCTGCTGCTGGTGGTCGTCGGCTGGGTCCCGTGGTCGCTGATCACCCTGGTGGTGGCGCTGGGCGGCTGGCCAGGTCTCGACCCCATCGTGCCCCGGTTGCTGTTCATGTTCACCGGCTGGCCGGCAGTGGCTTGCCTGATCATCGGGTCTTTCCAGGTCAAGCGCGATCTGGCACTGCGCCCGTCGGCCGATGCGGCTGCGCCGCACCCGCAACGCGCAGCCACGCCGCTGCCCTGGATGCAGCGCCCGGCGGCGCGCCGGGCGTTGGGCGCCATCGGCTTGGGGTTGGTGATGTACGGCACGAACGGCATGCTGCACCGCCAAGGGCGCAGCGCCGCCGTGGCCCTGGCCGTGGGCGTGGTTGCCGTGTACTGGGCTTTCGTTGGACGCCTGCCGCTGCGCTTCCGGCGCTGAGCCGAGCGACCGGTTTCAGGCCTCCGGGGTGTCGAGGCGCGGCGATCGGCGCAGGCCGAAGCGGCCAGGGGCCAGTGCCGCCAGCAGGTCGCGCTCCAGCGGGGCCGGCTCGCCTTCGATGTGGCTGGCAATGCACTCGGCCGCCAGGGCCGCCAGGGTCAGGCCGCGCGAGCCCATGGCGGTGCTCAGGTAGAGCCCCGGCTGGGGCGGCAGTTCATCGGCCGGACGCTGCCGGGCCGCGGGTCGGGCGCGCGCCAGGGCTTCCCAGTCGGGCCAGGGTCCGGCGCAGGGCAGGCGATCGGCGGCCACGGCGCGCACACCCCGGAACACGCGCGCCTCGGCGGGAGGCGCAGCGGGCAACGCGCCCACCAGCGGCTCGAGTTCCTGGGCGATGTGCGCCCAGGCCGCAGCGATCGGCATCAGCGCCCCGGGGTCGTTCTCGTAGGTGGCCCCGAGGAGTTGCCAGGGTTCTCCGGCAGGCAGCCCCAGCGCCTGCAGCGCGGCAGGCGGCAGCGGCAGCACATAAGCGCCACCCACCAGGGGCCGTTGCAAGCGTGCCAGTCGGGGCAAGGACGATGCGGGCACGAGGAAGGCCTGTCCTGCCTGGGCGCGCAACGGCAAACCCTGCGACGCCCGCGGACATGGACCGCCTGGGTCGAGGCCGCTGGCGCGCAGCAGCCGGGCCGCGTCGAGCGCGCTGGCCACGATGCAGACCGGCGCCTGCGCCAGGACATGCCCGGTCGCGTCCAACGCCTGCCAAGGTGCCATGGCATGACCGGAGCGGGCAGGCTGCGCGGCGGTGAAGCCCGGCGCGCGCCGCAAGTGCTGCACGCGCACAGCGCCTTGCAGCCGTACGCCGGGCGTGGCCAGCCAGGCGCGCACCAGGCTGCCGGCCGCAGCCACGCCACCGGCCTGCCACCAGCCGCCCTGATCGACTTGCGCGTCTGTGCGCCGGCTCGCTTCGCCGGCGTCCACGACCTCGGCGACGCTGGACGGAAGCGCCAGGGCGGTGGCGATGGCGGCAAGGTCGGGCAGGGCGGAGTCTGGTTCCGCCAGCAGCAGTCCACCCCCCTGCCACAGGGCATGGCGCTCGGATCCGGGCAAGGCGGCGACCAGGGCCGCCAGGCCGGCGCGGCCGAGGCGGGCGAGGCGATCATCATCGGCGGAGATGCGCGCATGCGCCAACCCGGCCGGCAGTGCCGAGGCGCCTGCCGCAGCGCAGCCGGCGTCGAGCACGTCCACCGTCCAGCCCCGCCTGGCCAGGGCTTGCGCGCTTGCCGCTCCCGCCAGTCCCGCGCCAATGACCAGGGCGTGACGCTCGACCCCTGTTGCAGCGTCGCGCGGCTCCAAGCGCCGGGTCCGCCAGCGCGGCGCATACACGCCTTGCAGGCGCTCGGCTCGGGTGTTTTCGCATGGCAGTTTGCGCAGTGTGAATCCGGCTTGTCGCAACGTGGCGCACAGCGCAGGGTCCACGCTGGCGCTGGCCAGGCGCGCACCGGGTCGCGCCAGCCGGGCCGCGGCCTTGATGACGCCGGGCTCCCGCAGGGCCGGGTTGCCCAGGGCGGTGAGGCCGCCGAGGTAGATGGCATCGGCGCCGAGGTCGAGCCGCGGCAGCAGCTCGCTCGCGTCGCCCAGAGCCAGCGTGAGCTTGACGCGCCCGGCGGCGAATTGCAGTTGGTGCAGCCCGCGCATGGCGGGCGGCCAGGCGCCGGCGAGCTGGTGCGCCAGGGGCAGCAGTGACGGGTCGGTGCAGGCCGCGATCAGGTCTGTGGCCGCGAGGGGATGCCACTCCACGCAGACGCAGTGCAGCGTGTCGGGGCGCGCCGCATCGGCCAGCCAGGCTTGCCAGGTGGCGAGGAAGCGGGTGCCCCGGCCGAAGCCGGTCTCCAGCACCACGAATTGCCGCCTCCCAGCCCAGGCCGGGGGCGCGTCGAGCAGGCCGCAGCCATCGAGGAACACGGCGCGCGCCCGGCCCAGCGCCCCGTCGCCCGCGTCGCTCGCGCGTGCGCTGCAGGGCTGGCCCTCGGCGTTGCGCGCCAGCGGTTGCGGATGGATGGGCGCGGGGCGGCTCAAGGTTCCTCGTCGCCCGGCAGGCCGGCTCCCAGGCCGAAGCTGCCGGTTTCGGTGAGGATGAGGTCGAGCAGGTGGTCGTGTGGTTCGGCGCGCAGCGCCTCGAGTTGGCAGAGATCGAAGGCCAGGCCGATGGTGTAGACGTCGCCCCGGCCGGCCAGGTAGCGGTCGTAGTAGCCGCCGCCATAGCCCAGGCGCAGTCCGGCCGGGACGAAGCCGACGCAGGGCACCAGCAGGGCATCGGGCTCCACCCTGCGGCTTTGGTCCACCGGCACGGCAATGCCGTAGGTCCCGGCTTGCAGCGCCGCGTCCGGCGTCCAGGCCATGAAGCGCATCTGCCGTGCCACCGCATCCACCACCGGCAAGGCGAATTGCATGTCGGGCAGGGCTTGCGCCAGTTGCCGCAGCGCGGGCATCGGGTCGAACTCGCCGCGCGTGGCGCAATAGGCCCCAAGGCAGCGGGGTTCGATCGCCGCGACGGTGCGCACCACGGCGGCGGTGAGTGCGGCTTCCTTCGCACGGCGGTCGGGCAGCTGTTCGCGCCGCGCGATGAGGGCGCGGCGCAGCGCGACACGGTCTTCACCTGCGCTTTCGCGGGGAATGGGTGTCAGGGAGGAGGGGCTCACGCTAAGCTTCGGTCTATGGAGTTTGCCGACATGGTCTTGCATATTGTGCCCTCGCCCAAGCGTCTCCCGCGGCGAGGAGGATGGTCCCGGTTGGGGGCGTTGGTGCTGAGTCTCGCATTGAGCCTTGCGCCCCTCGCCGTCACCGCAGGCACGGCCTGGGCACAGATGCCGGCCAGCGCCCCCGACACCATGCAGACGGCCAGCCAGCCTTTCGCCAACGACGCCGCCGACCAGCTCATCCTGCAGGCCTCGCAAGGCTTCCAGCGCGGCGACCCCAAGCCGGCCCAGGACGCGCTGTCGCAGTTGCGCGGCAATCTGCTCGAACCCTGGGTGGCGTACTGGGCGACCCAGCCCGACCTGATGCGCATGACGCAGGCCGATTTCGACCGTTTTGCGCAGCGCTACCCCAACACCTATGTGCTCGACCGCCTGCGCAACGACTGGCTGCTCGAACTCGGCCGGCGCCAGGACTGGGACGATTTTGCCAAGGTCTACCCCGACTTCATCATGCGCGACGACCCGCAGGTGCAGTGTTACGACCTGCAGCGCCAGTTCGAGACCCGGAACCGCGACACCAGCGCCGAGGTGCTCAAACTCTGGACCGGGCAGAAATACGGCGGCGCCGGCTGCAACAGCGCCGCGCGCAGCCTGCTGGCGGCGGGCAAGATCAGCCAGCATCAACTCTGGCTGCGCCTGCGGCGGTTTTTCGAGGACGAGCAATTCAAGGCCGCCTTGAGCTTCGCCCCGAACCTGCCGGTCGGCGCCTGGCAAGGCATCGACGCCGCCGCCCGCAACCCCTTGCGCCTGGTGCTGAACGACGCGCGCCAGGGGGTGCCGCGTGGCACCCTGCATCGCCAGTTTCTGGTGCTGGCACTCCTGCGGCTGGGGCAGCAGGACCCGGAACAGACCATGCGTCTGCTGCTGGGCAGCTTCACGGCACTGCCGATCGAAGACCGCGCTGCCATCGCCTACCGTGCAGCCCGCAGCGGCGCGCTGCAACTCTCGCCCAACGCCGCCATGTGGTTCTCCCAGGCGCGGCACATCGATCCCGACTACCGCCCCGCCGACTCCACCCTGGAATGGATGGTGCGCGCGGCTCTGCGGGCGCATGACTGGGCGCTGGTCGAGCAGGCCAGCCGCCAGCTCACCGGAGCCGATGCGCAGCGCCCCGACTGGACGTATTGGCACGCGATGGCACAGCGCGAACTCGGCCATCCCATCGAGGCCCAGGCGCTGTTCGCGCAGGTGGCCAGCCCGTGGAGCTACTACGGTCAACTGGCCACCGAGGCGCTGGGGATGAAGATCAGCCTGCCGGCTTCACTGCCCACGCCGCTGGCGCAAGACGTGCAGGCCCAGGCCCGGCAGCCCGGCTTCCAGCGCGCGCTGGCGCTGTTCCAGCTCAACCTCTACACCCCGGCGGTGCGCGAGTGGAACTTCACCCTGCGCGGCTTGAGCAACGAGCAATTGCAGGCCGCGGCGCAAGTGGCTTGCAACCAGCAGGTCTGGCTGCTGTGCATCAACACCAGCGAGCGCGTCAAGGGCGGGGTCGACTGGTCGCAGCGCTACGCCATGCCCTACCGCGACGCCATTGGCGCCGCGGCGAAATCCACCAACGTGAACGAGGCCTTCCTGTTCGGCCTCATCCGGCAAGAGTCGCGCTTCATTGCCGGCATTCGCTCCTGGGTCGGCGCCAACGGGCTGATGCAACTCATGCCGGCCACGGCGCGCTGGGTGGCGAACAAGATCGGCATGGGCGACTACGCCCCCGACCGCATCGCCCATGTCAACACCAACGTCACCCTGGGCTCGGCCTATCTCGACATGCTGCTGCAGCGCTTCGACGGCTCCGAGGCGCTGGCCGCGGCGGGCTACAACGCCGGCCCGGGGCGCCCGGCGCGCTGGCGCAACATGGGCCTGCCCGACCAGCCCGACCTGTCCGGAGCCATCTTCACCGAGAACATTCCGATTCCCGAAACGCGCGACTATGTCAAGCATGTGCTGGCCAATGCCACGGTGTACGCGGCCCTGCTCACCGGCCAGCCGCAATCCTTAAAATCGCGTCTGGGCCAGGTGGGGCCGCAAACGCAGCAGCAAGCCGACGTCGAAGCGCTGCCCTGATTGCCTGTGACCCGGGATACGGCCAACCGTATCAGCACGCAGCAGGCCGTCGGCGTTCAACGCGCGCAAGCAAACAGCTCATAGGGATATCGATGCAGAACATCGTGGTTTTCGGGGGTTCGGGTTTCATCGGTTCGCAACTCGTGGCGCGCCTGAGCGCGGCGGGTTGCCGGGTGCTGGTGCCCACGCGGCGGCGTGAACGGGCCAAGCATCTGCTGCCCCTGCCCACGGTGGACGTGGTGCAGATCGACACCTTCGACCCTGCCACGCTGGAGCGCCTCATGCACGGGCAGGACGCGGCGGTGAACCTCGTCGGCATCCTTCACGGCCGCGGCGGCAAGCCTTATGGCGGCGACTTCGCCCGCGCCCATGTGCGCCTGCCGCAAAACCTGGCCGCCGCCTGCATGGCCAGCGGCGCCAGCCGTCTGGTGCATGTCAGCGCCATCGGTGCCGATCCGAACGGCCCCTCCATGTACCTGCGCTCCAAGGGCGACGGCGAAGCCGCGGTGCGCGCGCAGGACGGCCTGCGCTGGACCATCCTGCGGCCCTCGGTGGTGTTCGGCCCAGGCGACAACTTCCTCAGCCTGTTCGTCCGCTTGCAGCGCCTGCTGCCGGTGGTGCTGCTGGGCGGGGCCAACGCACGCTTCGCCCCGGTGTATGCCGGCGACGTGGTGCAGGCCATGCAGCACGCGCTCATCGGTCCGCAGGCCGATGCCACCATCGGCAAGACCTACGAACTCACCGGCCCACAGGTCTACACGCTGGCTGAACTGGTCAAGCTCTCGGGCCGGTGGGCGGGCATCAACCAAGGTCGGGGCCGTCCGGTCATCGCGCTGCCCGCGCCGTTGGCCAGACTCACGGCGCTGCTGATGGAATGCGCCCCCGGCGAGCCGCTGATGAGCCGCGACAACCTCGACTCCATGCGTGTGCCCAACGTCGCCAGCGGCCAGTTTCCGGGTTTTGCCCCCGAACTCGGCGTGGCCCGACCCTACGGCCTGGAGGCCATCGCCCCGGACTACCTGTCCGGGCGCGACCCCGAGACGCGCTACAGCCAACTGCGCGCCACCGCCGGGCGCTGAAGGCGCGCAGCCCATGTTCACCCTCATCATCGGCAGCAAGAATTACTCGTCCTGGTCGATGCGGCCCTGGGTCTTGCTGCGCCACTTCGGCATTGCCTTCGCCGAGCGCAAACTGCGCCTGGACAGCCCCGAGTTCTACGCCGCGCTGGCGCCCATCACGCCGACACAGACCGTCCCCGTGCTGTTGGATGGCGACCTCGTCGTGCCCGACACCCTGGCCATCGTCGAGTGCCTGGCCGAGCGTTTTCCGCAGCATGCCATCTGGCCTGCCGATGCCGCGCAGCGCGCCCGCGCCCGCGTGCTGTGCGCGGCCATGCACGCGGGCTTCCAGTCCCTGCGCCAGCAGATGCCGATGAACATCGAGGCCGAATGTCCAGGCCTGGGCTGGAATCTGGCAGTGCAGCGCGACATCGACCGCATCTGCGCCTTGTGGGATGGCGCGCTGCGTGCCAGTGGCGGCCCGTTCCTGTTCGGCGCCTTCGGCGCGGCCGATGCGTTCTATGCGCCGGTCTGCGCCCGCTTCCGCACCTATGTCCCCAAGCTGCCCGACTTTGCCGCGGCCTATGCCCGCCGCGTGCTCGACGTGCCGGCGGTGCGCCAGTGGTGCGACGAGGGCCGTGCCGAACACGACTTCATCCCCGCCGACGAGCCTTATCGTTCGCGGCCGGACTGGTCCTAGCCGCCAGCCGCGACACCGGCGCCGAACCCGGCCGCCCGGGTCGGGGCTTCCCCCATTCGCTCTCGCTCCATCCCAAACCTCCATGCTCAACGCTGCCCAGGAACGTGCCGTCTCGCATCTCGGCGGCCCTTGCCTGGTGATCGCCGGCGCCGGCAGCGGCAAGACCCGTGTCATCACCCACAAGATCGCGCGCCTGCTCCAGGCTGGCTATGCGCCCACTGAAATTGCCGCCATCACCTTCACCAACAAGGCCGCCGCTGAAATGCGCGAGCGTGCCAAAGTTCTGCTCGACGACCGCAAGGCGGCGCAGGGCCTGGTCATCGCCACCTTCCACGCGCTGGGCGTGCGCATGCTGCGAGAGGACGGCCAGGCGCTGGGCCTGAAGCCGCAGTTCTCCATCCTCGACAGCGACGACGTCGGCAGCCTGCTGCGCGAGGCAGGCGGCACCACCGACGCCAAGCTCGCCCGCAGTTGGCAGTGGCGCATCAGCCAGTGGAAAAGCGCGCTGCTCGACCCGCACGATGCCGCGCGCCAGGCGCAGACCCCGGAAGACGCGCAGGCGGCCAAGGTCTGGCTGCGCTACGCCGAGCAGCTCAACGCCTACCAGGCGGTGGACTTCGACGACCTGATGGTGCTGCCCCTGCGCCTGCTGCAGCAGCACGCGGACGTGCGCGAGCGCTGGAACGCGCGTCTGCGCTACCTGCTGGTCGACGAATACCAGGACACCAGCGACGCGCAGTACCAGTTGCTCAAGCTGCTGGCGGGCACGCAGGGCCGTTTCACCGCGGTGGGCGACGACGACCAGAGCATCTACGGCTGGCGCGGCGCCACGCTCGACAACCTGCGGCAGTTGCCGCTGGACTATCCCGCGCTGGAGGTCATCAAGCTGGAGCAGAACTACCGCTCGACCAGCGCCATCCTGCGCGCCGCCAATGCGGTGATCGCCGCCAACCCCAAGCTCTACCCCAAAAGCCTGTGGAGCGACCACGGCGAGGGCGACGCCGTGGAGGTGCGCGAGGCCGACAGCGACGACGACGAGGCCGAGCGCATCGTCGCCCGCATCCAGGCGCTGCGCGGCGGGCGCGGCGCGAAGCTGTCGGACATCGCCGTGCTGTATCGCGCCAATCACCAGAGCCGCCCCATCGAGCAGGCGCTGCGCCGCGCCAACCTTCCTTACGTGGTCAGCGGCGGCCAGAGTTTTTTCGAGCGTGCCGAGATCAAGGACGTGTGCGCCTACTTGCGCCTGCTGGCCAACCCCGACGACGATCCCGCCTTCCTGCGCGCCGTCACCACGCCCAAGCGCGGCATCGGCGCGGCCACGCTCAAGAGCCTGGGCGCGTTCGCCACGCAGTGGAAGGTGTCGCTGTTCGACGCGCTGTTCCGCGAGGCCCTGCCCGGCATCGTCGGTGCGCGCCACGCCGAAGGCCTGCGCGAATTCGCCCGCCTGATGCACGACATCGACTGGCGCGAACGCACCGAGCCCGCCGGCCCCTTGCTGCGCGAGTTGCTCGCGGCCATCGGCTACGAGGCGCATCTGCGTGAAACCGCCGACAACGAGCGCGAAGCCAGCCAGCGCTGGAGCAACGTCGGCGACTTCTGCGACTGGATCACCCGCAAGGCCGAGGAAGACGGCGCCAGCCTGAAGCGCATGGCGCAGATGGTCGCGCTCATCACCCAGCTCGCCGAGCGTGGCGACCGGCAGGATGCCGTCACCCTCTCCACCCTGCACGCCGCCAAGGGCCTGGAGTGGCAGCATGTGGTGCTGGCCGGGTGCGAGGAGGGGCTGCTGCCGTTTTTCACCGAAGACAGGCCGCTCACCGACACCGGCCTGGAGGAGGAGCGCCGCTTGATGTATGTGGGCGTGACGCGCGCGCGCCAGACCCTGGTGCTGAGCCACTGCCGCAAGCGCCGCGCCGCCGGTCGCAGCAGCCGCAGTCCCGAGCCCAGCCGTTTTCTCACCGAGCTGCGCGCCGAGCTGCCCAAGGTGGATGGCCGCGCCGCGGCGCTGGCACGCATCGCGGCGATGAAAGTGCGCAAGCAGGGCGAGGCAGACGGCGTCGCGGCGATGTGAGGCGGAGCGCCGCGGAGGGCAGTGGTTCAGTCCGCCGCGTCTTGCCGATGCACGTCGTGCGTGACGAAGGGGCGATCGGCGCTGGGCAGGTCGAACCAGTGGGTGTGGGCGAGGGTGCGTTGCACGGTTTGCAGGCCGCTGTTCCAGTGGGCGCGCATGG
>JAJXUC010000051.1 GCA_021783435.1 Pseudomonadota bacterium | reverse complement strand
GGGTTTGCGCGGCGGCTTCCACCGCGCTGGCATCGTACTTCTCGTTCATCGTGGAGCTTGCAGGTTGAAGGCCGCGCGGAGCCCTGGCTCCATGGCGGCGGCGTGAGGCTGCATCTTAGTGGCGCGACTTGCGCGGCGGCGCTGCGGAACACCGGTGGCGGCCGCGTGTCGAACACCCGAAGCGCCACCAGAACGACGCTCGAACCGACCCTGGGCGTCACGGCTTGCCCGTCGCGGACGCAAGGCCATAACCCTACCCGCCTTCATAGTTCTAGTACGAACTAAGATCCTCCCATCATTGAGTTTTGAAACCGCATGTCTGCCCCATCGTCCTTCCTGCCCTTGCTGCGTGAACTCGTGCGCACATACCAGGCGTTCGAGCGCCATTCGGCGGCGCATGTGCTGAGCCTGGGGCTCACCCCGGCGCAATTCGACGTCATCGCCACCCTGGGCAACACCGCGGGCATGAACCCCAAACAGCTCGGGCTCAAGACGCTCATCACCAAGGGCACCCTGACCGGCGTGGTCGATCGACTGCTGGCCAAGGGACTGGTGCAGCGCCTGCCCGACCCCAGCGACGGTCGCGGGCAGATCGTGCGGCTCTCCCGTGCCGGGCAGCGCGTGTTCGAGCGGGTCTTCCCCGCTCATGGCGCGCACCTGCATCGTGTGTTCGAGCGTCTGAGCGCGCAGGACGCCGCCCAGGCAGAGCGCAGTTTGCGCATCGTGCGCGCCGCCTTCGAACAGACCGCTGCCGAGGCATCGACAGCATGAAAATGGCAAGCAGGCCCCACGTTCGACGCTATGCCTGGCCGGCCATGGCGCTGCACTGGCTGGTGGCGCTGCTGATCTTCGGGCTGTTTCCGCTCGGCCTGTACATGAGCGACCTGCCGCTGTCGGTGCTCAAGCTGCAGCTCTACGCCTGGCACAAATGGTTCGGCATCACGGTGCTCCTGCTGGTGGTCTTGCGCCTCGGCTGGCGCGCCGGGCATCGGCCGCCCGAGTTGCCGGCATCGATCCCGCGTTGGCAGCAGCGCGTGGCTGAGTGGCTGCATGGTTTGTTGTACGTGCTGATTCTGGGCATCCCGCTGTCGGGCTGGATGCTGAGCTCGGCGGCCGGCGTGCGCGTGGTCTGGTGGGGTGTGCTGCCCTTGCCCATGCTGCTGCCCACGAGCAAACCGCTGGCGCATGCGCTCGTCCTGGTGCATGCCACGCTGAACTACACCCTGGCTGCATTGGTCGCGGTCCATGTGGCCGCCGCCCTGAAACACCAGTTCATCGACCGCGACGGCGTGCTCTCGCGCATGCTGCCCGGCTCATCACCCGAGGAGTTTTTGCCATGATCCCTGCGCTTCGTCGCATCAGCCTCGCCCTGCTCTTCGCGATGGGCTCGGCCTCGCCCGTGTTTGCCCAGACTGCCTACACGCGGGCGCTGCCCGCATCCACGGTGGACTTCAGCGCCACGCAAATGGGCGTGGCCATGCACGGCCATTTCAAGACGCTGATGGCGGTGGTGGATTTCCTGCCCGCTGATCTGCCCAAGAGCCATGTGAGCGTGGCCATCAACGCCGCAAGCGTGGACGCCGGCAGCGGCCAGACCGACGACCTGCTCACCGGCAGCGACTGGCTGGACGCGAAAGCCTATCCCCAGGACCGCTTCACCTCCACCGGCTTCACCCCGGCCGGCCCGGGGAAGTATTGGCTCACGGGGCAGTTCACCGTCAAGGGCAAAACCCAGCCGCTGCGCGTGCTCGTGACGACGCATCCGGTCGGCGCCAATCTGGTGATGGACGCCGACTTCCAGCTCGATCGCATGGCCTTCGGTCTGGGCACGGGCTCGTGGGCCGACACCGGCGTGGTGGCGGCCGCGCTGCCCATCCACGTGCATCTGGTGGTCGCGCCCCAAGGCTGAAACGTCTGTCTTTTGATCCACGCCACACCCGGCCTCACCCACGAAAAGGAGTCTTCCCATGCACCTCGTCGCCCGCCTCACCCTGGCCACCGCGACAGCCTTGACGCTGATCGTCCCCACCTGGGCAGCCCAGACCCAGGCCCCTCAGGCCTACGCCCGCCAGCACGCCAGTCCGGCAGGCAGCTACCAGGTCGACCCCGACCACTCCGGCTTGCAGTTCACCATCGGCCATGCCGGCATCGGATTGTTCACCGGTGTGTTCAAGAAGGTCACCGGCAGCTACACCTTCGACCCGAAGAACCCCAAGGCCGACAAGGCTGACATCACGGTTCCGGTGGACGGCCTCGACACCTTTTTCCCGATGCGTGACGACGACCTCAAGGGAGCCGCCTTTTTCGACGCCAAGGCCAACCCCGACATCCATTTCGTCAGCACCAAGTATGTGCCCCAAAGCCAGGATCGCGGACTGCTCTATGGCGACATGACCCTGCGCGGCGTGACCAAGCCGGTGGTCTTTCATGTCCAGCTCGAAGGCGCTGGCAAGGTGCCCTATTTGCCCAAACCCTGGGGCGGCTACCTCACCGGTTTCGTCGCCACGGCCACCATCGATCGCATGGACTTCGGCATGAGCGCCTACCCCAGCGGCCTGAGCCACAAGGTGCAGGTGAGGGTGGAGATCGAAGGGGTGCAGACGTCATCCTGATCCGCGCCGGACGCACCCTGACAGCCATGCAGCTCGCCCGGCTGGGCTGCGGCAGGCTTGGGTGGCTGGTGCCTACTGTGCCGCGGCGGAGGCGGCCACTGCGGGTTGGGTGATGAGGCCGATGCGGTCGAGCCCTGCGCCCTGGGCGGCGCCCATGACCTGCGCGACGTCGCCATAGGGTGCTGCAGCATCGGCGCGAATGCGCAGTTCGGTGTCGGCGCGGGCCTTGGCGGCGGCGGCGAACCGGGCGGTGAGTGCGCCGAGCGTGGTGGGCTGATCGCCCAGGTAAAGCTTGCCGTCTTTCTGGATGGAGACCGACAGGCTCTTCGGGGCCTGCCGCGAAGCCGCGGCGTCGACCTTGGGCAGGTCGAGGGCGATATGGCCTGCCAGCAGCGGCGCGGTGATGATGAAAATCACCAGCAGCACCAGCATGACGTCGATCAGCGGCGTCATGTTGATGTCGCTCATCGGCGCCTCGTCCACGCCGCGATCGAAGCGGCCGAAGCTCATGGCCTGGTCCCGGGAGTTGCGCACCGCAGAACCTTGCGTGAAGGTTCGCACGGTTGCGGCTGAGCGTCAGCGCCGCGCATCACGCCGAGCCGTTGGCATGGCGCGGCGCCGCCTCGCCGCTGAGCAGGTGCTGCAGGTCGAGGGCATAGCCTTCGAGCTCGGCGTCCAGCGCGCGGGCGCGTTTGCCCAGGGCGTTGTAGGCCAGCACGGCGGGAATGGCCACGGCCAGGCCGGCGGCGGTCATGATGAGGGTTTCGCCCACCGGGCCGGCCACTTTGCCGATGCTGACCTGCTGCGTGGCGGCGATGGTGGTGAGCGCGTGGTAGATGCCCCAGACGGTGCCGAACAGCCCGACGAAGGGCGCGGTGCTGCCGACGCTGGCCAGCAAGACATGGCCGGCGTGGAGCTGGCGGCTGGCGGCGTTGAGGGCGCTGCGCAGTTCGCGGCGCACGCGGTCGGGGTGCGACTGCCAGCCGGGCGCCGGCGCGGCGTCGTCTCTGCCTGCGGGGTTCACCGGGGGATTGCACAGACGGGCGGCAACGTCGGCCAGTTGCACCGTGAGGCCCTGCGGATCGGCCGCGAGCGCGGCGGCGGCGGCGTCCTGCTGATGTGGCGCGGCCCAGAACGCGGCTATCGCGCGGGGCACACGGCGCGCCGCGGCGGCCAGCATGGCGAACTTCCACAAGATGACGAACCAGCTCGCCATCGACATCGCCAGCAACAGCAAGGCCACGGTGCGAATCAGCGTGTCGCCTTCTTGCCAGAATGCTGCGAGGCCACCCATCGCGCCGTTCCCTGGGTTGGGTGATTCAGACGTCGAAGCCGAGCACGGCCTGCATGTCATACAGGCCGCTGCTCTTGCCGGCCAGGAAACGCACGGCGCGCAGGCTGCCGGCGGCGTAGGTGGCGCGGCTGCTGGACTTGTGGGTGATTTCGATGTGCTCGCCGGTACCGGCGAACAGTACGGTATGGTCGCCAACGATGTCGCCGCCGCGAATCACCGAGAAGCCGATGCTGCCCGGCTCTCGCTCGCCGGTCTGGCCGTGGCGCGCCCAGACGGCGTCGCGCTCCAGGTCGCGCCCGGCGGCCCGTGCCACGACCTCGCCCATGTTCAGCGCGGTGCCCGAAGGCGCGTCCACTTTGTGGCGGTGGTGCGCCTCGATGATTTCGATGTCATAACCCTCGGCCAGCGCGCGCCCGGCCTGCTCCAGCAGCTTGAGCACGACGTTGACGCCAACGCTCATATTCGGCGCCATGACGATGGGCAGGTGCGCCGACGCCGCGCGAATCCGCGCCAGCCCGGCTGCGTCGAACCCCGTTGTGCCGATGACCATGGCCACGCGGTGTTGCAGGCAAGCGTCCAGATGCGCGAGCGTGGCGTGCGGCCGGGTGAAGTCGATCAGCACCTGTGCGCCTTGTAGGCCGACCGCCAGATCGGCGCTGACGCTCACGCCCGTCGTCAGTCCCAGCGCGGCGCCGGCGTCCTGACCCAGGGCGGGTGCATCGTTGCGATCCAGCGCGCCCACGAGCTGGCAATCCGGTGCGGCCACGATGGCCTCGATCAGTGTGCGGCCCATGCGGCCGCTGCTGCCGGCGATGGCGATACGGTGGCGATTTGGAGGGGCTTGTGCGGTCATGCTGGCGTCGGGCGTTGCGCTTGGAAGTCGACTGTCATGTGGCGACGAATCGCACGGGGTGCCCCGCAACTGCAGGGGCGGTTTGCGCCAAGCCCGGCCGCACCATGCGCAAAGCGCGCTGTACCCATACCCTTACTGCGCGCTGCTTGCTGCCGATGCCGGTGTTGCCGGGCCTTCCCGTGGCGCTGCCGCGGTTGGCGCGGCCAGAGCTTCGAGCTTGCTGATTTCTGCCGCAGGCGCGACCACCTGCAGCGGGCCTTGCGCACTGGGCGCGGCCGCCACGGGATGCCGCTGCGCCAGTTCTTTCTGCGCTGCGGCGATTTCGGCCTGCAACTGCGCCTCGGTCAGTACCCTGGGATTGTCGCCGCTGGAACGCAGGGCGTTGATCTGCGCCACGAACTGGTTTTCCGATGGCAGTGGATCGCCATCGGCGCGGATCATCTTGCCCTCCTTGTCGAAGAACACGGTGTAGCGGCGCACGATCGGGGCCTGGTAGCCCTGGCGCAGGCTGAACACATACTCCCAGCGGTCGGCATGGAAAATGTCCTGCAACAGCGGGGTACCCAGAATGGCGCGCACCTCGTCCTTGCTCATGCCGGGCTTGAGCTCCTCGGCCATGTCTTTGGAGACGAAATTGCCCTGGATGACGTCGATGCGGTAAGGCTTGAAGATCGAGGTGAGATCGTGCTGCTGGGTCAGGTTGCTGCAGGCCCCCAAACCGAAGACTGCAGGCAGGATCACGGCCAGACAGCCCAGACGCAGGGCAGACGAGGCGTGATGCGCAAGACGGGGACGCGGGACGTGCATCAGGGATTCGGCGGGTGGTTCCCGCCCCGGGGGTGAACTATGATGTTCATTCTAAACACCCCTCATCGTCATGCCGCCTTCCAACGCTCAAGGCCTGCGCAGCACGGGGCTGAAGGTCACCCAGCCCCGCTTGAAAATTCTGGAAATCTTCCAGAAAAGTGTCTTGCGCCACATGACGGCTGAAGACGTCTACCGCGAATTGCTGAACGACAACTCGCGCGACATCGGCCTCGCCACGGTCTACCGTGTGTTGACCCAGTTCGAGCAGGCGGGCATTTTGTCGCGCACCCATTTCGAGTCGGGCAAGGCCATTTTCGAGATCAACGAAGGCAAGCACCACGACCATCTGCTGTGCCTGGATTGCGGTCGCGTGGAAGAGTTCGTCGACGCCGAGATCGAGCGGCGACAAAAAAAAATCGCCACCGAACACGGCTTCGTGCTGCAAGAGCATTCCCTGGCGTTGTACGCCAGTTGCAAGCGCGAGCTTTGCCCGCATCGCCCCGCCGAGCCGCGGGTCTTCCCGGGCGAGCGAGACGGGCACTGAATTCCCGGCACGGCAGGCCGCAAGCTGTCGAACCCTGGCTCAGTCCGTCGACCGGCCCCGTCAATCGTCGCTGTTTTCCAGCATGGCCACGCGCTGGCGATCCTGGAATTCCTTGAACGTGTCGATACCGCGCAACTGCAGAATGGTGTTGCGCACCGCGGCCTCCACCAGCACCGCGAGGTTGCGTCCGGCCTCGACCGGAATGAGCACCTTGCGGATGGCCACGCCCAGCACGTCCTGCCGCACATAGCCGGTGGGCAGGCGCTCGAAATCCTGATCCTGGGTATCGCGCCGCACCAGGTGCACGATCAGCCGCAGGCGCAGCTTGCGTCGCACCGCGGTCTCGCCAAAGATGGTCTTGATGTCCAGAATGCCGATCCCGCGCACCTCCAGCAGGTTCTGCAGCAGCTTGGGACAATGGCCTTCGATGGAGGTTTGCGACACGCGCAGCAGCTCGACGCAATCGTCGGCCACGAGACCGTGGCCACGCGACACCAGCTCCAGCCCCAGTTCGCTCTTGCCCAGGCCGGATTCGCCGGTGATCAGCACGCCCAGGCCGAGGATGTCCATGAACACGCCGTGCAGCGTGGTGCGGTTGGCGAACAGTTTCGAAAGATAGGCACGCAGCACGTCAATGACGAAAGCTGCCGGCTCGGCGGTGGTGAAGAGCGGAATGCGAGCTTGCTCGCAGGCATCGATGAGCGTGTCGGGGGGCTTCGCGCCATCGGCCATCACCAGCGCCGGCGGCTCCAAACCGACCACGCGGCGGATGCGCCGGGCGCTGTCGGCCTCGTCGGCATGCACCAGGTAGTGCACCTCGCGCCAACCGAGAATCTGGACACGATAAGGGTGGATGTAATTGAGGTATCCGACCAGATCGGCGCCGGAACTGGCCCCCTCCACGGCGGCGTCGTCAAAACGGCGCTCGGGGTTGCTCTGCCCAGCCAGCCACTGCCATTTCAGCAAGGACGTGTTGGCCTCGAACAGGCTATCGGCGGAAAGGGTTGCGGCTTTCAAGTGGCGGCTGGAGAAAACCGGCAAGGTGGCGCATGCAGAACCGACACGACCCTGGCGCCGGGCCGTCCCGATCTCGGCCTGCGCTCCCGGGGGGTGGAGCGGTGCAGCGCGGCACCCCAACGGGCGTGTTCAGGCTGCATGCTGCAGTGTCGACCAGTCGTGCACCAGGCGGTGTGCCTGGATGGCGTCTGGCGCATCCAGCAGGCGCTGGCGAAAGCCGTCCTCGGACAACATTTCGGCGATGGCGGAGAGGATTTCGAGGTGCTTGGCGGACGCCGCTTCGGGCACCAGCAAGAACACCAGCAACTGCACCGGCAGGTTGTCAGGAGCCTCGAAAGGCACGGGGGTTGCCAGGCGCAGCAACGCGGCACTCGGTTGTCTCAGGCCCTTGATGCGGCCATGCGGAATGGCCACGCCCTGACCCAAGCCGGTGGAGCCCAGGCGTTCGCGCGCGAACAGATTGTCGGTGACGACGGCGCGGGCCAGCCCCAAGTTGTTCTCGAACAGCAGACCCGCGTGCTCGAACGCGCGTTTCTTGCTGCTGGCCTCCACGTTCATCTGAACATGGGCCAGCGGCAAAATCAGGGCCAGTTGATTCATGGCATGGGGTGTGATGACGGGAAGTTTGCGAGTGTATCGGCATGGACTGACAGGACGTCAAGCCTGGGCCGAGACGGCTATTGCGGCGCGATATCGGGTGTTCTGCGCCGCACGGGCCCCCTTGTGTGAAGTCCCGACGGCGACTTGGGCGGCCTCAGGATGCGAGATGCTTGCTCGGCACGGCCTGGTGAGCACGCATGCGGTTTTTGTGTTCCACCACCTGACGATCGAGTTTGTCGACCAGTTCATCGATGGCGGCGTACAGGTCCTGGTCCTGAACTTCGGCGAAGATGTTCTTGCCTTTGAGTTGCAGATTGCATTCGGCTTTCTGCCGGCGCTCCTTTTCCTTTTGCTTCTCCACGGAGAGCAACACGTTGACACTGATCAGCTGATCGAAATGTCGCACCACACGGTCGAGCTTGGCTTCGACGTAGCTGCGCAAGGCCGGTGTGACGTCCATGTGATGGCCGCTGATGGTCAGGTTCATAGATCCCTCCAGGTAGACGTTGAGCGAACGGTTGATCGCGAAACAAGGCCTGCTGGCAGGACGGCAAGGCCGATCGCTGGCCTGCCGTGCCCGCAACAACGAGGCGATTGCAGTGTGCGCCCCCCGCCCGCCAAAATCAAGATTGGATTGCATCACGGCGACCATGACAGCGGGCTTCATGTCGGAAATCCGTAGTCAACGCCGGCTTAAATTGCCAAACTGCATTAATTTGTGCCGGATAGAAGCACAATTGTTCCTATCATTGCGGCTCCTGAATTCCCGGCACAAGGGCATGGACCGGGCTCGGCGCCGCATTGCGGTGCAAGGAGCAGCGCCCTGTCGGCGTTGCGGACAATCACCTTGAGCGCCGCACGGAATTGCCGCACCATGTGGCAACTGAGATGTCCATGCAAGACGAACCGCCCCTGACTCCGCCCTGCGCCCGACCCTTGACGCTCGAGGGCTCGGCACTGGTGCTGCCTGGCGGTGGGGCCCGCACCGCGTACCAAGCCGGCGTGCTGCAGGGGCTGGCCGACATCTTGCAGCAGCAGGGTTGGCCGGCGCAGCGCAATCCGTTTCCGGTGGTTTGCGGCACCTCGGCGGGGGCCATCAACGCGGCGCATTACGCCAGCGGCGTGGCCACCTGGGCCGAGACGCTACGCGCACTGCCGGGGATCTGGAACGGTCTGCATGCCGATCAGGTGTTTCACACCCAGCCACACCATTTGCTGCGCGGCGGGCTGCGCTGGCTGGGCTTGATGTCGACGGGCTGGCTGGTGCGCCAGAGTCCGCGTGCCTTGCTGGACAACACGCCGCTGGCCGACACCCTGGGCCGCCACATCCGGCTCGACCGGGTCGACGCCGCTGTGCAGAGCGGCGCGCTGCGGGCCTTGGCCATCACCGCATCGAGTTATTCCACCGGCCGGCACATCACCTTCTTCCAGGGCGCAGCGGATATGCCGGGTTGGCGCCGCCCGGGCATCTGGGGACTGGCGCAGACCATCTCCCTCGACCACTTGCTCGCCAGCAGCGCCCTGCCTTTCGTCTTTCCGGCGGTGAAGCTGTGGACTGGCGAGCAGGCCGAGTTCTGCGGCGATGGCGCCATGCGTCAACTCGCGCCCCTGGCCCCCGCGATTCGGCTGGGCGCGCGCTGCGCCCTGGCCATCGGCGTGAGCGAGCCGCGCGGCGCCACGGCCTGGATCGCCCCGGACGAACGCGACTACCCCTCCATCGCCCAGATTGCCGGGCATGTGCTGTCGACCGTGTTTCTCGACACCCTGCCGGCCGATGCGCAACTGGCCGAGCACATCAACACCGCCGTGCGCCGACTGCCGCCACAGGCGCGAACGCTGCAGCCGTTTCGCGAATTTCCGGTGCTGCTCATCACGCCGTCCGAATCCATCAACGCCATCGCCGCGCGACACTGGAAGCGCATGCCGCGCGGCATGCGCGTCCTCATGGGTGCCGTCGGCGCGGCCGAAGCCACGGGCGCGGCGCTCGCCAGCTATCTGCTGTTCGAACCCGGCTTCTGCACCGAGTTGACGCAACTGGGCGAGCGTGACGCGCTGGCCCAGGCCGACGTCATCCGACGCTTCATCGACATCCAGGTTCCGGCGCCCTGAGCACTGAAGCACGCCGTTCTCGCCAGCGGCGGCAACCTGCTCTGCCCAGCCGGAGGTCATCACCCTGCCGAACCATCGCCTCGCGCAGCGCGCCATCGAGGATGCAGACGACCTCGCAGGGCTGGGCCCGGTGTCAGCCGATCCGGGCGACCCCGCGAGTCGAGAGCCGTCCCGTGCGCAGGAGGGTTTCGGCGTCACCGCGCCCGCCTGCGCGCTCGGGCCTGTTCCGCCTGCAGCGCGTGTTCCGCCTGTGCCGCGTGCCGCGCCTGTTCCGCCGGGCGCCGCAGGCGGGCAGTGGCTCAAGACGCCCGCAATCGCTTTTTCACCCCGCGCAGCACCGCCCCCAGCAAGGGCAGGTGCTCGTAGAGTTCTTCCGCGGCGTCCCAGTAGTCCCGGTGCAGGGTCACCCGCCCGGCGGTGTCGAACTCCAACCGACTGGCGCCGTGGATGGTCCAGTCACGCCCGCCGCGCCCCTTGCTGCGGAAGTGAAAGTCCCAGATGACGAAACCTTGCGCCGCATCGCCCAAGGCCTGCAGCACGACGAAACGCGGGGCTTCCGTGGTGGCGAACATATGGGCGAAGATGCGCCGTAGCGCGTCGAGCCCCTGCACCGCGTTGAACGGGTCTTTGAAACGCGCCCCGACTGCGTAGACGCTGCCGAGTGCGGTGAGCGACTGGGGTGTCAAGGCTTCGAAATACGCGACGAAACGCGCCAGCGGCGCCTGGTCTTCCGGTGGCGCCAAGCGCGGCTGATCCATCGGCTCACAGTCCGGTGAAGCGGCTCACGGCCGCGAAATACAGGCGATAGGGCAGAATGCGCAGCAACCGAAGCACGAAGGTGAAGCGCTTGGGAAAGTGAATGTCGAAGTCCCCGCGCTGCCAGCCCCGGACGATGGCCGCCGCTGCTTGCTGCGGCGTCTGCAGCCCCGGCATGGCGAATGTGTTCTGCGCCGTGAGCTGGGTCTCGACGAAGCCCGGGTTGATGACGCTGACGCCGATGCCGGCCGCGCGCAGATCGACATACAGCACCTCGGCCAGATTGGTCAGCGCCGCCTTGGTCGGGCCATAAGCCAGCGCCTGCGGCAGGCCGCGCCAACCCGCCACGCTGCTGACCAGGGCGATGTGGCCACGGTGCTGCGCCTGCAGCACCGGCAGCACAGCGGCCAGCGTGTGCAGCGCACCGCGGTAATTGACGTCGTCATGGACCAGCGCCGACGCCAGATCGAAGGCCGCGGCGCGTTGCGGCACGTAGGTGCCGGCGCAATACACCAGCAGGTCCAGCCCGCCGAATGCGGCCTGCAATTGCTGCATCGCCGCCGGCAGCGCCGCGGCGTCGCGCACGTCCAGCGGCAGGGCCAGGGCGCCCGTCAGGGCGGCGAGCTTGTCGGCGCTGCGCGCCGACACCGCGACGCGGGCGCCGCGTGCGAGCAAATCGTGGGCGAGTGCGGCGCCGATGCCACTGGAGGCGCCGACAATCCAGACACGTTGACCGGACCAGTGGGTGAGCGGCGCGTTCAGGGGCATGGTTCAACTCGTCTGTGGGCGCCGCGGGGTGCGCTTCAAGGCGCGCATCAGGGCTTGTGGAAGGCGATGAAAATGCTGGCCACCCGGAAGCCGAACTTGGTCATCACGGTGTGGTTGAGCAGCACATGATCGTTCATCTGGTACATCCAGTCATCCATCTGCACGTTGTAGATCGTGCCGTCCACCGGCAGTGCCAGGGTGTAGTGCCAATTGAAGGCATTGCCTTCGGCATAGCCATGGGCGGTGCCGACGACGTCGCCAGCCGTGCCTTCGTAGCGCCGCTCGCCGTTCTTGCCGGGCAGGCGCGTGAGCTTCCAGATGCGCTCCTGCTTGCTGCCGTCGCTGTAGACGAAGTGCTCGACCAGCTTGCCTTCGTCGCCCTTCCAGGTGCCGGTGAGGTCCACGTGGAAGCGCTTGATGACCTTGCCCGAGCGGTTGAACACCACGCCATCGGCTGACAGCGGGCCGTTGAAATAGCGCTCCAACGCGAGCGTCGGTTTCTCGCCGCGGTAGTCCATCGGCGTGACGCTGGCGCAGCCCCCCAGCAAGGCGGCAAACAGCAGCGCGATGCCGCCGAGGCGCAGGTGTTTCCAGACATGATTCATGGCGAATTCCTCCGTTGTCGAGCCGTCAAGAAATCAGGGTTGCGCGCCGGGCGCATCCAGCCCGACCACAGCAGTGCGGCCGACGCCAGCTTGAGCCCGCAGGGCAGCAGGCAGTACACCACCACCAGCGGCGGCAGCACGCCCGTGGCGGGGGAGCCCGGTGTATAGCCGAGGCTGGCCAGGAGCGGCAGGGCGACACCGGCGGCCAGCGCCAGAGTCAGCTTGGTGGCCATGCCCCAGATGCCGAAGTAGGCGCCTTCGAGCCGGCCGCCGTGGCCCAGGCTGCGAATCAACCCTGCCAGCAGCGCTGGCGGCAACACCAGGTCGGAACCCAGCGCCAGGCCGGAGGCGGCGCACACGCCAGCGTAAGCCCAGCGGTCACCGGGCTGCAGCAACGCCGCCCACAGGAAAACCGCCACCGTGAGCCCCATGCCGATGAGCCAGCTGGCCGCTGCGCCGAAGCGGCGCACCGCGCGCAGCCACAAGGGCACGCAAGCGGCGCCGAACGCGAAGTAGATGAACAGATACAGCCCGGAGAGTTGGGCCGCGCCGATGCGGTCGCGGATGAAGAACAGCACCAGCGTGGCCGGCACCGAGGCCGCCACGCCGCTGGCCAGATACACCAGCAGCAGGCGGCGGAACGCGACATGGCGCAAAGGCTCCAGAGCCGCTTGCCATCCACGCAACCCATGCTGCAAACCGGGAACATGGCGCGGCAAAGGTGCGGTTTTCACCAGCCACAGGCCCAGCGCGAGGCTGGCGGTGAACACCAGCGTGAAGCCCGAGGCACCGCCGAGTTGCGTCACGGTCGCGGCCACGAGAACTCCGGCCAGACCCAGCGCTTCGCGCCAGGCAAAGGTGCGGGCGCGCTCGGGTTCGGTATCGCCCAAGCCCGCGCCCCAGGCCTGATGCGTCACGCCCACGGCGCTGTAGCCGACGTAGGTCAGCAGCAGAGCCAGCCCCATCGCGGCGGCAAACAGGGCGGGTTGCGGCGCGTAGGCCAGCCACGCCGGGAACCCCAGCAGCAGGGCGAAACCCAGCGCCAGCGCCACGCCGCTGACAGCCATGAAGCCCCAGCCGCGCCCGACCCCCAGCATGCGGTCGGCGAGACGGCCGATGGCGGGGTCGATCAAGCCATCGAGCAGGCGCGCCAGGAGCAGCACGACGCCGAGAAAGCCGAGCGGCACGGCATAGCGGGTGGCGTAATAGTCCGGCAAAAAGACATAGAGCGGCAAGGCGACGAAACTCAACGCAAACTGCGGTGCGCCATAGCGGGCAAGTTGCAGCGAGCCATAGGGCGCCCGGTCCGGGGGCATGGCGCTGGGCACGGCGGCGGACGGCGGTGCCATGGCGGATGTGGATAACGCCGGATTCATGGCGCGGCCTGGGCCAGCAAGGCCCTGCGCAGATCCGGGGCGGCGGTCTTGGGCGACAGCCAGATGGAGAAAAAAGCCTGGGCAAAGGCCTCTCCACCGACCACGCCGATGGGCTTGCCGTTGAACCAGAACGTGGTGCGCGGCCCGTCCGGCGTCTTGGGTTCGAACAGACCGCAAAGCCAGTCGCCATCGCCCACATCGGGGAAGATCGCGCGCATCTGCGCCAACCACTGTGCGCGCTCGGCAGCGGTGCCCTGCTCCAGCTTGCGCATTTCGGCGTCCGATTGATCGGCAATCGCGCGTCCCTTGAGGTTGCGGGCGTAGCGCAACTCCAGCGCAAAGGGGGCGGCGGTCAGTCGCGCCGGGTCGATTCCGCCGGGGCCAACCCAGAGCGCCGCGGTGTAGACCGCGAAGCCCCACCAACGGAACAGGCCGCTTCCCGACAGGCGGGAGCCAGGGATGGCATGGGCCACCACCTGCGGCACGGACATGGCGCCTGTCGCGGCATGAACCATGCCCGGCGCCAGCAGCGTGGTGGCGCCCGCCGCCAGACCCGCCAGCGCGGCACGACGCGCTGGCGATGCCGGCATCGCGGCTTGACCGTGCAACCGGCGCATATGGGTGAAGATGCCGGGCTCGCGCATGGACCAGGGCGATCGTGTCGAGGTCATGGATGCGGTCGCCGGCCTCAAGCAGCGCGCTGGTGGCGCAGCGTGAACTGCATCACGTCGATGGTCTGCTGGGCGAAACCGGCCTCGCAATACGCCAGGTAAAACTCCCACAGCAGGCTGAAGCGCTGATCGAACCCCTGGGCGCGGACCGCTTCGCGCTGCGCCAGAAAACGCTCGCGCCACAAGCCGAGCGTGGTGGCGTAGTCTTGCCCGAAGGCATGGGTGGCGACGACCTCCAGCCCAGCCTTTGCGGCCTGCGCGGCAAAGGCCGACGGACTGGGCAGCATGCCGCCGGGGAAGATGTACTGCTGGATGAAATCGGTGCCGCGGCGGTACTGCGGAAAGATGGCTTCGGCGATGGTGATGGTCTGAATGCAGGCGCGTCCGCCCGGCCTGAGCTGGCTGGCGAGGGTGCGGAAAAAGCTCGGCCAGTACGCCTCGCCGACGGCTTCGAACATTTCGATGGATGCGATGCCGTCGTAACCCCCTGCCGGCGCGATGGCGCTCGCATCGCGGTAGTCGCGCAACTCCAGCCGGGCCCGCTGGTCCAGCCCCGCGGCCTGCAGCCGGGCTTGCGCATACGCCAACTGCTCGGTGGACAGGGTCAGGCCGTCCACCCGCAGCCCGGCGCGCGCGGCCGCCTCGGCGAAACTGCCCCAGCCGCAGCCGATTTCCAGCACGCGGCCGCCGGCGGGCAGGTCGAGCTGGCGCAGCACGCGCTCCAGCTTGGCGTCTTGCGCGTCTTGCAGACTTTGCCCCGGTGCCGTGAACAGCGCGCTGGAGTAGGTCATGCCGGGGTCCAGCCAGAGCTGGTAGAAGGCGTTGCCGATGTCGTAATGCTGATGGATGTTGTGGCGGCTGCCGCTGCGCGAATTGCGGTTGAACAGGTGGCGCAGCCGCGCGAACAGCGTGCCCCAGACGCTGCCGTGGAGCGCCAGCTCGACCGCGTTGCGATTGGCCAGCAGCAGCTTGAGCAGGCCAGGCAGATCGACCGTGCTCCACTGGCCCTGAAAATAACCTTCGGCAAAGCCGATGTCGCCGCGCCGCAGCACCGCCGAGAACACCGCCCAATCATGCACATGCAGATGCGCCAGCGGCGCGGCAACCTCATGCTCGCCGAAGTGCAGCATGGCGCCATCGGGCAGGCGCAATTCCAACCTCCCGCGCTGCAGGCGTTGCAGCAGGGCCAGCAGGGTGCGCGCCGCCAGCGGCACGCCGCGCAGCGGTGCAGAACCCAGGGCGGACGGGTTGGCCGTTCTGGCGGCTGCGGAAGAAGGTTGGCTGTTCATCGCGTCACTCGGGTTTCTGGTGGAGCGGGTTTGGACAAGAAGGGCACGCGCTTGCGCCAGAGCTTGAGCGCCTGCCAATGGATGCGGGCCATGACGCCCAGGGTCATGAGGGGATGGCTGAGCAACGCGGCGCGGCCTGAGGCCGGAGTGAGCGTCTGCAGGACGCCGCTGATGCTGGTGAGGAGCAAGGGCCCTTGCGCGTCGTCGTGGTCGATGCGGGCGACGATGCGCTCCGCCTCGACCTGGCCTTCGCGCCGCCGGGCGCGCAGGAAGCGGAAGCGGTAGCTGCCCTGGACCCGGCAAAACGGCGAGACGTGGAACACCTTGGTGGCGCGCAGCTCTTGGCCCCACGCCAGGGTTTGCGCGCCGCCTTGCTGCGGCGGCTCCAGCAGGTAGCAGTGGCGCTCGCCGAAGGTGTTGTTGACTTCGGCGACGATGGCGCGCAACGCGCCGTCCGCGCGGTGGCAGTACCAGAAGCTCACGGGGTTGAAGACATAGCCGAGCACGCGCGGGAAGGTCTGCAGCCAGACCTCGCCGTCGGCATCGGCAACACCCTGCTCGCGCAGCACACCGAGCAGCCAGGCCAGGCTGTCGGCGCCGCCGTCGCCATGGTCGCTGTCATGGAAGCTCATCAGGCCGCCGCGGTTGCGGGCGATGCGCAGCAGTGCCGGGTCACGCGCCAGGGTGCGCATGGGCAGCAGCAGGAAAAACACGCGGTAGGCGAAGTGGTGGACGGTCGGCCGCAGGCGCTGGTGATGCACCATGCCGCGCGCGATCAGGGGCTGCACCTGGGCCGCGCCCTCGTGCGCTTGCAGCAGCCCCGGATCCTGGCTGGAGGTGCGTGCCTTGCCCGGCGGGACACTGCGCAGCAGGCGGGTGGCGGCGCTCATCGCGGCTGCGCCTCCAGCGCGGTCTGCAAGCTGCCGTGAACATGCTTTTGCACCTGGCCGAGCAGGGCTTGCGCGGCGGCGTAGCCAGCCTTCAGTCCGTCTTCGTGAAAACCGTAGCCGCACCAGGCGCCGCAGTAGTAGGTGCGCTGCCGGCCCTGCAGCTCGGGCACGCGGGACTGCGCCGCCATGGCCGCGGCGTCGAACACCGGGTGGGCGTAGGTCATCTCGCGCAGCACGCTGGCGGGCTCGGGTTCACGCAGCGGGTTCATCGACACGATCACCGGCTGCTGAAAAGGCACCGGTTGCAGTTTGTTGACGAGGTAGTGCAGGCACACCGCGGGTTGGGCCTGGGGCTGCGCGACTGCGGCCTGGGCCGTCGCAAGTGCGGGAGCGCCGTGGGCACGCGCACCGGCGCTTTCGTAATTCCATGCCGCCCAGGCTTTGGTGTTGCGCGGCAGCAGGCTGGCATCGGTATGCAGCAGCGCGCGATTGGGCTGATAGCCGATGGCGCCGAGCACGCTGCGCTCGGCTTCACTCGGGTCGGCCAGCAGCGCCAGGGCCTGGTCGCTGTGGCAGGCTAGCACGACATGGTCGAACCATTCGGTGCCCGCGTCGGTGCTCACCTCCACACCGACATCGAAGCGCTTGATGCGCCGCACCGGGGTGTTCAGGCGCGTGTCCGGCAGGCGCTCGACGATGCGCTGCACATACTGCCGCGCACCGCCGCGAACCGTGAGCCACTGCGGCCGGTCGCGCACTTGCAGCAGTCCGTGGTTGTGGCAGAAGCGCACCATCGTCGCCAGCGGGAAGGCCAGCATCTGCTCGGTGGGGCAAGACCAGATGCAGGCGGCCATGGGCAGGAAATACCACTGGGTGAAGGCCTCGCCGTAGCCGCCCTGGCGCAGAAAGTCGCCGACGCTGCGTGCGTCCCGGCCCGGGTCGCAGCCGGCCTCGGCCAGGGCCGTGGCTTCGCGGTTGAAGCGCAGGATGTCGCGCAACATGAACCAGAAGCGCGGACGCAGCAGGTTGGAGCGCTGGGCGAAGACCGAGTCGAGATTGGCGCCGCTCCACTCCAGCCGCCCGCCAGCCAAGGGCTGCTGCACCGAGAACGACATGTCGGACTCGGCGAGCGGAATATTCAGTTCGGCGAACAAGCCGAGCAAACCGGGGTAGGTGCGGCGGTTGAGCACCAGGAAGCCGGTGTCGACCGGATGGTGGATGCCGCCGACCGTGGCGTCCACCGTGTGCGTGTGGCCGCCGAAATACCCGCCGGCTTCGTACACGGTGATCTGCGCCTGGTCCTTGAGTCGCCAGGCGGCAGCGAGACCGGCGATGCCGGAACCGACGATGGCGACGCGCATCACCCGCTCCTCGCGGGCGAAGCCGTGCGATGTCTGCCGGGTGGGGCGTCAGAGGGCGAAGTCGTCGGGCGGGCAGTCATGTCACAGTCCTCGGCATGGGATGGGAGCCGTCCATGCCCTGACGGGCGTCGTTGCGCGAGCTCCTTGTCTACGCATACGACGCGCTCTTGAAACTGGATTCAGCCGGCATCGACCGTGGCCCGTGAGAAGACGAGGCGCGCATAGGCCGAGTGGTTGTGAATGGACTCGAAGTTCTCCGATTCCACCGTGAAGGCGTCGACGCGGGCATCCTCCCGCAGGGCCAGGGCGACGTCGCGCACCAGGTCTTCGACGAACTTGGGGTTGTCGTAGGCGCGCTCGGTGACGTATTTCTCGTCGGGCCGCTTGAGCAGGCCCCAGAGCTCGCACGAAGCCGCGGATTCGGCCACGCGGATCAGCTCCTCCAGATGCATGTCGGCGTTCAGTTCGACCGCGAGCGTGAGATGGGAGCGCTGGTTGTGGGCTCCGTAGTTGGAAATTTCACGGGAACAGGGGCACAGGCTAGTGACCGGCACCTGCACGGTCTGGCGCAGCAGCGCCGGTTCGCCGGCACGACCCGCCGCATGCAGGGTGACCGCGTAGTCCATCAGGCTGCTCACGCCCGAGACCGGCGCGGTCTTGCGCATGAAATAGGTGAAGCTCAGCGTGATGTCACCGGCTTCGGCTCCGAGGCGGGCGAGCATGTCGGCCAGCAGGGCGCGCAGGCTGGTCGGTTCGAGCGCTTCGCCGGCGTGGGCCTCCAGCAGTTCGACGAAGCGCGACATGTGCGTGCCTTTCACCTCCGGCGGCAGCGCAACGTGGAGATCGAACGTGGCCACGCTGGGTTGGGTCGCGCCGTCCGCGGTGCGGATGAGCACCGGATGGCGCACACCCTTGACGCCCACATGCTGGATGGGCAGATTGCGGCGGTCCGGGGTGGCCTGAATGTCAGGCAGGGGGGCGGCTTTGCTGAACAACTTTTCCGGGGCATTCATCTGCGGTCCTTTCGACTTGCGGCGCGAAGCGCCTGGGGGTGCGTGGTGATTTCGAGTGTGTAGGGGCCTGCCGCACACACTCGCGCAAGGCCAGCCAGCGGCTGTCGGCACGGGCGCCGACCGACCCTTGCGGCCGCGGCCGGCTCGCCGACTTCAGCTCTTTTGCTTCAGCAGCGCCTGGACCTTGTCGACGAACTCCGTGTTCTCGGGGGTTGTCAGGCTGGAATACACGTTGACCACCTTGCCTTGGCGATCGATGAGGTATTTGTAGAAGTTCCACTTGGGTTGATCGCCCGTGGCCAGGATGAGCTTCTTGTAGAAGCTGTTGGGTTGGGGCTCGGTGACGTGCGAAGGCGCGAACATCGGGAAATTCACGTTGTAGGTGTCCTTGCAGAACGCGGCGATCTTGCTCGGATCCTTCATTTCCTGGTTGAAGTCGTTGGATGGGAACCCGAGCACCACCAAGCCTTCCGGCCCGTATTTCTTGTACATCGCCTCCAGCCCCTTGTATTGCGGGGTGAAGCCGCAGTAGCTGGCGGTGTTCACCACCAGCACGACCTTGCCGGCGTATTGACAAAGGTCGATGGCTTTGTCGTCCTGCAAGCGCGGCACTGTCTGGTTGAGCAGGGTCGGGCAGGTGCCCGAGGCCGCCTGGGGAGTGGCCGCGGCGGGCGCTTGGGTGTTGGCGGCTTGGGCATTCAGGGCCAGGCCGCCGAAGCAGGCAATGGCAACCACGATGGGAAAGAAGCGCATGGGTAACTCCGTTGGGATGGCAGGCATGAGCGTGGATCGGATGATGCAGGATGTCCTGGACAAAATACAATCAGAACCGGTTTTGTCCAGGACAACTGTGGGGTTTTGTCCAGGACGAGTCAAGGCCGCCTAAGATGCCGACGCGTACAGTGGCAGCACGACAAAGATGCCCCTCAACGTCAATGTCCGGATGGACGGTCGTCCACTTCCTTCAGCAATCGGCGCTGGACACCCATGTTTGACAACGCCTGTCATGTCGATACGGATTCAACCCGACCGCGAAACTCGCGCCCATGAATGACCGCACCGCCTTATCCGCCCTGCGCATGAACATTGCCGCCGTCGAACGCGATACCGGAATCCCCAAGGACACTCTGCGAGTCTGGGAACGGCGCTACGGCTTTCCCCAACCGCTGCGCGACGCCATGGACGAGCGCCAATACCCGCTCGATCAGGTGGAGAAGCTGCGGCTGATCAAGCGCCTCATGGGTGCCGGGCACCGGCCCGGGCGCATCGTCGGCCTGCCAACCGAGCACCTCGATGCCCTGGCACGGGCGCAGGACGGCTCCGTGCGGGCGCCACTCGCCCGCATGCAGGTCCAGGCTCGGGCCCAGAGCGTGCATTACCTGCAGCTGATCAAGCAACACGACGCCGAGAAGCTGCGGCGTGAACTGGTGCAGACCCAGATGCGCCTGGGCCTGGGCCGCTTCGTGACCGAGATCGTCGCCCCGCTCATCACGGAGGTTGGCGAGGCCTGGATGCGCGGCGACCTGGAAATTTTCGAAGAGCACCTGTTTTCGGAAATCATGCATCGCGTGCTGCGCGCCGGCATCGCGGCTGTTCCTGGTCCGGAAGCAACGGCCGCAGCGCGCCCCCGCGTGCTGCTCACCACCATCCCGCAGGAGCCGCACGGCATGGGCTTGCTGATGGCCGAAGCCATGCTGGCGCTGGAGGGATGCCACTGCATCTCGCTGGGCGTGCAGACGCCGTTGTGGAACATGCTGCTGGCGGTGCAGGCACACCACAGCGACGTGCTGGTGCTGAGTTTCTCCGGCGTGCCGACCCAGACCCAGGTGCTGGACGCGCTGGCTGAGCTGCGCGACAAGCTGCCTGCCCATGTGGCCCTGTGGGCCGGTGGCTCGTCACCCGCGCTCAAACGCGCGGTGCCCGGCGTTCAGGTCACGCGCGCCCTCGGTTCGCTGGCCGAGGCCGTGGCGGCCTGGCGCGGCGCCCATTCTCCGCCACCCGCAGACGCCGGCACGGCTTGACCCGTCATCAGGGCTTGGGCACCGCCGGGTTGCTGGACTCCGGTGTCTGCGGATCATCCGGGGGCATCGCCTCTGTGGGCAACGGGGCGGCGGTGGCAGGAAATTCGCCGCCGGCCACCTTCGGCTCACGGTGCTCGCCCTCCTTCAGCCCCAAGGCTTCGGAGTAGACCGAGCGATGGCGCAGCAGGCTGCCGATCACGGAGGCGATGACGCAGGCCGGCATGGCCGCCATGACCACGTTGTAGTTGCGCGTGATCTCGAACACCATGATGGCCGACATCGCGGGCGCGTGTGTGGTGGCGGCCAGCAGGCTGCCCATGCCCACCAGGGTCCACAGCGCCTGCGAATGGCTGGCCTCGGGCACGAGGAACAGGTGCGACACCATCAGCCCCATGGCGCCACCCAGTGCCAGGGTCGGCGTGAGAACGCCACCCGGAATGCCGGCGGCGCTCGCGGCCGTGACGGCGAGCATGCGCAACACGAACACCGCGGCCACGGCCGCGAGCGTCCAGTGATCCACCAGGAAAGACTGCACCACGCTGTAGCCATTGCCCCAGACCTGCGGCATGAGCAGGGACAGCAGGCCGATGAACAGCCCGGCCAGGCCCATGCGCAGCGGCAGAAAAGCGACCATCGGCTGATACTTGCGGCGCGCGGTGTCGAGCAACCAGAGGAAGGCCGGACCGATGAAACCGGCCAGCAGACCGAGCAGCGAGGCGTCGAGCAGGTCGATGAAGCTGATCGGCGGCACCTGGTGCGCGAGGTAGAGCGGGCCGGTGGCGAACAGGCTCTGGGTGGTGAGTTCCCCGATCACCGCGGCCACCAGCACGGCGGTGATTTCGCGCAACTGCAGGCCGCCGAGAATGATTTCAGCGACGAACAGGGTGCCGGCGATCGGCGCGTGATACGCGCCGGCAAAGCCCGCTGCCGCGCCGCAGGCGACGATGAGCCGCTGATGCGCCGGGTCGGCGCGGCCGATGCGGCCGATGAAGGACGACACCAGCGAGGCGAACTGGATCATCGTGCCCTCGCGGCCGATGGTGATGCCCCCGCTCACGGCCACCAGCGACGAGGCGGTGCGCATCAGGTTGGGCACCACCGGGAGCAGGCCGTCGCCCACGCGCACCGCCTCCATGTACTCCGGCCCGCGCGGGCGCTTGATCCAGCGCTGTCCGGCCCACATGATGAGACCGCCGACGACCGCAGCGATCACCGGGATGATGGCCCGCTTCCACAGCGGCAGCCCGGCTGCCGCTGTGACCAGGTGCTCGTGGGTGCTGTAGAGGTGGATGATGGCGTACATCGCCTGGCGAAAGCCCTCCACCGCCACCGAGGCGACAAAACCGATGATGGCCGCGATCAACATCATCGGCACCATCGGGTCGAGACCCAGACGCAGATGGACGAGCAGGGCGCGGAGGCGGTAGGCGAGGGATTCGGACATGACGAGCGGGTGCGGCAGGACATCGCCGCTGCGCAAGGTAGAAATTTTCGAAATGGTATCGGCTCGCACGCCCCACAACGGTGAAGTTTGGTGAACGCCGGCAACAAGCGCCACACCAGCGGCGGGTCTTCGGTCATCGTGGGCAGCGCGATTGCCCAGTTGCCCAGTTGCTCGGTGGCGGCCGTGCAGCGTTGTGATCGGGTTCGCGCCGCGCCCGCCAGCGGCT
>JAJXUC010000050.1 GCA_021783435.1 Pseudomonadota bacterium | reverse complement strand
TTGCAGGCGCTGATCGGCCAGCTTCTCGCCGGCCCTGGCCTTGAAATGCATGCTTTGAACCTGCATCAGACATCCTCCCCCGTCGTGCCGGCGAGCACTTCGGCGATATGCAGAACACGGGTGCGCAAGTCGCCTGTGCGGCGCAGCCTGCCCTCGATATGCAGCATGCAGCCCAGATCGCCCATGACCACGGCCTCGGCGCCGCTGGCGTGGATATGTGCGCACTTCTCATCGGCGATGGCCGCCGAGATATTGCCGTACTTCACCGCGAAGGTTCCGCCGAAACCGCAACATTGCTGGCATTGCTCCATCTCCACCAGCTCAACGCCGGGCTGCAGCGCCAGCAGGGCGCGCGGCTGTTGCTGGACGCCGAGCTCGCGCAAGCCCGCGCAGCTGTCGTGATAGGTCATACGGCCCTTGCTGGTGCCGGGGAGATTGCGCAATCGCGCGACATTGACGAGAAAATCGGTGAGTTCGTACAGGCGGGGCTGCAAGCGCTCATAGCGGCGCAGCAGGTCAGCATGCCCGTTGAACAAGTCGGCGTCATGCGTCTTGAGCGTGCCCATGCAGGAGCCCGATGGAGCGACGACATAATCGAAACTCTCGAACTCGTCGAGGAATTTCTCCGCCAGCAGCCGAGCGTTGCGCGCATCGCCCGAGTTGTAGGCCGGTTGCCCGCAACAGGTTTGCGCCATCGGCACCTCGACCTCGTAACCCGCATGTTCCAGCAGTCGTACGGCTGCCCAGGGAATCGAGGGCCGCATGCTGTCGGCCAGGCAGGTGATGAACAAGCCCACTTTTGGTTTCATCGAAGCATTATCGGCGGACGCTTTGCTGCACGGCAAGACGCGGCCTTGAATCGATGCTGGCTCGCCCGTTGCGAGATTCCGGATGACAGCCTTGGTTTTCGCTATCTAAAATGCAACGCCATGAGTCCCGTTCAGAAAACGACACGTGATCAACCCGCCATTCAGGTGGTCGAGCGCATGTTTGCCGTTCTCGATGTGCTGGCCGCCCATTCGGAGCCGATGCCGCTCAAGACCATCGCCGAGCGCACCGGCCTGCACCCATCCACCGCGCACCGCATCCTGAACGATCTGGCCACCGGACGGCTGATCGATCGCTGCGAGCCCGGCATCTACCAACTCGGCATGCGTCTGCTGGAATTGGGCAATCTGGTGAAAGCTCGCCTGAATGTTCGCGATGTCGCGCTGGGCCCGATGCGCGAATTGCACAGGCTGACGCATCAGCCAGTCAACCTCAGCATGCGCCAGGGCGACGAGATCGTCTACATCGAACGGACTTACAGCGAACGATCGGGCATGCAGGTTGTACGCACCGTCGGCGGCCATGCCCCGCTCCATCTCACCTCGGTGGGCAAGCTGTTTCTCGCCGCGGAGGATCCACAGCGCGTGAAGGCCTATGTCATGCGCACCGGACTGGTCGGCCATACGCGCAACAGCATCACCAATGCGGCGCAGCTCGAAGCCGAGCTGGCACGCGTGCGGCAAATGGGCTATGCGCGTGACAACGAGGAGCTGGAACTCGGCGTGCGCTGCATGGCCGCCGGGATCTATGACGACTCTGGGCAGCTGGTGGCAGGCCTGTCGCTGTCCGCGCCGGCGGATCGCCTGCAGGAAGACTGGCTCGGCAAGGTTATCGACACCGCGATCACGATCTCGGCCGCCCTGGGCTACCGTCCGAGAAACAGCGCATCCGTTTCACGGCGACTGTAATCTGGACCCTGCCGGCGGTCGGTACGGGCAAGTGGCCTTGGCTGTCAGGCCGAACGTGCAGTTCCGCGCGCACCATGGTCCCGAGCTTCGAGCCGGGATAGGCAGTCCACCTTATTCGCTGACCGAGCTATGCACCAGGCGCGCCGGGGAATCGGTATCTGCCGAACTTGGTTCGGTGCGGGTGAGCACCGTACGCCCCGACCGTTCGATCCAGCTACGAATACGCTCCGCATCGCCAAAGTGCGAGTACTTGCCCCAGGCGTCAAGCAGGACCACGATCACCTTGCGACCCTGGACCACGGTATTGAGTACGAGGCAATGGCCGGCTTCGTTGATATAGCCCGTCTTCTGCAGCAGGATGTCCCAACCGCTGTTGAAGATCAGATGATCGGTGTTGCGGTACTTCAACTCGCGATTGCCGACGTCCACGGTGCTCTTCGGATGCGTTGAAAATTCGCGGATCAGCGGGTAGGCATAAACCGCCTTCACCAGGATGGCCAGATCATGCGCGGTTGATTCGTTCTGCGGCGACAGCCCGGTCGGATCGAGGTAGTGCGTGTGCGTCATGCCCAATTCGACGGCCTTGCGATTCATCGCCTGCATGAACGCATCCATCCCGCCGGGGTAGGTGCGCGCCAGGGCGTGCGCGGCCCGGTTCTCGGAGGACATCAGGGCCAGTTTGAGCAGTTCCTCACGGCTGAGCTTCATGCCGGGACGCAGCCTTGAACTGCTCCACTTGAGGGTGTCGATGTCGTCGTCCGTGATCTCGATGATCTGATCCATCGGCAAATGCGCATCGAGAATGACCGCCGCTGTCATCAGTTTCGTGAGCGACGCAATGGGCCTCACGTCGTCAGCGTTCTTACTCAACAAGACCTGGTTGCTCTGCTCGTCCACCACCAGCGCGGAGCCGGAGCGAAGCGCGATCGGATCCATCGACATTCCGCTTTCTCGCGCAACACGCTGAATTTTCGGCAAGCGGGTGGTCTTGCCAGGCACGTGCCGCGACGTGCGCCGCAACTCAGCGGCCACGCGCACCTTGGGCCGCTTCATCGCGATCTTTGGGTGCGCCACCGCCCGTTTTTTCAAGGCGTGCTTTCTCACGGCGACCCGCTTCGCGAAGTCGTGGTGCAGTCTGGCGCCAGAATCAGTCGCGGACTGATCGCTGCTCGCCGCGAACACATCGCCTGCGCCGGCCAAGAACAGGGCACAGGCCACCATCATGGTCAAAAGCCCCTTTTGCGGCCAACTGGATCGTGAAGTCTGGGGCATGATGGTGTTCTTGCAAGATGGCTCACAGCCTAACAAAGGCTAAAAATACACGCAAGATCAAAAATTTGCGCATTCAAGTTCATGTCGCTTAAGAATTAAAGCCGCCGCAGGGCAAAACATGCCTATGTGAGGTTTTACGACTCAGTACCCGAAATCTTGATATGCCAGCCCCGACGGCCTCAGTGCGCCGCCTCGCGTACAGCGGCCTGATCCGCCCACGGATGTTCTGGCGCGCTGGTGGAATCCCAAAGCGAAGCCGAGCGTTCCGCCTGGTCTGAGTTGTCCGAGCAACGAGGCGGGAGATAGGGAGTTTGGGGCGCGTGGCACGCGATGCGCGATTACGTTGAAGCGGAGGCAGATGTCCCAGCCCCGATTGCGCAGACCAAGGCAAGTGATCGGCAGCGGGGCCGGGGACGCTAACGCGGATCTCTCGCTTTTAAATCACACGCAAAATCAATGACTTGAGCGCACTCAACCGGGACGGACTCGAAGAACGTGGGACGGCCCATCGACCATACACTTTTCTGTACCAGACAAAAACTGTATGGAGAACGGCGTGTCGCTCGACGGGCAAGACCGTCTGTACTTGCGGGCAGCCCAATCACAGAGGGAGAAACAGTGCCAGCCGCGAGTCAGGCCGTGCGATGAAACCATGATGCCGATAGAAGGCTGCTGCCACATCATCCTTGGCATCCACCATCAAGGCGTAGGCGGCAATCTCGGAGCGGGCAGCCCGGTCAAGCGCGTCGGCGAGCAACGCACCACCGAGCCCCTGCCCCTTGAACGCCTGATCAACGGCCAATCGGCCCATGCGAACCGTCGGCACCGTTGGATAACGTGGCAGCTTCTTGGCCGTGGAGGCAGGCAAATCGCTCAGCAGCAGGCTTGCCGATGCCAAGGTGTAGTAGCCCGCGATGCGCTGCCAATCATCCAGCGCAACGAAACAGGCAGCCACACGACGACGAATGTCCTGCGTGACTTGTTCCCGCAAGTAGCGATCCAGCGGCTCCGAACCACTGTTGAACACCGTGCGATCATGCGCGCCATCGAGCGGCGCGAGCCGAAACGGCGCGCTGCTCATTCAGTGCGCAGGAGTTGGTGGCGACGTGCGAACGCTCGTTTCAAAGCCGGTGCCCGTTGCGGCGGCGACAGCAGTGCCTGTGCAAAGCACTCCTGATCGGCCATCGACAGGCGGATGACTTCGGCTTCCTCAATGGCATGCTGGGCGGCGGCTTGCACTGCGGCGACCACGAAATCCGTCATGGTGCGCCCCTGAAGCTCAGCGGCACGCTTGAGCATCGAATGCAGATCAGTGCTGATCCTGGCTTCGAGACGAGCTGTGGAAATGGTCTGTGGCATGCGCGTACCCTCCTGAGTGCCAATTGTACGGCAAATTGCCGGCAGGATTTACCCCGTCTTGGCATGCGTTCTCTCCATTGCTGGCGCAATCTCCCCGCTCGCGCGGGGCAACCCGAAAGCCGGGCTCTCGGTGCGGGTCGGCTCTGGGCCTATCCCCGCTCGCGCGGGGCAACCGGATGCCGGGGTTGGTCCACTTGTTGCCGCCGACCGAAAATTGAGCCACTTTTGAAGGTTGTGCCGACCGAAAACTGAGCCAGGTGTTCGACCTACCCTGCTGCTTTTCTGTGCAGCGGGGAACAGCAGGATGATCACCATGGACATGATCGGGAAGATCCGGCGACCGCACCGCCGGGACCATCTCAGCGAGCGCGAGATTGCGCGCAAAACAGGGCTGTCGCGCAACACCGTGAGCAAGTGGCTGCACGCTGAGGTGCAGGCCCCGCCGAAGTACCAGCGCAGCGCGCAGGTTTGCAAGATCAGCGCCTTCGAGGAGACGATCAAGCAGGTGCTGAAGGCCGATGCGCGGAGGCCGAGCCATGAGCGCCGGACGGCGCAGGCGCTGTTCGCCGAGATCAAAGCGGCGGGTTACAGCGGCGGCTACAAACGAGGACAGCATCGGCGCTGGGTGTTCCCGGTCTATCGCCGCGACACGAAAACGGCCGATGCGTCCACGGGAAAGATCTGCAATCACGCCTGGCGCAAGGCATGCGTCAGGGCGGGAGTGCCCGAGCTACGGTTCCACGATCTGCGCCATACTTGGGCAAGTTGGCACACGATGGCGGGCACACCTGCCATGGTGCTGAAGGAACTTGGGGGATGGGCCAGTTTGGCGATGGTGGAGCGTTACACCCACCTGAGTCCCGGTCATCTGGCCGCCTGGGCCGACCGGGTTTCTGTCTCAAATCTGGAACAAGTACCAGAACTTGGAGCACAATCAACGCAGCGCGATGTTGGTAAGTCCGCGCAAGTTAAGAAGAAATCTTTGGGGTGGCTGATGGGACTCGAACCCACGACGACAGGAATCACAATCCTGGACTCTACCAACTGAGCTACAGCCACCGCAGAACTCAGCATTATATGCGGGATGACGCGCGCGTCATCCCGCATCCTGTGGGCTGCTCAGGAGTTGGCCTGCGCCGGGAGCTTGTAGAGAACCTCGACGCCGTAGCGCTTTTTCAGGGCGTCGATATAGGCATCGGTCACGGCCTGGGACAGCAACTGGTTCATCGTGCCCTGCTGGGCGCGCAGTTGCTCGGGGTCGGGGCGACCGCTGGTGACGCTGTCGAGCGAGACGACGGCATAGCCCTGGCCGGGTAGAGCCACGCCGGTCAGCGCGGGCAGCTTGTCGGTGGACAGGTGAAAGGCCGCATTCACCACGGCGACCGGAACGCCGCTGGTTTGTGCGGCCTGGGTCTGGCTCACCTCGACCGGCGCTCCCCATGCCGGCTGCACCTTGCCCTGGCGCGCGGCTTGAAGCGCATCTTCGCCGGCCTTGACGGCGAGGGCTGCAGCCTGTTGCTGCACCAGCAGTTCACGGGCCTTGTCCTGAGTCTGCGCGAAGGGCAAGGTACGCGCGGCCTGATAGCTGACGATGCGGCCTGAAGCCATCACGTTGGGAGCAATCTCCACAGCGGGGATGTTGCGCCTATCGCGGATGCTGTTGTCGCTGAACAGCGCCTGGAGAAAGCGCGCGCTGGCGAGCGGATCGAGCTTGGGGTTGCGCGAGGTGTCGGGCGTGGGGGTCACGTTCTGGGCCGTTTCAACCTTGAGATGGAGCTTGGCAGCCACCTGGTCGAAACTGCGGCTGTCTTCGTAGACCATGCTGCTGAACTTGTCGGACAGCTCGGGAAAGCGCTTCTGCGCCTCCCGGTTCTGCAACTGCGCCTGGATCTCGCCTTCGACCTGTGCGAAAGGCTTTTGATCCGCGGGCTTGATGCCGGTGAGTTCGATGATGTGGTAGCCGTACTGCGACCGCACGGGGCCGACGATCTCGCCGACCTTCTTCATGGCGAACACCGCATCGGCGAACGGTTTGACCATGCCGCTGCGCGTGAAATAGCCGAGGTCGCCGCCCTGGGGTGCCGAGCCTGGATCCTGCGATTCTCGCTTGGCGATGGCGGCGAACTGCGCCGGATCCTTGCGCACTTCGGCGAGGATGGCCTCGGCCTTGGCCTTGGCGGCCTGTTCCTGGGCCGGCGTGGGTTGCGGGGGCAGCGCGATCAGGATATGGCTGGCCTTGCGCTCCTCGGGTGAACTGAACTGCGCGATGTGCTGGGTGTAATAGGCCTTGGCCTGCGCTGGGGTGACGGTGATGTCTTTGCGCACGGCATTCATGTCCAGCACCACGTACTGGATGTCGGCTTGCTGCGGAACCTGGAACAGCTTGGCGTTGTCCTTGTAGAACGCTTCGACCTGGGCCGGCGTGGGCTGCACCTGCGAGGCAAAATCCTTGGCCTGATAGAGCGCCATACGAATCTGGCGCTTCTGGTTCTGCCAGGCGTAGAGCTGGCCCGCGATGGCCTTGCTCTCGATCACGGGTTCGCCGATGCCGTTCATCGCCTGCTGCAGCAGCAGCTGCTCGCGCACTTGCGCCTCGAACTGGGCGGTGGTCATGCCTTGCGCGGCGATGAGCTGGCGGTAGGCCTGCACGTCGAAGCTGCCGTCGGGCTTGCGCAACGCGGCGATCTGCGGAATCTGCAGAATGGCCTGTTGCACTTGGCCGTCGCTCACCATCAGGTGTTGCTTGCGCACGGCCACCTGCAAAAGTGTCTGGCGAATCAGCCCGTCGAGCGTGCGCATCTTGGCCTGCGGCGTGTCCAGGGACTTGATGTCGGCGGCGGGACCCAGGATCTGCTGCATGCGGGCCACTTCGTTGCGCTGGGCCTCGTCGAGCTGCTGCATGCTGATGGGGACGCCGTCGACCTTGGCCGCCAAGCCGCCGTTGCCGCTGAAGTGGTCATAGCCCTGGATGCCGAACAGCACGAAGGACGGGAAGATCAGCAGGAACAGGAGGACCTGCAAGAGCTTGGTGTGCTTGCGGACGAAATCAAACATGGAGGGGCTCGTCGTGTGCGATCACATCGCGGATGAAGAAACAATACCGAAAAAAACAAAAGGCGAACAGCATAACCGTTCGCCTTTGAACGCCCCAGGGCGGCTCACCACCCTGCCCCCGCGAGAGTCAAGAAAACTCGGGGATGGGCCGACGTTTTCTTGAGAGCACCATGCCACGGGCTTCGTGCCTGGGCATGCAACTGGTGGGTGCTGAGGGGTTCGAACCCCCGACCTACGCCTTGTAAGGGCGCCGCTCTACCAACTGAGCTAAGCACCCGCAAACCTATTCTGAATGCCGCGCTTCGGACGCTTAGTTCAAAGCGTCTTTCAAGCCCTTGCCGGGACGGAACTTGGGCACTTTGGCCGCCTTGATCTTGATCGACGCGCCGGTGCGGGGATTGCGTCCGGTGCGGGCCGGACGCTTGGTAACGGCGAAGGTGCCGAAACCGATGAGGGTGACGGTCCCGCCCTTCTTCAGGGTGACCTTGACGCCCTCGATCATCGAATCCAGAGCGCGCGCAGCGGCCGCTTTGGAGATGTCGGACTTCTTGGCGATGTGCTCGATCAATTCTGTTTTATTCACTCTAGCCCCCTGGAGAGGATCATGCAAAGAAGGAAATGCCGGCTTGCCGAATGGCTCAGGCCAGCTCGCAAGTGTCAGATGCACACAAGTGCGCCTGCTGATGGGTGTACTGCTGGATTTGCAACCGCCCAGATCTTACGGGCAGCGGCTGGATGCCATTAGAACGATGCGCCCATGCCATGTCAATCAAGGTTAGCTGCAATCACGGCCCCAGCCAAGGCGCGGCCCATGTCCTGGGTGCTGGCCGTGCCGCCCAGATCGGGCGTGCGCGGGGCTCCGCTGCGTGGGACGAGCGCGGCCTCGATGGCGTGCACGATGGCATCGTGCGCCTTCGGGTGGCCGAGGAAATCGAACATCAGCGCGGCGCTCCAGATCTGCCCGATCGGGTTGGCCAGGCCGCGCCCGGCGATATCCGGCGCCGACCCGTGCACCGGCTCGAACAGCGAGGGATGCAGGCGCTCGGGGTTGATGTTGGCGGACGGCGCGATGCCCAGCGTGCCGCACAGCGCGGGCGCCAGGTCGCTCAGGATGTCGCCGAACAAATTGCTGCCGACGATGACGTCGAATTCCTGCGGGCGCTGCACCAGGCGGGCGCACAGCGCGTCGATGTGGAACTGGTTCCAGCGCACCTGCGGGTGCTCGGCCGCGACGGCGCGCACGCGCTCGTCCCAGTAGGGCATGGTGATGGAGATGCCGTTCGACTTGGTGGCGGAGGTCAGCAACTTGCGCGGCCGGCGCGCGGCTTGATGGAAGGCGTGATGCAGCACGCGGTCCACGCCGACGCGGGTCATCACGGTTTCCTGCATGGCCATTTCGCGCGGCGTGCCTGCAAACAGCCTTCCACCGGCATTCGAATACTCGCCTTCGGTGTTCTCGCGCACGATGAGAAGGTCGATGTCCCCCGGCTGTAAGCCGGCCAGCGGCGAGCGCAGCCCGGGCATGAGGCGGGCCGGGCGCAGGTTGACGTACTGGTCGAACTCGCGCCGGAACTGCAGCAGCGAACCCCACAGCGAGATGTGATCGGGCACCTTCTCGGGCCAGCCCACGGCGCCGAAAAAGATGGCGTCGAACCCGTCGAGCCGCTCCTTCCAGTCCTCCGGCAGCATGCTGCCATGGCGCAGGTAGTAGTCGCAGGAGGCAAAATCGAAATGCTCGATTTGCAGGGCGATGTCGAAGCGCGTCGCCGCGGCCTCGACCACGCGCAGGCCTTCCGGGACAACCTCCTGGCCGATGCCGTCGCCCGGGATCACCGCGACGCGCCAGGGTCTTTTCTGTAGGGTTTGCATGGGTTCGTCTCCTGATTTATGGGTGTGGATCTCGTGTGTCTACGCCGCGTGTCCGCTGCCTCTGCTGCGACTGACTGCTTCGCCCGGATCGGGTCACCGTCAGCACGCCCGCGGCCACCAAGGCCATGCCCGCCCACGTGCCCGGACCGATCCGTTCATCGAACAGCCACCAGCCCATCAGCGCGGTGACGGGTGGAACCCAGTAGATCAGGCTGGTGACTTGTACCGCCGCGCCACGCTGGATCAGCAGATAGAGCAGCGAGCTGGCCCCCAGGGTGATGGCCAGGACCGACCAGGCCAGCGCACCGACGAGCTGGGTATTGAACACCACGGGCTCCGTCTCCCATAAGGCGATCGGCAGACTGACCAGCAAAGCCGCCCCGATCTGCACGGCGGCCGCCGTCCACACCGGGGTGGTGACGACGTAGCGTTTTTGCCACAAGGTTCCGCCGGTGATGCACAGCAGCGCGAACAGCGCCAGCGCGAGATTGGCGCCGGACAGCGTGCCCTGTTCGAGCTGCCGCGCCACCACCAGCCCGAGCCCGAGAAAGCCCAGGCCGAGCCCCAGCCATTGCGCCGCCTTCACCTTGTGGCCGGCCAGCGACACCAGCACCGCGGTGAGCAAGGGCTGCAGTCCGACGATCAGTGCCACGGTGCCGGCGCCGATGCCCTGCTTGACGGCGGCCCACACGCCGCCGAGATAGCCCGCCTGCATCAGCACGCCGACGACGGCCAGATGCAGCCATTGCGCACGCGACTGCGGCCAGCGCACGCGCAAGGTGAACGCCACGAGCAGCAGCAGGATGAGGGATGCGCCATAGCGCAGGCAGAGGAATTTGAGCGGCGGCGCATACGGCATGCCGTAGCGCGCGACGATGAATCCCGTGCTCCAGATCACCACGAACAGCAGGGGCATGAGGCGCAGGCCCAAGCGGGCCAGAACACTGCGCCAGCTCTCGGCCACGGACGCATCGGCCTGCGGTTCGGGCGCCCGCGCGCTGTCGGGTCTCATTCGGAGAGGTTGATGCCGCTCAGTGCCAGCTTGAAGTAATACAGCATGGACCACAGCGTGAGCAAAGCCGCGATGCCGAGCAACCAACTGCCCCACACGGCCGTCGGCAGCAGGCCGAACAGACGGCCATCGAACAAGAGAAAGGGAATGGCGACCATCTGCGTAGCCGTCTTGACCTTGCCGAGCCAGTTCACCGCCACCTTGCCGGACTGGCCGATGCGGGCCATCCATTCGCGCAACGCGGAGATGGCGATTTCGCGGCCGATGATGATCAGCGCCACCAGCGCGCCGATGCGCGAGAGCTCCAGCAGCACCAGCAGCGCCGCGGACACCATGAGTTTGTCGGCCACGGGGTCGAGGAAGGCACCGAAGGCCGAGGTCTGATTCCAGCGCCGTGCGAGCCAGCCGTCGAGCCAGTCGGTGATCGCGCTGAGCACGAACAGCGCCGTGGCGAGCAGATTCTTCTCCGGGATGGACAGCCAGGCCGCGGGGATTTGATAGACGCCGAGAATGAGCGGAATCGCCGCCACCCGCAGCCAAGTCAGAAAGGTCGGCACTGTCATGGTGCTTGCATTATTCCATCGGCACCGCGATGGTGTGCGTTCGCGCATCCGCGCAGCCGTCCAGGCCGGGCCGAGTCCACGCCTGAGCGTCAATGCAGCGCGGCATAAATGGCCTGGGCCAGGTCGCGCGAAATGCCGTCCACCGTCATCAGATCCTCCACACTGGCCGAGGCCACGCCGCGCACGCCGCCGAAGCGCGACAGCAGATTGGCGCGGCGTTTCGGGCCGATGCCGGGGATGTCCTCCAGTTTCGAGCCGCCGGTACGCGCGCGTGCCCGCTGCGCGCGCATGCCGGTGATGGCGAAGCGGTGCGCCTCGTCCCGGATCTGCGCCACGAGCAGCAAGGCCGGGCTGTCCGGCGGCAGCGCCACCTTGGGGCGGCCGTCGGCGAACACCAGTTCCTCCAGGCCGACCTTGCGGCCCTCGCCCTTTTCCACGCCCACCAGGCGGCCGATGTCGAGGCCCAGTTCCTCGAACACCTCGCGCGCCGCGGTGATCTGGCCGCGGCCGCCGTCGATCAGGACCAGATCGGGCAGGCGGGCGTCGGCATCCTCGGCCAGCTTCGCATAGCGCCGGGTCAGAACCTGGCGCATCGCGGCGTAGTCGTCGCCGGGCGTGATGCCATCGATGCGGTAGCGCCGGTACTGCGCGGACTGCATCGCATGGTGCTGGAACACCACGCAGGAAGCTTGCGTGGCCTCCCCGGCGGTATGACTGACGTCGAAGCATTCGATGCGCAGGGCGTCCAGGTCCTCGACCTCCAGCGCCAGCGCGGCGGCCAGCGCGCGGGTGCGGTGGTGCTGCGCGCCCTCCTCGGCGAGCAGGCGCGCCAGCGCGATCTGCGCGCCCTGCACCGCCATGTCCAGCCAGCTCCGGCGCGTGCCGCGCGGATTCAGCACGGCCGCGCAGCGCTGTCCGCTGTGCTCCTGCAGGGCGGCGACGAGTTCGGGATCGACCGGCACGTTGGCGATCAGCACGGGCGGCAGCGGCAGGTCCACGTAGTGCTGCGCGACGAAGGCGTCGAGCACGGCCTGCAGCGCGGGCTGGGCGTGCGGCAGCGCTGTTGGCGGCCCATCCGGCTCGCCCTCTTCCGCATGCGCCAGCCCCGATTCGGTGGCGGCTTGCGGCGTCTCGGGCAACGCATCGGCCGCACCGGCATCCACCGCATCAGCCCACTGCACATGACTCGGGAAGTAGGCGCGGTCGCCGAGGTGGCGCCCGCCGCGCACCATGGCCAGGTTGACGCAGGCGCGCCCGCCCTGCATGACCACCGCCAGGATGTCGGCATCCTGGTCGCCCCCCACCTCCATGCTTTGCTGGTGCAGCACGCGCGACAGGGCCCCGATCTGGTTGCGCACCGCGGCGGCCTCCTCGAAGCGCAGGTGCTCCGCCAGGTCCTGCATGCGCGCTTGCAAGTCCTTCAGCACGCCGTCGTGCTCGCCGCGCAGGAAGCGGGCCGCGGCGTCCACGTCGGCGGCGTAGGCCGCGGGCGTGATGCGGCCGACGCAAGGCGCCGAGCAGCGGTGGATCTGGTGCAGCAGGCAGGGCCGGCTGCGGTTGGCGAACACGCTGTCCTCGCAAGTGCGCAACTGGAACACCTTCTGCAGCACGGCGATGCTTTCCTTCACCGCCCAGGCGCTCGGATAGGGCCCGAAATAACTGTGCCTGCGGTCCACCGCGCCGCGGAAGTACACCATGCGCGGGAAGGCGTGCCCGGTGGTGAGCTTGAGGTAAGGGTAGGACTTGTCGTCCCGGAACAGGATGTTGTAGCGCGGCTGCTGCGTCTTGATCAGGTTGTTTTCCAGCAGCAGCGCCTCCGCCTCCGAGCGCGTGACCGTGGTTTCCAGGCGTGCGATGCGCGAGACCATATGGCCCGTGCGCGTGCCGCCATGGTCCTTCTGGAAATAGCTGGACACGCGCTTGCGCAGGTCGCGCGCCTTGCCTACGTACAACAACGTGCCGTCGGCGGCGAAATAGCGGTACACCCCCGGCAAATGCGGCAAGCCCGCCACCTGCCTGGCCAGGGCTTGCGGGTCCGCGGGATCCGGCTCCTGCGCCGCGGGTGGCGGCGTGTCGGGGGGCGGGTTCATGGGTTTGCCGCGCCGGGTCCGCCCACGCCCGCCTCGCGCGCCGCTTGGGCGAATACGGCGTGAAACATCGCCGCCGTCAGACGCCCGGTGTTCTGGTTGTAACGGCTGCAGTGGTAGCTGTCGAACAGCGTGAAACCGTCCAATCCATGCCGCGCCCCGTGCGCGAAGGGAACGGCGGTCTGCTTCAGTCTGAGCGCGGTCAGAACCGCGCCATGCGCGACCGTGCCCAGCGCGACGACGACCTTGAGCCGTGGCATGGCGGCCAGCTCGGCCCGCACGAAGCCGTTGCAGGCGCGCACCTCGGCCGGCAGGGGCTTGTTGCCGGGCGGCAGGCATTTCACGCTGTTGCAGATGCGGCAATCCAGCAGCTCCAGCCCATCGCCGGCGGTGATGCCCGACGGGGGATCCGTGACCGCCACCGGCGGGTCGCGCCGGGCCAGGCCCAGCGCGCTCAAGGTGCCGTAGAGCAGGGGTCCCGCGCCATCGCCTGTGAACGGCCGGTTGCTCGCATTGGCGCCGTGCAGGCCGGGCGCCAACCCCACGACGAGCAGGGGCGCCGACAAGGGCCCGAACGACGGTACCGGCAAACAGGCATAGGTCGGGTAGCGCTCGCGCACGGCATCGCGAAAATCCGCAAGGCGCGAACAACGGCGACAATGGCCGTCGTAAACATCTGAACTACCGGCGCATGCGCCGCCTTGCTGATGAATCATCGCGAAACCTGGGATCTGTTCTGTCATGTCGTGGACAACTTCGGCGACATCGGCGTGGGCTGGCGGCTGGCGCGTCAGCTCGCGCACGAGCATGGCCGCAATGTGCGGCTGTTCGTCGATGATTTGAACACCTTCCGCATCATTTGCCCGCAGATCAACCCCCGCCTCGCCCAGCAAAGCGTGGACGGCGTGCAGGTGTTCAACTGGGGCCGGCAGCTGCAGCTCGACCCGGGCGACGTGGTGGTCGAGCTGTTCGGCTGCAAGCTCGCGCCGGCCTTCCTGGAGCGCATCCAGCAGCGCGGCAGCGAACGCCTGGTCTGGTTCAACCTCGAGCATCTCAGCGCCGAGCCCTGGGTCGAAGGCAGCCACCTCAAGCCCTCGCCCCAGCCCGGCGGCATCAACAAGCTGTTCTTCTTTCCCGGCTTCACCCCGGCCACGGGCGGTTTGATCCGCGAGGCCGATCTGCTCGCGCGGCGCGATGCCTGGCAGGCCATGCCGGCGGCACGGCGCATCGCCCTGCGGTCGCTGGGCCTGCCCCCGCCGCCCGAGCATGCCACCGCCGTGGTCTTGTTCAGCTATGCGCGCGACAACCTCGACACCTGGCTGCAGGGGCTGGCCGCGGCCGACCGGCCGACCGTGCTGTGGATCTGCCCCGGCCCCATCCTGGAGTCCGTCAACCACTGGCTGCACATGGAACTGCTCACCGGACAGACCACGGTGCGCGGCAGCCTGACCCTGTGCGCCCTGCCCTATATGCCGCAGGAACGCTTCGACGAACTGCTCTGGGCGGCCGACGTCTGCATCGTGCGGGGCGAAGATTCGTTCGTGCGCGCGCAGTGGGCGGCACGCCCGATGATCTGGCACATCTACCCGCAACACGATGGCGCCCATCTCAAGAAACTCGAAGCGTTTTTCGATGTTTACCTGGCGGACGCCGCAGCGGAAGTGCGCGACGCCATCATTCCGTTGTGGACCGCCTGGAACCGCGGGCTGGACCTGGACGCGGCTTGGTCCGACTTCGTGACCGCGCTGCCCCTGCTGCGCCGTCATGCCCGCACCTGGTGCAACCGCCTGGCCAGCCAACCCGATATGACCGGCCAACTCCTGGCTGCGGTACGGGCGCACAAACCCCAGGGCCTGCCCATCTAGGCCCGGCCGGGTAAAATGTAAAGTTGACTTTCCAACAGACCCCCTGATCTCCACCGATTTATGAAACTCGCTCAAGAAATCCGCGCCGGCAATGTCATCATGGTGGGCAAGGATCCCATGGTCGTGCAAAAGACCGAATACAGTCGCGGAGGCCGCAACGCCGCCACGGTGAAGATGAAGCTCAAGAACCTGCTGACCAGTGGCGGCACCGAGGTCGTCTACAAGGCCGACGACAAGCTCGACCCCGTCATGCTCGACCGCAAGGAATGCACCTATTCCTACTTCGCCGACCCGATGTACGTGTTCATGGACACCGAGTACAACCAGTACGAAGTGGAAAAGGACAACCTCGGCGACGCCCTCAGCTACCTGGAAGACGGCATGCCCGTCGAGGTGGTGTTCTACGACGGCAAGGCCATTTCGGTCGAAATGCCCAACAGCGTGGTGCGCGAGGTCATCTACACCGAGCCCGCCGTCAAGGGCGACACCTCGGGCAAGGTGCTCAAGCCCGCCAAGATCTCCACCGGCGTTGAAATTCCAGTCCCCATCTTCGTCGCCACCGGCGACAAGATCGAAATCGACACCCGCACGGGCGAATACAAGGGCCGGGTCTGAGCACGGTCATGCCCCAATAAAAAACCGCCTAAAGGCGGTTTTTTATTGCCCGGTTTAACGCCCCGTCTCACTGCGGCAGCGCTCGGCCGCGGGTCTCCATCGCGAAGGGGATGACGGCGATTCCGGCCAGGAATGCCAGCGCGGTATAGGCCACAGGCGTGCCCATCGTCCCCGAGCTGGCGATTGCCGCCGCCAGCAGGAAGTTCACGCCGGCGCCGATGAAGCGCCCGATCGACGTGTTGAAGGCGAAGGCCGTGGCACGCACGCGGGTCTCGTACTGCTCGGGCAGCCAGAGGCTGAACATGGCGAAGTTGCCGCCGAAAAAGCCGAGGAAAAAGAGCACGGTGATGAAGGTGTCAAGCCCGTTCGGCAAATAGAAGGCCCAACCGAAACCGAGGGCGATGCACACCGCCATGCCGAGGAAATAAAACGCCAGGGTGCCCTTGCGGCCGATGCGCTCGGCCATCACCGGCAATGCCAGGCAGCCGAGAATGGTGCCGATCGACAGGATGCCGGTGCCGATGGACGCCATGTGCACGGCCTGGATGTGGGTCATGCCTTCCTTGAGGGCGAGCTGGATGATGGCCGCCGGCTCGTACACAGCACCTGCCCACAGACCGATGATGGCCACCGTCAGCAGCACGGAATTGACCAGGGTGCGCCGCGCATATTCGGCATTGAAGATGGTCCTCAAGGGACTGCGCTGCACAGGCTTGTCGTGGATTTTTTCCCAGCGCTCGGGCTCGCGCACCTTGAGCAGGGTGAAGATGGACACCACCACCGGCACCAGGCCGCAGAGGAACATGGCGCGCCAGCCGTAGTGCGCCCCCACCGTGTAGTTGAGCGCGGCGGCGATGAAGAAGCCCGCGTAATACCCGGTCTGGAGGTAGCCGGCGCCCATCTTGCGCCGGTCCTCCGGCCAGGCTTCGGCGACATAGGTCCCGGCCAGCGCCCATTCACCGCCGATGCCGATGCCGGCGAGCAGCCTGAACACGGCGAGTTCCCAGACGTTCTGCGACAACGCCGCCAGGCCGGTGAACAAGGCATAGCCGAAGATGGTGGCGGCGAGCACGCGGGTGCGGCCGAAGCGGTCGGCGATCGGGCCCCAGATGAACGACAGGCCCCAGCCCACCAGGAATAGCGCGAACAGGATCGACCCGGCCAGGCCGACGTGCGCAGGCGTGGCGGTGAACCCGGACTTTGGCAGCAGCTCGGTGAGCGCGGGCACGAGGACCAGGGCGTAGATGATCGAGTCCATGCCGTCCAGGGTCCAGCCGAACCAGGCGGCCCAGAACCCGGTGATCTGGTTGCGGTTGAGTGGCGTGCGGGCCGGTCGGTCCGCCGCCGTCAGTACATTGCTTTGCATCTTGATGTCTCCTTCGGTGTGTCGCGGGACATCGGCCCCGCGTGTCGTTGCGCATGGCGGCGGGAGTCGCGTGACCTGCCGGTTCACGCCGCCAACCGGCGTGCTGTCTCATTCAAGGTTGCGGTCGTTCTCCTCATGTCGTTGCGCGCGCCGCGCGGACAGGGCGAGCGAAGCCAGATCGGCCTGCTCCGCCGCGAGTGCGTGCGCGTCGCAGAAAGCCGAACGGGCCAACTGCGTCAGCGCCTGTCCGGGCGGCAGCTCGATGAAATGCCGCACCCCGTTCTCGAACAGCACGCGGCTGGCGTCGTGCCAGTGCACGGGGGTCATGACGTTGTCGGCCAGATCCGCCGCCACGGCGCGAGCCGAGCGCAGCAGACGGGCCGTGGTGTTGCCGGCATACGGCACATCGGGCTCGGCGAGGCGCTCGCCGGCCAGCGCCTCGCGCAATGCCGCGGCGACACCGGCCAGCAGCACGCAGTGCGAAGGCACGGCGACATCCAGGCGCTCGGCACGGCGCGCGCCTTGCGCCCTTGCGGCTTGCAGCACACGCTCCAGCGCCTCGTTGGCGCCCGCGATGGCGAACTGCGCCGGCGCATTCAGATTGGCCAGATAAGCGTGCCGCCGCGGCTCGGGCTCGGTGCAGGCGGCCTCGATCATGGCTTCCACCGCGCGCTGCGGCAGGCCGCCGATCACGGCCATGCCGTAGCCCTGCGGGTAGGCCTGCTCCATCAGCGTGGCGCGCAGGCGCACCAGGCGCAGGCCCTGTTCGAGGGTCAACACGCCGGCGATGACCGCCGCCGTGTAAGCGCCCACGGAAAGGCCGGCCACGGCGTCGGGCCGCACCCCCGCGTCGCGCAAGGCGCGGGCCACGCACACGCCGGCGACCACGATGGCCAGTTGCACCGCCACCGTCGAGCGCAGCGCCTCGGCGGTATCGAGTTCGCTGACGTCGCGCCCCAGAATCCCGCTCGCCTCGTCCAGGGTTCGCGCCACCGCGGCGTGCCTGGGCAGGCGATGCAGGAAGCCGGCGGTCTGCGCGCCTTGCCCGGGGCATAAATAGGCCAGTTTCATGCGCCCTCGCCTACCGCGGCCGGTCCGCGGCAACCCAGTCCCACGGGTCGCACACCAGGTGCGGGCCATGCCGGCCGCGCAGCAGGATGGGGCCATCGCCTTGCCCGGCGAACTCCGAGAGCGCCACGGCCCCGGCGGGGGTTTCCATCTGGACATCGACGCGCGCACCGAGCGCCGGCAGCGCGTCGAGCCGCCGGCGGGCTTCGCTGCGCGAGAGAGGGTCCCGGGCGTGAACGACGAGGTCGAGGTCGCTGTCCCGGCCCACCGTGGGCCAGCCGGTGGCCAGCTCGAAACCCAGACTGCCTCCCGGCCCCCAGGGCAAGGCCCAGGTGGCCCAGGCCCGTTCCACCGCGACCAAGGTCCTGGCGGCCGGCAGCGACGTCCTGGCCGCGCTCAGGCAGGCGATGCGGGATCGCAGGGCGTGCGGCGGCAAGACGCGATCCACATCCTCCGGCGCCACCCATGCGGCGCAGCGCAAGTCGCGCGTATCGCCACGTATGCCCACCGGCAACAGCCCGTCACGCAGCGGGGCGCGGCGCACCACGACCCAGGGCACATGACGCAAGGCAAGACCCACCCACGCGGACGGTGGCGCGTCGAACTGCAGCGCGTCGGGCCGGCGCAGGTAGAGCAGATCGTGCGGCCCGACACCGGACCACGGCGCCCGCCCCAGAATGGGCGGACGCGGCGGCGCATGCGTCGCGAACAAGGCTTCAACCATCGGACTTGCCCACTGCCGCGATGCCTCCGGCCATGGCGCTCACCACTGCGCGGCGAGCCGCCGCCGCACCTCGCGCGACGCCGCGCGGCCATCGCGCGCCTGCGCCGACTCCAGCCGCACGCGGAGTCCGCGTTCATCGGCGCCGATGTCGGCCAGCGCCTCCAGCACGGCCTGACGCACGGCGTCGAGAGCGTTCGCATCGGGGTCGTCGGCGTTCACCCCGTCCAGCAGCCTGTGCAGCAAGCCCAGACGCGCGTAGTCGGCGAGGCGGTAGGACATGGGTGGATTCGCCGCCCCCAGCGCGTCGAGTTCGTCGACCGGGCGCCGCGTGACCCGCGCCGCCGCCTCGCGCCCCATGGCATGAACCATGACGCGCGGATCGTCCAGCGCCACGATGCGGTGCGCCTGGTAACCGTGGGCCAGGAAAGCGCCCGACATGGCCGCGCCGACCAGCAGCGCCACCACCGGGTGCCCGGCCCAGCGCGCCGCGGCATAGGCGTCCACCGCGGCGGCGCAGGCCAGGTGGATGCCGAGCATCTCCTCGCGCCGGCCGTAGGCCTGGCTCGGCACGTCGACGATGGCGAGCAGCGCGCGCTTCGGCCCCGCGGCGTCCTGCTCCATGGCCTCGCGCACGGCCTGGGCCAGGCCCCAGCCTTCGCGCAGGCCGACCTCGCCGCGCCGGGCGCGGGGATAGGGACTGTCGGGATCGGGCACGACGGCCAGCAACCGTGCGCGGCGGTTGCCGATCAGGCCGTCGGCCGCGCGTACCGAAGGCGGCAAACCAGGCAACGCCGGGGCTTCGCCGCGCAAGGCGTCGAACCAGGCGCGGCCGCGTGTCGAAATCGTGTCCATTGGGTTCATGTCTCGCGTGGCCACAGCGCCCGCAAAGCAGGGCCGTCCAGTTCGGACATGGCCGCCGCCTGTTCGATGCGCAGACGATAGACGTCGACCTGCGCGCTGCGCGGCCACGCGGCATCGGGCGCATCAAAGGCGCCGCGCACCGCGTCGCGCACTTGGTCGGCATCGTCATCCACCAGGGCGTCGGCCAGCCCGGTAGCCCAGCGCTGCTCGCCACCGATCAGGCTCCAGATCAGGCGCCGGTCGCCGGCGTCGAGTTCCTCCAGCCCGGCCTCCTGCTCGATGACCTCGGGACCGTTCATGCCCAGCCTGCCCTGGCGCGTCATCACCAGATGGCTGCACAGCGCGGCCACCAGCGACATGCCGCCGAAACAGCCGACCATGCCCGCCACCACCGCCACGACAGGCACATGGCGGCGCAGGGCCACGACGGCGGACTGGATCTCGGCGATCGCCGCCAGGCCGAGGTTGGCCTCCTGCAGGCGCACGCCGCCGGTCTCCAGCAGCAGCACGGGCCGCACGGGACGGCCGGCCTCGCAGTCGCGCAAGGCCAGTTCCAGCGCGCCGGCGATCTTGGCTCCGGACACTTCGCCGATGCTGCCGCCCTGGAAGGCCCCTTCGATGGACAGCACCACGGCGGCATGGCCGCCCAGGGTGCCGCGCGCCACCACCACGCCGTCGTCGGATTGCGGCACGATGCCCTGGCGCGGCAGCCAGGGCGAGACCAGACGGTCGAAAGGCCCCAGCAGCTCGCGCAGGCTGCCGGGATCGAGCACGGCGGCGGCGCGTTCGCGCGCCCCCAGCTCGACGAAACTCGGACGGTCCAGCGCCGCTTTCATACCTGGCTCGCCTCCACCGCCTGTTCCAGGCGCAGCGCGACGACGCCGGGCGTGGCGCCGAAGTCGTTGATCTCGATCCTGGCCACGCATCGATGGCGGGCATGAAAACGCTCCAGCACCTTGCGCCAGATCGCGCCGTAGCCGTCCACGCTGGTGCGCACGCACACCGTCGTCGTCGTGCCCGGGGCCGGTTCGAGCAGCACCTCGAGATCGCCGGAGCCCACGACGCCGACATGGGCGCGGCGCGCCACCGGTCGCCCGGCCTCGAATGTGAAGTTCAAGGTTTCCATCGTGCCCGTCCGTCTTGCACCGCGGCCCCACCGCCCTGCTGCGCGATGCCGTCGAGAAGCAGCGTGACCGCCAGCAGGTCGGCGCTGCCCCCTGGCGAAGCGTTGCGCTCCAGCAGCCCGGCATCCAGGCGCATCAATCCCTCCCAGCCCCGGGCCGTGGCCGTGCCGCCGGCATCGAGCACGGCCCGCGCGCCGTGCTGCGCGGCGCGCAAGGCGGCCAGGCCGCCGCGGTGCAGCAGGCAGGTGTCGGGCAAGCGGGCCATGATGGCCAGCAGCGCGTCGAGCCTGGCGCAGCCCTCGCCGTGGCCCCGGGCGCGCGCGCGGCACAAGGCCGGCAGGCCCAGCCGCATGGCGTGCGGAAAACCAGCGCAGGCCTCGGCCCTCGCGCCGCCCAGCCCGTAGCGGCGGCACGCCCGGGCGCCGTGGGAATCAAGGCCCGGCGCGTGCCGGTCCGGATGGCGCGCGATGGCGGCGGCCGTCGCTGCGACCTGTTCCGGACCGCTGCCGTCCGGGCACATGGTGCCGGCCGCGACCAGCAGGCCAAGCGCCCAGATGGCACCGCGGTGGGCATTGCTGCCGCCGGTGGCCATCATCATGCGCTGCTCGGCGACGCGGCCGATGGCGGCCAGCCGCGCGCGCAGATCGGGCGACGGCCTGGCCCCGGCCGCCGCGCGCGCCATGTCGGCGAAGGGCAGGCGCAAGGCCTCGGCCGAGCGCAGCATGCGCGCCAAGTCGAGATCGCGATGCGCGCCGCTGCCGCGGCCATCCACAAGCGCGGGCTTGGGCGTGAGCAGGGCCTCGTCGCGCAAGGCCTGCACCGCGCGGTCAGCCCAGTCGTCCGCCGTCGCGAACGCGGGGGTCTGCAAAGCGGGCTGCATCGGGGTCGCCATGGCCATGCTCACCAGCTCCGAAACCGCGCCGGGGGACGATACAGGCCGCCCGACCAGGTAACGAGATCCTCGATGCTGCGCGCCGCGAGCAGGGAGCGCTTGGCCTGCAGCGGGCTGACGCCGAGATCTTCGGGATAGGCCACGATGCCGCGTTCGCGCAAGCCTCGCGTGCGCGCGGCGTCGGCGCGCTGGCCGATGGGGGTGACGCCCGCCACCGCGGCCAGCGCGGCGCGGCGCTCCTCCTGCCCCTGCGCCTTGTAGAGATAGGCGATGCCCTCCTCGGTGACGACGTGGCTGACGTCGTCGCCGTAGATCATGATGGGCGCGATGGGCATGCCGCTCTTCCTGCCGACCTCGACGGCGTCCAGCGAATCGACCAGCGCCGGCACGCCGCCCTTCTGGTAGGTCTCCACCAGTTGCACCACCAGCTTGCGCCCGCGCACCACCGGCGCGTCCTCCGTGATCAGCGACAGCCAGGCCGGCGATGGATGGCGCCGGCCACGCGGGTCGTGCCCCATATTGGGCGCGCCGCCGAAGCCCGTCAGCCGCCCCAGCGTGACGGTGGACGAATTGGCGTCGGCGTCCATCTGCAGCGTCGAGCCGATGAACAGATCCACGCCGTACTGGCCGGCCAGCTGGCACAGCACGCGGTTGGAACGCATCGAGCCGTCGCGGCCGACGAAGAACACATCCGGACGCGCCGCGATGTAGTCCTCCATGCCGACCTCGCTGCCGAAGCAATGCACGCTCTCCACCCAGCCGCTCTCGATGGCCGGAATCAGCGTGGGGT
>JAJXUC010000202.1 GCA_021783435.1 Pseudomonadota bacterium | reverse complement strand
GACGAGGCCGCAGGACGTGCCGGGCTGGTGTAGAAAAACGATGAGCGCGTCGGTCTGAAGGCTGGATAATGATTTCAGAGGGGCTATGCTAAATTTCATGAGGGCTCCTGGCGATGTTTCATTATTCCACCGGATCTGTCCCCGCGCTCTGCCGCCGGCGCGATTTCCCGCCGCGCAACCCACGCCCCCAAGTCTGACGCCGCCCCTGCAATGTTGTTGGACACCTCTTTGCGCCGTGAAATGGCACGCAATTTCGGCGGCAGTTTCACCGTGCTGTTTTCGGTGGTGATCACGATCATGCTGATCCGCATTCTGGGACAGGCTTCGGAAGGGCAAGCCAATCCACAAGATCTTTTTCTGCTCATCGGCCTGGCCTCACTCACGTATCTGCAATTCATACTCGGCCTGGCCCTGTTCATTGCCGTGCTGATGAGCTTCTCGCGCATGCACCGTGACTCGGAGATCGTCATCTGGGCGGGAGCCGGTGTCACGCCGCTGCAGTACTTCCGCATCGTGCTGCGTTTTGCCGCACCCGTGGTGCTGGCCATCGCCGCGCTCACGCTCGTGGCCTGGCCCTGGGCCAATCAGCAAAACGCCGCCCTGCGCGAGCGCTTCGAGCAGCGCTCGGATCTGTCGCGCGTCGCGCCTGGCCAGTTCCGGGAATCGTCTTCCGGCCAGCGGGTTTTTTTCATCGGCAAGGGAGCCCAGGCCAAGGGGTTGGCGCACGACATCTTCATTCGTGACCGGAGCAGCGGGCAGGTCGTCATCACCCTGGCGCAGTCGGCCATGCTGCAAAACCTCGACGGCTCGCGCTATTTGATGCTCGCCAACGGCCACCGCTACAGCCATACGGCGGGGGAAGCTAACTACCAGGTGACGGGTTTTGCGCAAATGGGAATTCGGCTCTCGGCGCTCAACGCCCCCGCTCCAACGGTTGCCGGGCTCTCGGAGGCTGCGCGTTTGGCGAACACGCCAAGCCGTGAAATTTCCACACCCATGCTCGCCATGTCCCATATTCCCGCCTGGCTGGGGGAGTTGTCGTGGCGCATCGGCGTGCCGCTTTCGTCCATCCTGCTGGTCCTCATGGCGGTGCCGCTGGCCGCCACCAACCCGCGGGCTGGCCGTGCGCTGCAGCTCATCGTCGCCGTGTTGATCTATCTCGCGTACATCAATTTTCTCAATGCCGCGCAGGGCTGGATCGATCAACGCAAACTAAACCTGGTCTCGGCGTTGCTGCTGATTCACGGCAGTGCAGTGGTGCTGTTGTTCGTGCTGGCACTGCACAAAGGCCTGTTGCCCTGGCGTCGCACCCGCGGGACCGGTCTGGATGCCGGCGGCCGGCAGGGGCCGCTGGCTCACTGAACGCCTGCCCCTGCCCCGCCCCTGAACCCATGCGCACGCTGCGTCGCTATCTGTTCGTGCAAATTGCTGCCGCCAGCAGCCTCGTGCTGCTGGTGTTTCTCGGCCTGCTGTTTATCCTGGACGTGATCAACGAGCTTAGCAACAGCAATGCTTCCGCAACGTCGTTCGCACACATCTTGCTGCTGGTGTCACTGCAAATGCCGAGTCGCGCCTATCTCATCCTGCCGATCGCGGCCTTGACCGGAACGGTCTACGTGCTGGCGAGTCTTGCAGCCTCGAGCGAATTCACCGTCATGCGCATGTCGGGCCTGAGTCCTCTGCGTGCCTTGCAGCAGCTCATGGGCATGGGTCTGCTGTTTTCGGTGTTGATTTTTTCGCTGGGCGAGTTCGCCGTGCCTTTGGCCGAGCGCGTGTCGGCAACCCTGCAAGCCAAGTCCGAGGGCGGGCAATTTGGCGGCACCTCGCTGAGTTCGGGCTTGTGGCTGCGCAACCGCCAAAGCGGCCAGGACGACCAGATGATCAATATCCGCAGCGTGTCCGCCAGCGGCGAACTGCATGACGTGCACATCTATGTGCTCGACGGCGCGACGCAACTGGTGCAAACCATCGACGCTGCCAGTGCGGTCTACCAGAACAGCGGCACCTGGCTGCTGCGCCAGGTGACCTCCATCCGGCTGCCGGGTCGGGCTGGGCAGGCGATGCAGGTCCTGCACCAGGCCGATCTGCCCTGGCAGACCTCGGTCTCGCCCAGCGTGCTGAATGTCCTGCTGCTCAGCCCGGACCACATGTCCGTGGTCGATTTGTGGCGCTACGTCAATCATCTCCGGGCCAATGGCCAGGCCGTGCAGCGCGACGAAATCGCGCTGTGGCGCAAGTTGCTCTATCCCTTGAGTGCGGTGGTGATGATGCTGCTGGCCCTGCCTTTCGCTTACCTCCATGCCCGCTCCGGGCAGATCAGTTGGAAGGTGTTCGGCGGCATCATGCTGGGCATCAGCTTCATCCTGATGAACACCCTCACCTCGCGCCTGGGTCTGCTGGCCAGTTGGCCGACGTGGCTGGCCGCCGCCCTGCCCTACATGCTCTACGGCAGCGCAGCCTTCGGCTATTTTCTCTGGCGGGTTCAATACCGCTGAGCCACGCTTGCACTGCTGCACAACAATCCGCGCGCCACAGGCCAAGCCGCCATGAATCTGCACCAGTTCCGCTTCCTGCAAGAGGCCGTGCGCCGCAACTTCAACCTGAGCGAAACCGCGCGCGCGCTGTTCACCTCGCAACCCGGCGTGTCCAAGGCCATCATCGAGCTGGAAGACGAGTTGGGAGTGGAAATCTTCAGCCGCCACGGCAAACGCATTCGCAAGCTCACGGCACCCGGCGAGGAGGTGCTGCGCAGCGTGGAGGTGATCTTGCGCGAGGTCAACAACCTCAAGCGCATCGGCCAAAACTACGCGGCGCAGGACAGCGGTCAGCTCACCATCGCCGCCACCCACACCCAGGCGCGTTATCGTCTGCCACAGGTCATCGCCGAATTCCGTCGACGGTTTCCACGCGTTCAGGTGCACCTGATCCAGGGCAATCCCGACCAGGTTGCGCATGCCGTACTGGAAGAGCGAGCCGATCTGGGCCTGGCCACTGAAAGCCTGGCTGATCATCCGGAGCTGATCACGCTGCCTTGCTACGAATGGCAGCATCTGCTGGTGACGCCGCTCAACCACCCGCTCAACGATGTGGCCGACCTGTCGCTGGCCGAGTTGGCGCGCCACCCCCTCGTCACCTACGACCCGGCGTTCACCGGGCGCCACCGCATCGACCAGGCTTTCGCCCAGCAGGGACTGCAACCCCAGGTCGTGATGGAAGCAATCGACTCGGACGTCCTCAAGACCTATGTCGAGCTGGAACTCGGCGTCGGGCTCATCGCCGAGATGGCCATCAACCCCGAGCGCGACACCTTGCTGCGCTCCCGCCCCCTGGGACATTTGTTCGGCCAGAACCTCACGCGTGTGGCCTTCAAGCGCGGCGTCTACCAGCGCGCTTTTGTCTACGTTCTGACCGAACTGTTGTCGCAGCGCTTGTCTCGCAAACTGGTCGAGCAGGTGTTGCGCGGCCAGAGCGACGAAAATTTTTCCATTTGACCTTTCACAGCCGCCCGCCATGCCCGCCCCTCTCCAGCCCAGGCCCACGCTCGGTCACAACTTCGCATCACGCAGCCGCCTGCCCAGCGTGGGCACCACCATCTTCACCGTGATGTCGGCACTGGCGCAGCAGCACGGCGCCATCAATCTTGGTCAAGGCTTTCCGGACTTCGATCCCGACCCGGCTTTGCTCGACGCCGTGAACACGGCCATGCGCGCCGGCCACAACCAGTACCCGCCCATGGCCGGCATACCCCAGTTGCGCGAGGCGCTGGCGGCGAAGATGGCCGATTTGCATGGCGCCAGCTACGACCCCGGCGAGGAGATCACCATCACAGCCGGCGCGACGCAGGCGCTGCTCACGGCCGTGATGGCGGTGGTGCATCCCGGTGACGAGGTCATCGTGCTCACTCCGGCTTACGACAGCTATGTGCCGGCCATCGAACTGGCGGGCGGAGTCCCGTGTTTCGTGCCCCTCGACGCCGCGTACCGCCCTGACTTCGACGCCATTGCCGCCGCCATCACGCCGCGCACCCGGGCGCTGCTGGTGAACTCGCCGCACAACCCGAGTGGCCGTGTCTGGACCCTCGAGGACAGGCATCGTCTGCGTGACTTGCTGGCGCCAACCGACATCGTGTTGATTGCCGACGAGGTCTACGAGCACATGGTGTTCGACGGCCAACGACACCACAGTGTGGCCGGCGATCCGGCGCTGGCTGCGCGCAGTTTCGTGGTCTCGAGCTTCGGCAAGACCTACCACGTCACCGGTTGGAAGGTGGGCATGGTCGCGGCGCCGCGCGAGCTGACGCGCGAGTTCCGCAAAGTTCACCAGTTCAACGTGTTCACGGTCAACACGCCCATGCAGCACGCGCTGGCCCAGCATTTGCGATCGCGGCCTCAAGCCCATCAGCAACTGCCAGCGTTCTACCAGGCCAAGCGCGACCGCTTTCGCCATGGGCTAGCCACGACCCGATTGCGTTTGTTGCCTTGCGAAGGCACGTATTTCCAATGCGCCGACTATTCGGCACTGAGCGACAGGCCCGAGGCGGAATTTTGTGAGTGGCTGACACGCGACGTGGGTGTCGCCGCCATTCCGCTGTCGGCCTTCCATCCACAGCCGGTGGAGCGGAAGACGGTGCGGTTTTGTTTCGCCAAACGCGAGGCCACGCTCGACGCGGCGCTGGAGCGCCTGGCCAAGCTCTAGGGCCTCGGCGCTGTTGGAGGAGTCGGGGATTGGCAGGCTCTGATGAGCCTCAACGCCTGGCGGCATCGCCAGCCGCGCTGGATGCGTCTGCGGCCGGTACCGTATCGAGCGGCGCAGGATTTGTTGGCGCCACGTCCTTTGGCGACACACCCCTGGGTGATCCATCCGCTGGTGCCACCATGGGGGGTTGGGACGTCGACAACTCATCGAGGGTGAAGTCCAGCGGCGCAAGCTCTGGCGGCGCGGAAACTTGTTGGCGCGAAGCTCCCTGGTCCAGGGCATGCGCATTCAACACCAGCGGCAGGTCCAAGCCACCGTCCAGCCCAGACATGCGCGGCAGCGCCTGCTCGGCCTCGCGCCGCGATTCCGGCGAGTGTCGGTGGAGATCGCGGGCCACGGCGTACAAATCCAGGAGATCACGGTAGGCGGGCAGGTCAAAGCCCACACGCGGCTTGGCGGGATCGTCCAGCAGCATGCGCTCGATGACGGTCAGCATGGGCGCCAGATCCCAGGTTTCGCAGATCAGCGCAATCGCCCGCGGGTAGGCTTCCAACTCACGGGCCTCGCCCGATGGCGGATGGTCCCAGGGCGGGATCTGCACATTGAAGCGGTGGGAAAAACGCGCCAACAGCACCTCGTAATCGTCCTTGCGCCCGGTCTGGCGATACAACTCGAACAGGTAGAGGCACGGCAAGGCC
>JAJXUC010000049.1 GCA_021783435.1 Pseudomonadota bacterium | reverse complement strand
AGGGTTTTTTCAACACGCATGATTCGCATGACGTTCTGGTCCTCGATGCTCAATGGTCCGCAGCGGCTGCTTCAGCCACGAAATCGCAGCATTCATCGCCGTTGCGGTCGCTCACGGCCATGGCACATGTCAGCAAGCCAGCCTGCGCCAGATCGGCATAGCGCCCGGCGATGGCGTCGCGCACCCGGCGCGCACGATCAACGGCGCGCTGTCGCGAGCCGGGAATGCGGGAGTCGTATTCAAAATGCACCAGCACGGGAACCGGCAGGCCGTGGGCGACATTGAGATTGCGGAAAATCTTGATCCCCACGTCGATGTCGGGCGCGCCCTCTTCCACGGTGTCGAGGTGCGCGAAATAAAACAGGTTGCGCAACTGCAATGTCCGCACGGCTTCGCCGGCGACGATGCATTCTTCGTCGTGGCCGATGACGGCATAGCGCCCGGTGTGGTGCTTGATGACGTATTCGATCTGCGACAGATTGGCCTCTGCCAACGCGGATACGAGACGGCGCATGCCATCGTGCATCTTCCCCTGACCCTGGCCCCAGCCGCCGACGCCCTCGACATCGGCGATCATCTCGGCAATGCGCGCGCGCGCGGCTTCGGCAGACAGTCCAAGGGTCTCGCGGTAGATCTTCGCGGTTTCGATATACCGGTGTGGATTGATATCGCCGAACGCATCGGGAAGATGAATGCGCAAGGCGTCCAGATCGGTGTCGACCCCGATCAACAGCACGTCGGGCGCCGCGCCGACACCGAAACTGCGATCAATCGCCTCGCGGAGTTGATCGAGGCGGCCGAGCGCCGACTCGGTCGCCTGGCGATCGTTGCTGCCATGCGCGGCGCAGCCCTGCGCGCCGGGGTTGGAACTGCTGAGGTGATACACCGCGATCTTCAGGAAATTGAGGCGATCGCCACCTTCCATCGCCCCCGAGAGACGTTCGACTTCGCGCTGCGCCCAGTCGGCCACGTCGCCGTCGACGTCGAACAGTGCACCGGCATAGGCCTTCACCCGCACGTTCGGCCCGGGCAGCAAGCGCAGGACATAGGGCGCAATGCCTTGCAAGCGACCGTCGGCACAAGGGCTGATGTCCACCGTGTGGTAGCCGCAACTGTGCAGAAGATTCGCGTCGATCGGCAATCGCTGACTCCATCCCGACTGCTCCACGCCGGCACCCTCCACGCACAGCTTGAGGCTGTTGAAAATGCAGTGTGAGTGCAAAGCGCGCAGATCCAAGCCCGAAACCCAGGCGTCGTTGAGCACTTCGCTCGGCAGTTCGAAGCCGAGTTGCTCAAGCGCGAGTTGCTGCGCGCGCTCAGCAAAAGTAGCGTCATGCTGATGCGCGGAGACTTGCTTGAGCACGCCGACGATCCGTGCAAAGCGCCCACGCACAGTCTGCTCGTAAGCGAACAGCTGCCGGTTGAGTTCACGATCGACGAGCGGATGCTCGCAGCTCTGCCCGCTGCCGATGATGCAAGCAGGGTGCTCAAGCGCCGCCGCGATGCCTCCCGCGTCGGCCACGGCCTCTGGGCCGACGCCACTGCGCCGCAAAGCCTGCATCCGTTGTCGCGTGTTCATCGCCGCAATCCTCAGCCGCGCGCTCCGCCCGACACGGTCACGGTCGCGCCTCTGCGTGTGCTGCCAGACGAACCGGTGATGACCGTGTCAGGCACTTCGGGGCGCTCGAGTTCGCGGAATTTCACCGCGTTGACACCGGCGCCGCGCGGCTGTCCGCGCATCGAAGGGTTGCGCACCATGCTGGACGAACCTTCAGTGCCCGTGACGCGGGTGTTCGCATTCCAGGCATCGCCTGAAATGCGAGTACCTTGCTGACTGCCCTCACCGCTCAGGCGCAACGCCGCAGCGACGACTTCATCCTGCTGTATCTGACGGCGAGACGTGTCGCCATGCCGGAACTCCGGCGTTCCCGTGATCAGGCCATCTGCCTTGTTGATCGGCCCCGTGATGCGCGAGTTGCTCAACGCACTACCGGTCACATCCTCGGCTTGGCGTTGACGGGCCTGGCGCGCCGGGCTCTGAATGCTGAAATCCTTGGGCGCAGCTGGACGCGGCGGGACATCGAACGTACGTCCGCGTGAAACGAAACGACCACTCACTGCGCAGTGCCCCGGCATGTTGTCCGGCCCGAGATATGGCGTGCCCGAAACCGGCTCGCATGCGCCACGCTCATCACCCGTCATCTGCGATCCACCGGCACCCGGCCGGTCGCCGGTCACGACGGTGGCCGGAATCATGGCGCTGTCGCGTACGCGCGCTGCTTGGGCCTCGATGCTCGGAGCCGGGCAAAAATCCTGGATCTGCGACGCCCCGGAATACTGTGCGCCGCTGATGGGGGCACAGGCGCCGGCTTCGTTGCCGGTGACATTGCCCGCACGCCCCGGATAGCTGCCGGAAACGCGCTGACCTCGCAGCGTGGTATCGAGAACAACCTTGTTCACGGGTTGCACAGCCGGAATCTGACCTGGAGGGCAAATGGCAGCCAGTTGTTCGGTGCCGAGGTAATCCATGCCGGTGACGGGTTTGCACCCATAGGACTCGTCACCCGTCAATTTTGGGCTGGGTGCGATCTCCGAGCCCGTGACAACACGCCCACCAAGCGTGCGCATCGTGCTGACCTTGCTCGGTCCGGACGCCTCACACAGGCCCGCGAAATCGGCCGTGGTGTAGTACTGGCTTCCGCTGATCGCGCGGCAGGAACCAACTTCGTTGCCGGTCACCTTCTTCGAGCGATCGACCGCAGACCCTGAGACGGTCTGTGCGTCCCGCGTCGACATCACACTGACCTTGCGCGGCGCTGCCGGTGCGCTGGTTCGGCATAGATCGCGGAATTGCTCGGCGGAGATGTATTCGGTTCCGGTGATCGCACGGCAGCTACCGGCTTCGTCGCCGGTGAGGCGCTCGCGACGACCCACCAAGGTGCCCGTGACCGTTTTTCCCGAGCCGGTGTGCGTGACCGCGACCTTGTCCGGTGCGCCGTCATTTTCCGGTGGGCGACCGTAACGCGTGCCGGTGATCGACCGATCGGCCCCGGATTCGACGCCGGTGACTCTGCGTGGACGATCGACCAGGGAGCCGGTCACAGTCTTGCCCTTGTCGGTGGACGCAAACGCGACTTTCTCGGGGGATGGTGTCGGGCGCGTACCGCAAAACTGTTGAAAGCGCTCGGAGGACAGGTATTCCGTGCCGGTGACGGCGTAGCAAGCGCCCGATTCATCGCCGGTAGCCTTGGTCGACCGACCCAGCGCGGTGCCGGTGATGCGCTGTTCGCGCAGCGTGCTGCTGATCGCAACCTTGGGCACACCAGGCTCGGGGCGCACACCACAGATGGTCTGGAACTGTTCGGTACCGATGTATTCTGTGCCGGTGATGCTGCGGCACGATCCGGACTCGTTCCCGGTGACCTTGGCACTGCGCTCGACCATCGTGCCGGTGACGGCTTGACCGGACAGGGTGTGCCCTTCCTCGACCTTGGCCGGCGCGGGCTTGACGTCACGTGCCTTGACCCGCCCGCTCGGCCTGGACGCGGCGCTGGTCGACAGGCCCGCGCGCCCGGCGAGCGCCTGCACGAGGCGATGCTGCATCGCGACCTGCCTTCCGGTGGCGCCCCGGATCATCGCTGCCTGCCAATCCTGCCCTGGCATCGCCGCGGCGATCTTGGTTGCCTGGGCAACCCGCTTGAGCCCGGCCTTGCCATCTTGTGTCAGCGCTGCGCGGCGCATTTTGGCCAATGCGCGTCCGGTCGCCTGTTCGACGCAAGCGGCGGCAGGCGCACGCTGCACGGTTTCCTGCGCGGTAACCTCGGCCACCGATACATCGCCAGCTGCCGCTCGCTGGACCTGCTCCCCGCTCGGGGTGCCGGCGCGCTGAGTCTGGCAATCGCACTGCGCACCGCAGCCGCAATCACCCGCGGTGGATGGATGCGTGGCCGGGCGCAAATGCGCGCTCGGGCGAGCCGTCGAAGCGGTTTGCAGGGCGGCCTTGCCTACGCTGGCAAGCGCCTGACGCCGCGCCCGCGCTGGTGACACGGCCACTGCCGGCAAAGGCTCGACGCGTGTCAAGGTCTGCATGGCCGATACCGCCGCAGACGCAGGAGCCTGCGCGCTGCGCCAGGCGGTTGCGACCTTGGCTGCATCCATCACGCCGCCTGCGCTGCTGTGCGGCGCAGGCGCTTTGACGATGGCAGTTTTGCCTTGGCGGGCCATCGCTTGGCGACGCTGGAGCGCCAATTCCCGCCCGGATAGGTTTGCATTGGCACGACCTGGTGCAGCGATTGTCATACGGACCTCAGCACTTGGAGTTCATTTCAGGCGGCCGCAGGCCGCACTGGGTGGTTCGATTTCGCGCAACAAGGGCCCGCCCGTGGGACGGGCCCGTTGCGTTTCAGCGGTAAACGACGAAAGCCGTACCCTGGCTTTGCGCGTAGTTGTCGTAAGCGACGAAGCGCACCATTTGATCGGGAAATTCACGATGGCAGGCCTCGATCTCCGCCAGCACGACGTCGACCGACTGCTCGCCGAACATCGGCAGCTTCCACATATGCCAAAAGCTCACCTTGGCAGGCGTTCCCTTGGCGGTGTGCTCGACCGCAGGGTTCCAACCCTGGGCGATGGCGTAGGCGATCTGACGGCGCACCTGATCGGGCGTCATCGGGGGAAGATACGAAAAGGTTTCGTACTTTTTCGTCGAGCGATAGGCTTGAACGGCCATGGCTGTGTCCTTTCGAAGTTGGGGATCGAATCCGGCCGGCGTCGCCTCAATGCGGCGCGGATCGACCGGATTCGGTTTGCAGCATTACTTGTTGGCGATGTCGAGCTTATCCACCGTGTCGAACTCGAACTTGATCTCTTTCCAGGTTTCCATGGCGATTTTCAGTTCGGGCGAGTGCTGCGCTGCGGCGGTAAGGATCTCGCGGCCTTCTTTCTCGACCTGGCGGCCTTCATTGCGTGCCTGCACACAGGCTTCGAGCGCGACGCGGTTGGCGTGCGCACCGGCGGCGTTGCCCCAGGGGTGGCCGAGCGTGCCGCCGCCGAACTGCAGGACCGAGTCGTCACCGAAAATGGTGACCAACGCGGGCATGTGCCAGACATGGATGCCGCCGGATGCCACGGCGAAAGCGCCGGGCATCGAGCCCCAATCCTGGTCGAAGAAGATGCCGCGACTGCGGTCTTCGGGAACGAAGGACTCGCGCAGCAGATCGATCCAACCCAGAGTGGAGGCGCGGTCACCTTCGAGTTTGCCCACCACGGTACCGGTGTGCAGGTGGTCACCACCAGACAGGCGCAGGATCTTGGTCAGCACACGGAAATGGATACCGTGGTGCGGGTTGCGGTCGAGCACGGCGTGCATCGCGCGGTGGATGTGCAGCAGCATGCCATTGTCGCGGCACCAATTGGCCAGGCCTGTGTTGGCGCAGAATCCGCCAGTGATGTAATCGTGCATGATGATCGGTGCGCCGATCTCTTTGGCGAACTCGGCACGCTTGTACATCTCTTCAGGCGTGGGTGCGGTGACGTTCAGATAGTGGCCCTTGCGCTCGCCGGTCTCGGCCTCGGCCTTCAGTGTGGCTTCCTGCACGAATTCAAAACGATCACGCCAGCGCATGAACGGCTGCGAGTTGATGTTCTCGTCGTCCTTGGTGAAGTCCAAGCCGCCACGCAGGCACTCGTACACCGCGCGACCGTAATTCTTGGCGGAAAGACCCAGCTTGGGCTTGATGGTGCAGCCCAGCAGCGGCCGGCCGTACTTGTTCATCTTGTCGCGCTCGACCTGGATGCCGCTGGGTGGGCCACCGCAGGTCTTGACGTAGGCAATGGGAAAGCGCACGTCTTCCAGGCGCAGGGCACGAATTGCCTTGAAACCGAACACGTTGCCCACCAGCGAGGTGAACACGTTGACCACAGACCCCTCTTCGAACAGGTCGATGGGATAGGCGATGAAAGCGTAGAAGCAGGCGTCATCGCCGGGGACGTCCTCGATACGATAGGCGCGACCCCTGTAATAGTCCATGTCGGTCAGCAGGTCGGTCCACACCGTGGTCCAGGTGCCGGTGGACGACTCGGCGGCCACCGCCGCGGCAGCCTCTTCGCGATCGACACCAGCCTGCGGGGTGATTTTGAAACACGCCAGGATGTCGGTGTCCAGCGGCACGTAATCCGGCTGCCAGTAAGTTTGCCGGTACTCCTTGACCCCGGCCTGATAGGTTTTGACTGCCATGTTTGACGACTCCTTAAAGCGCGCTGCGCGCGAGAACAAGCGACGAGTGAAAACTGGTGCAGCACGACGAATGCCTCGGCCCGATCGACCGAGGCATCGAGGCCTGGACTCAGGGATGGATTCATCGATTCGCGTGCCGACACCATATCGGACGAAATCATAAAACGCAATTCGAGTTTCTGATAAAGTGTATTAGAGATACTTATGTCATAGCGATGCATCTGACCCTGCGCCAACTCCAGATTTTCGACGCCGTCATGCGACGCCAGAGCTTTACGCGCGCGGCTGATGCGCTGCATCTGACGCAACCTGCCGTATCGATGCAGATGCGGCAACTCGAAGAGCAGATCGGCGTGCCGTTGTTCGACCAGGTCGGCAAACAGATCCAGCCCACCGATGCCGGGCGCGAGCTGCATCGCCACGCGATGATCATTGCCGCGAAAGTGCAGGACCTCAGTTCGGCCATGGAGGAATTCCGTGGCGTGCGCCGAGGCGAATTGGATCTGGTGGTGGCGAGCACGGCGAACTACTTCGCGCCCAAGCTGATCGCTGCCTTCTGCAGCCGACATGCCAAAGTGCAAGTACGGCTGCAAGTGTCGAATCAAGAACAGATCCTGGACATGCTGACCACGTCGAACAAAGATCTGGCCATCATGGGCCAGCCACCAGAGGACGTGGAACTGGTCGCCCAGGCCTTTCTCGACAATCCACTGGTCGTGATTGCCGCACCGATGCATCCGCTGGTGGGCAAGAGCCGGATCACGCTCAAGCACCTGGAACGGGAAGCCTTCATCACGCGCGAGCCCGGCTCTGGAACGCGGAAAGCCGCCGAGCGGCATTTCTCGCGGCACGGCGTGGAGTTTCATTCGGTGATGGAAATGAGCAGCAACGAGGCGATCAAGCAGGCTGTGGAAGCGGGGTTGGGCCTGGGCATCCTGTCCTTGCATACCCTCGAACTCGAACTGGCGATGCGGCGCCTAGCCGTGCTTGACGTCGAGCGCTTTCCGATCGTGCGACAGTGGTTCGTCGTGCATCGCAAAGGTAAGCGGCTGTCGACCGTGGCGCAGGCATTCCTCGACTTCCTGATCCGCGAGGCAAGGCCTCTGGCTTCGCTCCAGGACCCGTCCGCCGCCCGATTCAGGTCATGAACTTGACCGGGCGACCGACCTGGATGTCGCTGACGAAGATCACCCCGGAATGGGCCTCGAAAAACGGCTGAAAGCCTTCGAGCAGGGCATCGACGAGATTGGGCGGAACCGCGACGATGATCATGATTAGCGCGTCGTCCTCGTTGAACATCAGGTGCCCTTCATAAAAACCGTGGCTGCCCTTGCCCGAGAGATTGCCGACGATGGTGTAGCCCTTTACACCAGCACGATCGAGCAAGCCGGTGGCGAATTCGCGGTGTGCGCCTTCGAGGATGATTTCGAGTTTTTTCAGGGGAGAGAGTTTGAACGTGTTCATGCTGCGACGACCTCCTCGGTGTAAGTCTGTTGTGATGCGACCCCGTCATGATCTCGCCATTGGCCACGGTCGAAAACATAGGCCTGCATATCCTGCGCCGGATCGACAACGATGGCACGGATCCACTGTCCCTGCACCAGGCTCTTGACCTTGGCCACGGACTCGATGGCGCGACGTGCGAAATCCAGCGGCGCCTCGATCATCACGATCAGACGCAACGGCTCGTGATAGGGCTGGCCGCGGCGCATCACGGTCTGCGCCGGCAGCCCGGTGCGCAGATCGGACAGGTTGCCGGTCATCACGCCGAAGCGCCCGGCGACGTTGTGGTAAACCTTGCTGCCGCTGCCGAAGTGGGTGTTGTCGACGGCAGAGAAGTAGTGTTCCATATTGATCCACTGCCCCACCACCACCGGGCCGGCGAGGATGTTCTCCAGCAAACGGCCCCTGGGGTCGAGCCGCCAGTCGTAGGACTGCAGGAAACAGCGTCCGTGCAAATCGGCTTTTTGTGTCAGGCCGCGCCGTCCCACGACGAAATACAGATTGCCCGACAACCCCCACTCGGGCCGCACCTGCGACCAGTCGCGCGACATTGCACGCGCCAGGCGATGGGCCTGGGCTGGCTTCAGCACCTTGGCTTGTGGCAGCAGCGTCGGAACGCGTTCGGCTGCGCAAAGCCGCGACGCCGCATGCAGGCCGTTGCGCAGCCGCTCCAGGTACACCAGCAGCTGCGGCGGCAAAAGCTCCAGATCGTGCAGCTCGACGCTGTCGGTGGTCGTGGTGTGCAGCCCCGGGACAAACCAGGTGTCGGCGGGGATTTCCACCCCGATGTCGCGCAGTTTCGCCCGCACTTCAGCCTTGTTGGCCATTTGCGCCAGCACCCTGGCGCTGACCAGCCCCTGGCTGCCGCCGCAGGCGCCGCAATCGAGCGCCGACTCGTAGGGGTTGTTTTCCGATTGACTGCCGTGTCCGATGAGCAGGACGAAGCGCGAGAAATTGCGCGTCAGGCCAATGGAGGTCAGTGCTGTCCAAACGTAGTTGACCTGCTCGTCGAGCGAAAAACCGATGCGCCCCAGACGCAGCATCTGGTAATTGGCGTATGACGGGTTGACGCGGTAGACCTCGCGTACTTGCTCGATGAATCGTGCTTCCCGTTCGGAGGAAAGGCCGAACTCGCGTGCCAGCATCGTGGTGCCGCTGCGATGGTCCAGCGCTGTTTCGCGCAGCTCGCGAATCATGTCGTCGTTGACGCGCTCACGCTCGATGCCCAACTCGACGCGCAAAGCATTGACGATCATCTCTCTCTGCAGCGCGCGCACGATGGAGTCGGCCTGCTCGCGGCTGAGCTTGTCCAGCAGCAGGCGGGTGACCGGGCGCGGTGCGTCCAGCCGGCTGCGCCAACGGTGATAGGCCGATGGCATCATGGTCTTGCCGATCAGATCGAAGCCGAACAGCGCGCCAATGGCCTCCACCGTGACAAAGGGGGAGATCACCGAACTCTTGAGGTCGTGCAGCACATGGCCGAGAGTCGAGACGAAAGCCTCGTCCTCGAAGTCGAGCGCGGCCGGGATTTCGAGCACGAGGTTTTTCGGTGTGACCACAGCCGGGCACAAGTGGGTTTCACTGCCTTTGCCGTAACCCAAAAAGCCAACGGGCACGCCGAAAAACCCGGCAATGCCAAAGGTCCGGAAGTCACCGACATTCTCCAGATTGCGCCGCAATCGCTCCGAGCGCACGTCGATGCAAAACAGCGCCTGGGCAAATGCGCGCTTGGGTGCCGCCGGTTCGTCTGGGGTCACGATCTGACCCAGCAGGCGATCGATCGCGCGGGCTTCGAGCGCGCGCAGCCACATCGACCCTTCCTGTGCAGCGAAGCGCTGCAGCACCCCAAGGACTTCGGCTGTGCGCTGCGGCCCGAGCGCAGCCAGAGTCTGCATCGAAGTTCCGGCCTGCGCGGCAATTTTCTGCAGCATCTGGGCTTGCTGCTGCGCGCGCGCGTGCCGCCACCGCCCCGCGTAGTCGGCAGCCAATCGGGCTGCACGCGCGCCGTCGCGCCGCTCCAGGGTGTCGTCGATGCGCTGCGCCCAGCCGGGCAAGATCTCTCCCGCATGCAGCGCGTAGCGCAACATGGCGCAGTCGCGTTGCTCGCGCAGGAAGGTGTCGAACGCAGGTCGGTTCGCCGGCGTTTTGCGATGCCGCGCGCTTTCCTCGATTAGCGCCAGCGCGAACACCAAGCGCACGGCGAGGAGGTCGACCAGATCGGCCGGGTGCTTGCGTCCCCAGTGGTAATGCTTGGCCTCCGAGCGCCAGCGGATAAACCCAGCCCAGCCGTGCAAGCGCAACAGTTCACGCGAGAAATACGCTTGCCAATGTTCCTCGGCAATGCCTAGCGACTGCATGACGTGAACAATCGCGGCGTCTGCGCGCGGCGCCTGGTCGAGGATGCGCTTGATCGCCAGCCCGCGTAGAAACATGCGACCGTTGCGCTGCGCAATGTCGGCCCAGGCAGCGTAAAAGCCGTGCTCCCGCCCGGGCATACGCCACGACGACTGGTCTTCGTCGAAAAAATCCAGGCAACTCTTGACCACCAGTTCGTCAAGCTCGGCAGCAAGATTGGTTCCCCACAGGGCATCGATGCACTCGGTAAGCGGCCGCCAGGGCGGCAGGTCGTCGCGCATCGCGGCCTCCAGGCCAGCCGCGGCGGCACCGTCATCCGGGATGGCCTGGCCGGCCAGCAGTGCCGCGACGTCTTCGGCAAGGGCATGCGGCACGCACGGCGAGGCGTCGTTCGGCACCTCACGAACGACGCTCAACCAGCGCTGCCAGTCGATGCCATCGACGCTGGGCACGCTCTGCGCGAACTCCGCCGTGATCGCGTCGAGCACGCGTGCATCGCCCTTGCCTTCGCGCAGATAGCGCTGGTAGGTGGTGCGCGGGAGATACACGCGGGCATGGAAAAGTCCGCGCGCAGCCTGCACCGCCTCGGTGAAAGGCAGATCTTCCAGCCCGTGCAAGGGATTGTTGTGGATGAATGTGCGCATCGGCCAGAACAACGGCACGGGCTCGGCAGCCACATAGGCCGTGGCATGCACGCGCAGGATCTTGCCCAGGTTCAATGCATCAGCCATGTCATGCTCCAGAGACAAGCGGCCACGATCGCGGCGATGGCCAACAGCGCGACCAAAACGGTCCAGGACACCGGGACGTCACGCAGGGGTGGCTCGAAAGCATGCTCAGCGTGTGGCGTTCCGAACAGAAAACCCTGCCATACCTGCGCCCCGGCCCAGCCCCACAGCAGCCAGGCGACGAGGGCACCGACGACGGTCGCGGCGTTCCCCAGGCCCAGCAGATAGATCATTGCGAAAAACATCGGAAACACCGGCGCGCCGAGGGCGGCAAGGACCGAGAGCGTGGTCGCCAGGCCCAGGCGCGGCATCGCACGCGCCAGCCCCGGCCGCAGGCCGACGTAGGCATCGCCCCAACGCCTGCGCAGGCAATGGCTGGCCAGCGTCAGCGCCAGCGCGGTCACGGACATGCACGCCATTGCCGCGCGCAGGCCCATCGCGTCGGCCCCGCCGACGACGCCGATCCAGGCCAGCGCCCAGGCTGAAGTGGCGTAAAACCCGATCCAGATGTCGAAATCGCGCGTCGACAGCATGCGCCAGGCATAGAAGAGCGACGAGCCGGTCGCCCACGCAAGCATGGCAGCGGCCCAGACCTTTGGAAGACGCATCCCGGTATCGACGATCAACCACACGCCGATTTGGGGCCAAACCAGCAACAACACAGCGCGCAGCCACACTACGCGCACCACGCGCAATGCGGCGTTAAAGACCGCGCTGAACGGGAATAACGGCAGGAAAAAAACCGCCAGCAGCGCCATCGGTGGGATCGCCATCGGTATCGTCTCCATGAATCAGACCCAGCGCAGCCACACGTTCACACGCTTGGAGCCGTTTTGCAGCATGCGTGCCAGCCGCGCGAACACGTCGGCCACGTAGAACTCACGCGAGAACAAGGCATAAAGATTGAGGTAAACGGTGTTCCAGGCTCCCGAACGCCCACGCAAATCCAGCGAGTCGGCGTATAACGTGAGCAGCCAAGCTGCCACCAGGACCAAGGTCAGCACCACCACGAGGGTATCGAAAGCCATCAGATTGACCCCTGCCGCGGTGTAGATCGCGTCCAACAACGCCGCGTCGGGATAGAGGAAGTGCTCGAACAGATGCCCGATCACGGTATAACCGACGACGACGATGACGAACGACAGGAAGATCATGCCCATCGACCGCCACGGATTCTCGCTGGGCAGGCGGTGGATCGAGAAAAAGACCTGGGCGCCTGTGACCCAGCCAAAAAACAGCAGGATGACCGCCCCTTGCTTGTGCACGAAGTCGGCTGCCACCAGCAGGTGCGAGAAGCCGAGCACGAAGACGGGAACAAGCACCGTCACTGCCAATGCGACCAACCATGGCAGTCGCACCACGCGCAGCGGCCTGCGCTCGACCACCGAGGTGTAGATGTCGTCGGGAGGCACCCCATCGTTGCGGCGTGCATCGTTGATCACCCCGCCCGAGCCGAGGAACAGCGTGGCCTTAAACAGACCATGGGCAATGAGGTGGTACACCGCGAGCGAAAACGCTCCGAGCCCGCACTCCATCACCATGAAACCCATCTGTCCCATCGTCGAATAGCCGAGCGATTTCTTGATGTCGTTTTGCGTGAGCATCAGCGCCGAGCCGATCAGTGCGGTCAGCAAGCCAACCGCGAACACCACGTGCAGCACGTCCGACGCGTGTACGAACAACGGTGCGAAGCGGTTGAGCAAAAAGCCCCCGGCGTTGACGATGCCGGCATGCATCAGTGCCGACACCGGGGTTGGACCCTCCATCGTGTACGGCAACCAGGAATGCAGCGGAAACTGGGCCGAGCGCGCAAACGCGGCCAGCGCCACCAGCATCGCCGCAGTGCTTGCCGCAGGCCAACCGCCGACTTCCACGCCGGGATTGGCTGCGATGCGCGCGAACAACTCGGGCAACTGCGTCGTGCCGTAAGCGTGCCCAAGCAGCAAAGCCGCACCGAGCAAGGGTAGGTCGCCAGCGCGGTAGGTGATGAAGGTCCAGAACGCATAGCGCCCACTGGCCACGCGTGTCGTGTCGTGCCCCAGCAGGAAGTACAGCAGCACCCCGACCAGGAACCAGGCCACAATCAGCGTGAGGAAGTCCGACGCACACACCAGCAGCAAAATGTCCGCGGTCATCAGGTCCAACAACGCGAAGAACCGCGCATACCCTGGCTCATCGGCCATGTAATGCACCGCGTACAGATGCACGATCAGACTGATCCCCGACACCAGCACCGCCATCACCACGGCAAGGTGGTCAAGCATCAGGGCCAACGGCCCGGCGCGCAGCACCTCGATTTGTTCGGCCGGCATGCGCAGCACCGCAACCAGCAGGGCCAGCGCCAGCAACAGGGTCAGCCCCATGAAGCCCGCGCTGATCCGCGCCGCCCGCTGCCCGGCGGCGCGGGACAGCATCGGTGCAACGACAGCGGAGAGCACCGGCAAGACCGGCAAAGCCATCAGGCAAAACGCGACCCAATCGTCCACGGCAGACTCGTCCTCGATAAAGGGAAAGGCAAGTGCGCCGAGATGCGGATCCGATCCTCCGGATCGCACTGTGCGCCCGCTTCTGCGCCGGCGCGAATCCTACACATCCAATCGCGTCGGCCGCGCCATCCTAAGGGCTATCGAAAGATAATAAAACCTTGAATTTCTTATTCAATACATAATGATAAATTATGCTTAACCTGATCGAGTTCATAAGAGCCCCAGGTGAGCCAAAGTCATCGCAAACAACTCAAGAAAATTGAATTGATATGTGAACCGCCTACATGGTCCGCCCAAGGAGGTCGCAAGCCTCCATCGCTACCAGGCTGGGCTGGCATTTGGCGAAGATCTCGGTGAGCTTGGCGCGTTTGATCTGGCGGCGCTGAATCTCGCCGGCCTCCGCGCCAACGATGTGCAATTGAAACACGGGCTTGGCCAAATTCCCCCGATGGCCACCCAAACTCCTCCACCTGTGGACACCTAAATTCCCCCACCCTGGCCACGGCGCGATAAGGCGCTTGACCTTGCTCTTCGCTGCCCGCAATCGGGGCGCAAGGGGTTCTCCGCTGGCGGGACCGGCCGCGCCATCTGCGATAGGCTCGGCCCTGCTCGGCGCATCGCGAACGGGGCTGGTAGCCACGGCGGGGTTTGCCGCCGCTGAGGCCAGCGTCGACAAACCATTGGACCCCAGACAGAACATTGCGAGATCAACGTCCAAGGCGCACGTCCCACCTGTCGATGCGGAACGCGACGATTCCTGCGCGGAGGCCTGACCCGCTGCGTGCACCCCATCGTGCGATGCGCAGCGCCAGCAAGCTCATCGGGATGTCAGCGTGAGCGCCGTCTCCGCGGCCGCAACTCCGCCATCACCATGCGCTCGAATGCTTCCAGCGCCGCCGCGGCGTCAAGCTCCATGTCCTGCTGCGCCCACTGCTGCTGCCGCATCCAGACCTTGAGCGCCTTGGGATCGGCGGCGCGGGCGAGCAGCTCGTCGATCTCCTGGCGGGCCTCGTCGAGGCCAAGCAGCGTGTTCTCGAATGCGCGCTGGATGCGCTGGGGATGGATCGCGCCGTCGTCCAGCTCGGGAAAGGACTTGCGGATGCCAAACTCGATCTCCTGGATCTTGTGCTCGACCTCACGCAACTGGCGCTTGAGCGCAGCGGAAAACACCTTGAACTGCGCATCGGCCATGCCGGCAAGCTGGGCCGTATCGATCATGGCGATTTCGAGTTGCAGGCTCAACAAGGTGTGCAAGTCCTGCTCGGCATGGGCCTTGTTCGCGCGCTGCAGCAACGTGGTCTTGTGCGCCTTGCGCGCGGCGTCCGGCTCGCGGTCGGGGTGCAAGGCGCTGGCGAGTTTGCGATAGATGCTGCGAACGGTCTGCGCTTGCGGCGTGTCCTGGCGCGGTGCGCGTGCGGGATGGGCGATCTGCTCCTTGGCAGCCGACGCCGCAGCTTCCTGGAACTGTCGGAACAGCCCTTTTTCGTCGGCATCCGCGCCGGTCTGTGGCGAGAGATCATCGAAGCCGAAGCGATCGTCGGTCGAATCGTGCTGCGCCGGGCGTTCAGAGGGCGCGTAGTGTTGCATGAGCGCGCGAACCATGGCATCGTCTTCAGCCAGCAGGATATCGGCCCCGATGCCCAGCACGATCTCACGGATGCGGCGGCGATCGGTCGGGTTGAACCGGGCATCGCCATAGGCGGTGTCGAGCTTTTGGAGCAGAGCCTTGCGCACGGCGTTGAAGGCCTGCAGTCTGGGGGCCTGCGCCTGAATACAGTTGGCCTGGAACTCGGGGATGAATTGCTCCCACTGCGCCAACGTCTTCCTGGCGCGTTCGAGCTTGCGCACGAGGGCGTTGAAGGCACGCTGGTTTTTGCTCAGAGGAACCTGGCTGGACGAGGGTGACAGGACCAGTTTGAACGGACGGGTTGGCATGAAGACAAACTTGGAATCGAGGAGACAGCGCCATTTAGCGTGAAGCGGCAAATGGATGAATGGGCCATGATGCACCACGTCGACGGGCTCGGAGTTCGACGCTGCATCTCCTTACCTCTGCACCAATTTTTTCAGCGTGCTCCGATCCGAACGCATCCTGTGTAGAGCCCAAGCATGTCCCGCCCCCCAAAGGGGCCTTGAGCAGTGCCGCGACCAGAGCCTGGCCTGATCGCCGCAAGATCTATCGCCTCCAAGCAGTGGGCGAATGACGTCGTGCGCACGGCGGGCGATCAAATCTTCCAGCGCTCGGCCAGTTTGGACGGCCTCAAGGTGTCGTACTCCTCGAAGGGCTGATGGATCCAGGGGCTCGAAGGAAGCATGTCGACGTAGTAGTCGGGGAGCACGGTGGAAATACCCTTGACCCAAATCACCGCGCTGCGCATTTCGCTGATCTTGAGCGGGCTGGTGAGTAGCTTGTCAGCGACAGCTTTGAGTGTTTCCCCCGAGTCGGCCAGATCATCCACGAGCAAAACCCGGCCTTCGAGTTCGCCCTTCGGCAAAGTGATGTAGCTGGCGATATCGAGGCGCCCCTGCTTGGTCCCCGATTCTTCCCGATAGGAACTGGTGGACATGATGGCCAGGGGTTTGTCGAACACCCGTGAGAGGATGTCTCCAGGCCTCGTTCCTCCGCGCGCCAGGCACAGGATCTGGTCGAACGCCCAACCTGACTTGTAAATCTTGAGCGCGAGCTTCTCGATCAGGGCGTGGTATTCGTCCCAGGATACGTACATGTGCTTGCCGTCTTCGCTAAGCATGGTGATGTGGCTCGTCAGAGGATGAAGAATGAAACGGGGATCGCGCCGAACGGGAGGCGATCACCCCCGGAACGGGTGGCGCAACACGATGGTGTGCTCGCGATCGGGGCCGGTGGAAACCATATCGATGGGTGTGCCGCTCAGCTCGGCCACACGCTCCAGGTAGAACTTGGCCTGCTTAGGCAACTGTTCCCAGCGCGTCAGGCCTGCCGTGGTTTCACTCCACCCGTCAAAGCGTTCATAGCGCGGTTCGCAGCGCTTGATGTCGTCGGCATCGAGAGGCAGGATATCGATGTCACTGCCATCCAGGCTGTAGCCGACGCAGACCAGGATTTCATGCAAACCATCGAGAACGTCGAGCTTGGTGATGCACTGGCCCGTCGTGGAGTTGATGATGTTGGCGCGCTTGAGTGCCGCGGCATCCAGCCAGCCGCAGCGCCGCGGCCGGCCGGTGACCGTGCCGCGTTCCTGCCCCACGGTGTGCAGGTGGTGGCCGACCGTGCCCGGTTGGTCGATCGGGAGTTCGGTCGGAAACGGGCCGCTTCCCACCCGCGTCGTGTAGGCCTTGGTGATACCCAGCACGTAATTCAGATAGGCCGGTCCCACGCCCGAACCGGCAGCGGCGTTTCCGGCCACGCAATTGCTGGACGTAACGAACGGATAAGTGCCGTGGTCGATATCGAGCAGGGTGCCTTGGGCGCCCTCGAACAACAGGCGATCGCCCCGTTCGTGGCATTGATGGATGAGATAGCCGACATCGGCCATCAAGGGCCGGATTGTTGCGGCCAGTTCGAGCAGGCGCTGGTAGGTCGGCTGGAAGGCCACGGGTTCCGTGTGCAGAAACTCGCGCAGGATGAAATTGTGCAGATCCAGCGTCTCACGCAGTTTTTCCGCCAAGCGCTCGGGATGCTTGAGGTCTTGCACGCGCACGGCGCGGCGCGCCACCTTGTCTTCGTAGGCCGGGCCGATACCCTTGCCGGTGGTCCCGATCTTGCCGATTCCGCGTGACTCGCGACTGGCCTCGCGCGCGACGTCCAGCGCAACATGCGAAGGCAGAACCAGCGGGCACGACTCGCTGATGCGCAAACGCGAGCGGACCTCGACACCGGCCCCTTCCAGACGTGAGATTTCCAGCAGCAAGTGGCTGGGGTCCACCACCACGCCATTGCCGATGTAGCAAGCCACCTCGGGGCGCATAACCCCCGATGGGATCAACTGCAGCGCGGTTTTGTGTCCATTGATCACCAGGGTATGCCCGGCGTTATGCCCGCCCTGGAAGCGCACCACGCCATGGGCCTGTTCGGTCAACCAATCGACCACCTTGCCCTTGCCCTCGTCGCCCCATTGGTTACCCACGACGACCACATTACGTCCTGTGCTCACGACACGTCTTTCATGGAAAAAGGAAAAGAACCAGTTGTTCTTGGATCAACTGGACGCATACGAACGGACCTGCCATCGCCCGTCGGCCCAGGCGAGTTCGCGATCGAACATGAATTGCTTGCCCTCGAGCACCGAGCCTGCAGGGATCTCGATGACCGTATGCCCGGCCTCACGCAGCTGCTGCACGGCCCGCGCATAACCTTCGAGAGGGGACCACTCGGCGCGGATGGCTGGTCTCGGCGCAGCAGCCCGGACATGGTGCACGAGTTCGCGAAGATCGAGCGAGAAACCGGTCGCCGCGCGCGGTCGGCCAAAGGTCGCACCGATTTCATCATAGCGACCGCCCCTGGCCAGCGCATCGGGCCGCCCTTGCGCATACAGACTGAAAATCATGCCGCTGTGGTAGTTGTACCCGCGCAAGTCCGCCAGGTCGATCTGCACTTCGACCCCGGCATGCACATGGGTTGCCGCCAGTTGCGCCATGTCGCGCAACGCCTCGCGGATCAGCGGGCGGTCGGGCAGGATGCGCTCAGCCTGGTCCAACACGTCCGCGTCCCCGAACAGTTCGGGCAATGCGAGGATGGGTTCGCGCTGCGCAGCGGTCGCCGAGCGCGTCAGGAACTGAAGGCGGGCGCGGTCCTTGCGCGACAGTGCCTCGAGAATGTCGCGCAGCAGTTCGGGGCCGGCAATCATGCCTGCCAGCACACCGCGCACGATGCGCACATCGGAAAGCGCCAAGGTCATGCGCTCGACGCCGCCGAGTTGCAGGCTACGCACGGCGAGCTGCTGCACCTCGATATCGGCCTCCCGCCCGGCATGTCCATAAAGCTCCGCGCCGAACTGCAAGGGCTCGCGTGTGGCATAGACGCCCTGCGCCCGCGTATGCACCACGCTGCCGCAGTAGCACAACCGCACGACGCCCTTGCGGTTGAGCAGGTGGGCATCGATGCGGGTGGCCTGGGGTGTCATGTCGGCGCGCAGCCCAAGGGTTCGGCCCGACAATTGGTCGACCAGCTTGAAGGTCTGCAGGTCCAGATCCTGACCCGTGCCGGACAACAGGGAGTCCACATGTTCCACCAGCGGCGGGATGACCAACTCGTAACCGTAGCTGCCTGCTGCATCGAGCAGGACACGGCGCAGATGCTCGATGGAGCGGGCCTCGGCAGGGAGGACATCTGAGAATTGCTCGGGCAGGAGCCAGGCAGTCATGAGCAAGGGGCTTTAAACCGTGAGAAATCGAGCCGACATTCTAGGGCGCGCGCCAGACCCGAGCCCGGACGCGCGACCCATATAGCTCGGACCGAGTACAGTCGTTCAGCGTAGGCGAATCATTGAAAGGGGCGAAGCCGAAAAAGGCCTGGCGCCGCGGGACGCGGCGCCGGCAAGCCTGCTCAGCGCTTGGCGGGACTCGCCTTCGGGGAAAGTCCGCCGTTCGGGTTGCGGAAGAAGCGGAAAAAATCACTCGAAGGATCCAAGACCAGCACGTCCCCGTGGCTGTTGAAGCTGGCCCTGTAAGCCTCGAGGCTGCGATAGAACTCGGCGAATTGGGGATTTTGTCCGAAAGCCTTGGCGTAGATCTCGGACGCCTTGGCGTCACCTTCGCCCTTGATGGTCTGGGCACGGCTGTAGGCGTCCGCGATGAGAATCTCGCGCTGCTTGTCGGCCTCGGCGCGTATCTTCTCGGCCTCTGCCTGGCCCGTCGAGCGCAGCTCGTTCGCGACACGCTTGCGCTCGGCAGCCATGCGGCGATAGACCGATTGCGTGATATCCGCCACGAAGTCCACCCGTGTCAGACGCATATCGACGATCTGCAGGCCGGTACCCCCCGCCGACTGCTCGATGACTTTCTGGACGTCGGTCATGATCTTGTCGCGTTCGGTTGCGAGCACCTGGCCCACGGTCCGGCGCGTGATCTGTTCGTTGAGGGCGGCCTTGACGATCTGGTAGAGCCGGTCGTTGGCGCGCTGCTCGCTTCCACCGTAGCTGCGAATGAACTCGGTGGGATTGACGATGCGCCACTTGAGATACCAGTCCACCACCACGTTCTTTTTCTCGGCGGTGATGAAAAGGTCGGTTTCAGGGCTCTGCAGCGTGAGCACGCGTTTGTCGAGAAACACCACATTCTCGAACGGTGCCGGCCACTTGAAATACAGCCCCGGAGACTTGATCACACGCTTGATTTCACCCAGCGCGAACACGGCCGCGTATTGGCGTTGATCGACCACGAACAGGGACGACGCAAGAATGCCCAGGGCCAGGGCGAGGGAGACGATGGCAAGAATGATTCGGTTCATGGCTGGACCTCAGCGGAAATTGCGCTCGCGCAGGGTATCGCGCGAACTGCTGTCTGAGGTATTGGCAACAGGCTGTGAACTGCTCCCCGCTCCGACCGAACTATCCGCCGGAGCCGGTGACGAAGAAGGGCTTGCGCTCGGCAGTGCAGCCGGGGCTGAGCGTGCCGGCTGCGCGGCTCGCGGGGAAGTGGTTTGTTGCAGCAGTTTGTCGAGCGGGAGGTAAAGGAGGTTGTTCGATCCATGCGATTCCACCAACACCTTGCTCACGTTCGACAGAATCTGCTGCATGGTTTCGAGATACATACGCTCGCGCGTGACTTGCGGGGCCTTCTCGTATTGCTGAAGGATGAGATCGAAACGCGAGGCATCGCCCTGTGCTTCAGCCACCACCCGGGCCTTGTAACCCTCGGCCTCCTGGATCAGGCGTGAAGCTGTGCCCTTGGCGCGCGGCACGACGTCGTTGGCATAGGCTTCCGCCTCATTCTTCAGTCGCTCGCGATCCTGCCCCGCCTTGATGGCATCGTTGAAGGCCGATTGCACCTGCTCCGGGGGTTGCACGCTCTGCAGGGTGATATTGGTGACGAGAATACCCGTCTTGTAGCGATCGAGTATCGACTGGATGAGATCCTGCGTCTTGATCGCGACCTCGGCGCGGCCCTCGTAGAGCACGTAGTCCAGGGTCTTGTTGCCGACCACCTCGCGAATGGCGGTTTCCGCCGCCTGGGTCACCACGTCGTCAGGGCTGCGGTTGCTGTAGAGGTAGTTGACCACATTGCTGATGCGGTACTGCACGGCGAACCGGATATCGACAATGTTTTCGTCTTCCGTGAGCATGGCCGATGCCGGCAATCCGGTCGTGCGGATTTCACCGCCGCGACCGATCTCCACCGAACGCACCTGCGAAACGTTGACGATTTCGTCCGACTCGATGGGATACGGAAAACGCCAGTGGAAGCCAGCCTCTTCGATATAGGCGAACTTGCCAAAGCGCGTCACCACCGCCTGCTGGCCTTCCTGCACGATGAAAAACCCCGACCCCAGCCAGCCCAGCACCAGGACCAGGGCCAGGACGACCAGGCCCAGCCCGGCAGTGCGCGGCGTGGGTTGAAACTCGGGCCGGCGCGGCGACTTGAAACCACCCCCACCCCCGCCCTTGCGGCCGAACAAGCCGTTGAGCTTGCGATTGAAATCGCGCCAAAGCTCGTCGAGATCAGGCGGCCCTCCTCCGCCCTGGCCCGGACGCTTGTCGCCATTGCCGGGCCCATTGCCGTTCTTCGGGTCGGGTCCCTGTGGCTGCTGCCCCGAACCGCCGCGCCCCCAATTGGGGTCATTCAAATTAGGGATGCCTTCAGGCAAGGCGAAGGCCGCAAGGCCTGCCGTTCTGGGCCACTTGAGGTGCATGGTGGGCGTGGTTGGTGTCAAACGTGAACGACCGGGCTGGCACAGGCATCGCTGTTCGCCGCGATGCCTGCCAAGTACTCCCGCACTGTATCGAGTCCAGCCCCCGTCAGGGCGCTGACATCAAAGCTTTTGATGCTATCACGGTCCCTCAAACCCACATGCAACGCGTAACGGTCTGTAAACGGAATGGGGGCCGGGAGTTTATCGATCTTGTTGTAGATCAAGATCTGGGGGATGCCCTGTGCGCCGATTTCAGCCAGCACGGCGTTGACCTGCTCGATTTGCTGATCGCGCTGCGCATTGGACAAATCGACCACATGCAGCAGCACGTCGGCCTCCAGGGTTTCGTCGAGTGTGGCTTTGAACGCGTCAACCAGCGTGTGCGGCAGATCCCGGATGAAGCCCACGGTGTCGGACACCACCGCAAAAGCCCCCGGGCCCAGGTAGATGCGCCGCGTTGTCGTATCCAGGGTTGCGAACAACTGGTCCGCCACATAGCCGCGCGCATGCGTGAGGGCATTGAACAAGGTGCTTTTGCCTGCGTTCGTGTAGCCCACGATGGAGACACGCAACTGACCGGCTCGTGCGCGGGCACGGCGCTGCGTGGAACGCTGGCGCTCGAGTTTGCGCAATCGAACCTGCAGAACCTTGATCTTGTCCTCCAGCATGCGGCGATCGAGTTCGATCTGCTTTTCACCCGGGCCTCCGCGCAGGCCGATACCGCCCTGCTGCCGTTCCAGGTGTGTCCAGCCGCGAACCAGCCGTGTCGCGGCGTGGCGAAGACGCGCCAGCTCGACCTGCAGTTTGCCTTCGCCGCTGCGCGCACGGCGCGCGAAAATTTCCAGGATCAACGCCGTGCGGTCCCACACGGCGACACCCAGTTCGCTCTCAAGGTTGCGCTGCTGCGCCGGGGATAGGGCATTGTCGAACAGCACGCAGGAGGCTTGCGTATCCTGGACCTGCTGCTTGAGTTCGGCCACCTTGCCCGAACCGAGATAGAGCGCCGGATCGAGCCTGCGGCGTGTGCTCCACAGGCTGGCCGACGGCGCAAGCCCGGCGGAAAGCGCCAGTTCGCGCAATTCTCCGAGCTTGGGATCGGGATTCGGTTGTCCGGTGTCGACCCCAACGAGGACGGCACCGGGGATACGCTCAGACTGCGTCGGACTCAGACTCACCAACGTGGAAACTCACGGGACGGGAAGGGACGACCGTGGAGATGGCATGTTTGTAGACCATCTGCGTCACTGTATTGCGCAGAAGGACGACATACTGGTCGAATGATTCGATATGACCCTGCAGCTTGATGCCGTTGACCAGGTAAATCGAAACCTGAACATGCTCCTTGCGCAGCAGGTTCAGGAAGGGGTCTTGTAGCAACTGCCCTTTATTGCTCATGGAATACTCCGGTTAGGATTGTTTTGCAGAAACTGCCGGTACCGGCTCACCATAGCACAAACCCAGCCCAACTCGCGTGGCCTTGACGGCTTGACAGGAGCCGCGAAAGACGTGGGCCGGATTCCGATCAACGCTCGCTTTGGTAGGGATTGTGTGAGGAGCGGTATTCGACGCGCAGCGGCGTGCCGCTGAGCTTGAACACCTTTGAAAAACGCGACTCCAGGTAGCGCGTGTAGCTGTTGGGTACGCGGTCCAAGGCGTTGCCATGAATCACGATCACGGGCGGATTCTGCCCGCCCTGGTGGGCATAACGCAACTTCGGCCGTACCGTACCGGCACGCGGGGGCTGTTGAAAAGCCACGGCCTCCTGCAAGGCACGGGTCAGCCGAGGCGTCGACAATTTGGTAAAAGCCGCCTTGTAAGCCTCATTGACCGACTTGAGCACGGCGCCAAGCCCCTTGCGGCTCAGCGCGGAGATCTCGTGCTGGCGGGCAAAACTCAGAAATGGCAAGCGTTCGTTCAGGCTGTTGGTGAACAACTGCCGTTGATACGCATCAACCTTGTCCCATTTGTTGGCCGCCACGACGACGGCC
>JAJXUC010000048.1 GCA_021783435.1 Pseudomonadota bacterium | reverse complement strand
GTGAGCCGCCAGCGCTACTGGGGCACGCCGATACCCATCATCCACTGCGACGACTGCGGCGCAGTGCCGGTGCCGGAACAGGACCTGCCGGTGGTGTTGCCGAACAACCTGATTCCCGACGGCAGCGGCAACCCGCTGCACCAGTGTGCGGCGTTCGTCGACGTGGCCTGCCCGCAATGCGGCAAACCGGCCCGGCGCGAAACCGACACCATGGACACCTTCGTCGATTCGAGCTGGTACTTCATGCGCTACACCTGCGCCGACAACCAGGCCGCCATGGTCGATGCCCGCACCGACTACTGGATGCCGATGGACCAGTACATCGGCGGCATCGAGCACGCCATCCTGCACCTGCTGTACGCGCGCTTCTGGACCAAGGTGATGCGCGATCTCGGCCTGATCCAGGCCGACGAGCCCTTCAAGCGATTGCTGACCCAGGGCATGGTGCTCAACCACATCTACTCGCGCAAGACGCCGCAGGGCGGCATCGAGTATTTCTGGCCGCACGACGTGGACAACGTGCTCGACGCGCAGGGCAAGATCGCCGCCGCCAGGCTCAAGGCCGACGGCTCCGCCGTGGACTACGGCGGCGTGGGCACGATGAGCAAGAGCAAGAACAACGGCGTCGATCCGCAAGACCTGATCGACCGCTACGGCGCCGACACCGCGCGTCTGTTCACCATGTTCGCCGCCCCGCCGGAAGCCACGCTGGAATGGAACGACGCGGCGGTGGAAGGATCGCATCGCTTCCTGAAGCGGGTGTGGGCATTCGGCCTCAAGTTGCAGGATTTGTCTCCCAGCGCGGCAGAGCCCGCCGCGGCCCCGGGCAAACTGCGCCGCGAGTTGCATCAAACCCTGCAGCAGGTGAGCTTCGATTACGGGCGCATGCAATACAACACGGTGGTCTCGGGCGCGATGAAGATGCTCAACGCCCTGGAGGGCGCCGACACGGCCGCTTCGGGCATGCCTGCCGCACTGCGTGAAGGCTTCGGCATTCTGCTGCGCGTGCTCTACCCCGCCACGCCGCACATCACCCATGCCCTGTGGCAGGATCTTGGCTACGCCGCGCAGCAGGGCGATCTGCTCGACGCGCCCTGGCCGCAGGTGGACCCCGCCGCGCTGGTGCAGGACACGGTGGAACTGATGCTGCAGATCAACGGCAAGCTGCGCGGCGCACTGCAGGTGCCGGCCCATGCCGACAGGAGCGTGATCGAAGCTGCCGCGCTGGCCAGCGCCGAGTTCGCCAGATTCGGCGAAGGCCATGCGGCGAAGAAGGTCGTGGTCGTGCCCGGGCGCCTGGTGAACGTGGTGGTGTGAACGGCGATCCGATGGACGCAGCCGACCCAGCGACAATACGGCCATGACGCGACGCTTCGCTACGTGCATCCTCGCCCTGTCGGCCACCCTGTGGCTGGCCGGTTGCGGTTTCCACCTGCGCGGCTCCACCAATCTGGCGTTTTCGACCTTGGCGGTGCAAGGGCCGGGCGGGCCCCTGCTCATCGACCTCAAACGCCAGATCGCCAGCACCACGGCCACCCGCATCGCCAACGACCCGAAGCAGGCCCAGGCCATTTTCACCCTGCTCTCCGACAGTCCGACGCAAACCGCGGTGGCCTACAACGCCGACGGTACCGTGGCGCAATACCAGTTGCGTGAAACCGTCAGCTTTCAACTCACGACGCCGGCCGGCCAGGTGCTGATTGCGCCCACCACCATCAGCCAGAGCAGCAGCCTGAGCTACAGCACGTCGGCCACACTGGCCAAGGCCAACGAGGCCGACCTGCTCTATCGCGGCATGCGGCAAGACATCGTCAACCGCATCATGTTCCAGCTCTCCACGGTGAAGCGCGCGCCTCTGCCCGCGGCTCCAGCTTCCGCGCCCTGAGCGAACCGTTCGCCGCCGATTCCAACAGCATGCAGATCCGCGCCGACCAGTTGCAAGCCCGTCTGGACGCCGGTCTGCGCGGCCCCTACACCGTGTTTGGCGACGAACTGCTGCTGGTGAACGAGGCGGTGGATGCGATTCGCGCCAGCGCCCAGGCGCAGGGCTACACCACGCGCGAGCAACACCAGGTCGAGCGCGGCTTCGACTGGGACATGCTGCTGGCGCAAAGCCGCGAACTCAGCCTGTTCGGCGAGCGCAAGCTGATCGAAATTCGCCTGCCCACCGGCAAACCCGGCCGCGACGGCGCCCAGGCCCTGGCGGCCCTGGCGCAGGAGACCAGCGCCGATGTGCTGATGCTGGTGCTGTTGCCGCGACTGGATGCCGCCACACAGAAATCCGACTGGTTCAGCCGCTTGGCGGACGCCGGCGTCGCGGTGCGGGTGGACAGCATCGAAGCCGACCAGCTCGGCGCCTGGATGCGCACCCGTCTGGCGCGCCACGGTCTGCGCATGCCCAGCGGCACCGCCGGCCAGATCTGCCTGGACATGCTGGTGGCGCGTACCGAAGGCAATCTGCTTGCCGCACACCAGGAAGTGGAAAAACTCGCGCTGCTGGTCTCGCCCGGCGAACTGGATCCGGCGCAGGTGGAAGACCTGGTGCAGGGCGCGGCGCGCTACAGCGTGTTCCGCCTGGGTGAAGGCGTGCTGGCGGGCGATCTGCCGCGCCTGCTGCGCATGCTCGAAGGCCTGCAGGGCGAGGGCGTGGCTCCGGTGCTGGCGCATTGGTCGCTGGCCGAGGAGGTGCGGGCCTGGCTGCGCCTGCGCCAGGGGCTCGACGCGGGCGAGAGTTTCACCACACTGGCGCGCGCCAACCGCATCTGGGGGCCGAAGGAAAAGCTGCTGCAGCGCGCCTTGCCGCACCTCGGGCTGCCGCTGCTGGAGGGCTTGTTGTTGCGTGCCGCGGCCTGTGATCGCGCCGTCAAAGGATTGCGTCCGCCCGGCATTCCGCACGAGCCCTGGGAGGCGGTACGCCATCTGGCGCTCGCCATGGCGCAAGCCGCGGCCCCGCTGCCCGCTGCCAGCCCGCACGGCGCCAGACTGGTGCTGTTGGCGGCGCACTGAACCCCCGCGCATTGGCGTTCGGCCCGCCTCCAAAGTGGTCCGGCGACGCGCGCCAGGATCTGCAGGGCGCGCTCGGCGCCATGCGCAAAGGCCGGAAGCGCATCCTGACAGCCGGATACCCAAGGTGTTGCTCCAGCGGGAATTTCTGGCCCTTCGGCGATTCAGAGTGCCAAGCGCGCCGATTCCATGTCATCACCTTGCACACCATGCTGCCCTTGCGTCGTTCCCTGTTTGTCCACCTCGGCCTGGTCTGCTTGTGCGGCTTGACCCAGGCACAGGCTACCCCCCGCCCCCTGTTCACCGGAGTCGGCCCCGACGACGTGATGCGCGCTCTGCCGCGCACATGGGACGCAGGGGCGGCACTGGTCGGCCCCAGCGCCCGGCGAGTCCCGCTGGCCAAGGCCTGGGCGCTGCAACTGCGTGGCGTGGTCGCCGTGTTGCAGGCGCTGGACCAGGGCCATGTGCCCCCAGCCAGGCCCGGCGTTGGCAAGCTGTGCGGCACCGCGCATTGGGCGGGTGGCGCGCCCTCGGTGTGCGCCCCATGGGTCGCCTCGCGGCATGTGCTCGGCGTCGCCCTGGCGGGTGCGCAGGACTTCGAGAAACTGCGCTTCCCCGGCGTCGACGGCGCCTATCCCGCGCCAACCACGCAGGCCGTCCTGCAGGGCGCCAGCTTCATCGGCGCGCAGGGCAGCCGCGTGCTGCTGGTGAATCTCGGCGCCACGCCGATTCGGGTGGATCTGGGCGATTGGGTGAACGCCCGAGCCGCCTTGCACCAGGCCTGGCTGCGCCGACCCGAACCATCGGGCGACGCCACCCTGGAGCACCGGGTCAGACCGCTCGCCCTGCAGCCCATCACGCTGCCGCCCGAGTCGATCAGTGTGGTGGGGTGAAGCTTCGCAGGCCAGGCGTCAAACGGCGCTGATCCAGGCCTGTAGCGTGGCCAGGTCGACGCAGCCGGTCCAGGCCTGCTGCCCGACATGGCCGCTTGCCGGGGCCTGCGGTTCGCCCAGCCCGTCGAGTAGCGCCAGCGCTCCGGGGAAGGCTTCGCCGGCGGTGTAGCTGCCGGTGGTGATCACCGTGGGCAGCCCGGAGCCGAGGGCGGCTCGCAGGCCGTTGGCCGAGTCCTCGAAAGCCACGCATTGCTGCGGGTCCAGGCGCAAGCGCTCCAGCACCCAGGCGTAGATGCCGGGGTCGGGTTTCTTGCGTGGCACGGCATCGCCGGCGCCGATGCACGCGAACATCGCCATGCCGTTCGCGCCCAGCGTGGCGCGCAGCAGGGCTTCGACGTTGTCGGGCGTGGTTGTGGTGGCGATGGCCAGGCGCAGGCCGGCGTCGCGCGCCTCGAGCAGCAAGCGCCGCACACCGGGACGCAGGGCCATGCCGCCTTCGGCCACGAGGCGCACATAGTGCGCGGTCTTGCGGCGGTGCAGCTCGGCAATCAACCCGGCGGCGTCCGGCCCTCGTGCGGCCTGCGGATCGACCTCCTGCCAATACGCCAGCAGGCGTTCCTTGCCGCCGGTGATGGCGAGCAGGCGACCGTAGGTGGGCATGTCCCAGTGCCAATCCAGACCGGCGTCGGCAAACGCCTGGTTGAAGGCGATGCGGTGGCCGTCGCGCTCGGTTTCGGCCAGCGTGCCGTCGACGTCAAAAATCAGGGCTTGGAGTGTGTTCATGGCGGCATTCGGAGAAGCGGCCCTTCGCGCCGGGCCGCCCCAAGGGAGGGGCTCCCCTTCGAGGGGGCAGCGAACAAGGTGAGCGTGAGGCGTTCAGGCCTCGTCCTTCCATTTGATCGAGCAGCCGATGCTGGGGACTTGCTCCTCGGGGCCGATGCCGGTTGCGGTGATCTGCTTCATGGCCTCGAACAGGTCGCGGCGCACGTCGGGCGTGGCGGCCTGTTTGCGCGAAGCGTCGAGCTGGCCGCGGTACTGCAGCTTCAAATCGGCGTTGAAGCCGAAGAAGTCGGGCGTGCAGACGGCGCCATAGGCGCGGGCGACCGCCTGCGATGCGTCGTCAAGGTAGGGGAAGCCGAAGCCGTGCTGCGCGGCGAACAACTGCATGTGGTCGAACGAGTCCTCGGGGTAGGCGGCCACATCATTGCTGCTGATGGCCACGGTGTGCACGCCCAGGGCGCGCAGTTCGCGCGCATCGCGCACCATGCGATCGGCCACGGCCTGCACATAGGGGCAGTGGTTGCAGATGAACATGACCAGGGTGCCGTTGGGGCCGCGCACATCGGACAGGCTCCAGGTGCGTCCATCCACACCGGGCAGGGAAAAATCAGGCGCGGCGAAGCCGCGTTGCAGAGGGTCGGCGGTGGCTGCCATGAGAATCTCCTGGTGCGGGATTAGGGGCGCGCCGTCCAGACGACAACCCCGGCGCAAGGCCGGGGTTGAGGGCTGCGCGACGCAGCGCGTCGTGACTGTGAATGGTCAGTTGACCTTGGGATCGAGCTTGCCTTTTTCGTACAGGCCGACCATGTCGTCGAGGTTGATCGGTTTGATCTTCGAGGCGTTGCCTGCGGTCCCGAAGGCTTCATAGCGTGCCTTGCAGATGTCTTTCATCGCCTTGGTCGAGGCGATGAGGAATTTGCGCGGATCGAACTCCTTCGGATGCTCGGCCAGGAACTTGCGCGTGGCGCCGGTGGAGGCCATGCGCAGGTCGGTGTCGATGTTGACCTTGCGCACGCCGTGCTTGATGCCTTCGACGATTTCTTCCACCGGCACGCCATAGGTTTCGCCCATGTCACCGCCATAGGTGTTGATGATTTTCAGCCACTCCTGCGGCACCGAGGACGAGCCATGCATCACCAGATGGGTGTTGGGGATGCGGGCATGGATGTCTTTGATGCGGCCGATGGCGAGGATGTCGCCGGTCGGCGGGCGGGTGAATTTGTAGGCGCCATGGCTGGTGCCGATGGCGATGGCCAGCGCGTCCACATGGGTTTTCTTCACGAAATCGGCGGCCTCTTCGGGGTCGGTCAGGAGTTGGCTGTGGTCCAGCGTGCCCTCGGCGCCGATGCCGTCTTCCTCACCGGCGGTGCCGGTTTCCAACGACCCCAGGCAGCCCAGCTCGCCTTCGACCGACACGCCGCAGGCGTGCGACATGTCCACGGTGCGGCGGGTGACATCGACGTTGTACGCGTAGGTGGTCGGGGTCTTGCCGTCAGTGCCCAGCGAGCCGTCCATCATCACCGACGAGAAGCCGAGCTGGATGGAGCGTTGGCACACGCCGGGGCTGGTGCCGTGATCCTGGTGCATGACCACGGGGATGTGCGGCCACTCTTGCACCGCGGCCTCGATGAGGTGGCGCAGGAAGTGGGCGCCGGCGTACTTGCGGGCACCGGCGGAGGCCTGCAGGATGACGGGCGCGTCAGTCTCGTCGGCCGCTTCCATGATGGCGCGCACCTGTTCGAGGTTATTGACGTTGAAGGCGGGGACGCCGTAGGAATGCTCGGCGGCGTGGTCGAGCAATTGACGCAGTGAAATGAGGGCCATGACGGACTCCGGGATGGAAAAAAGGGATTGGGGTCGTGACAGCGGATTCAGGACAAGGGGGTGCGTGAACGCTGTTGCAGGATGTCGAAAGCCGGCAGGGTCTTGCCCTCCAACACCTCGAGGAATGCGCCCCCGCCGGTGGAGATGTAGCCGATTTTGTCGGTGATGCCGTACTTGGCGATCGCCGCCAGGGTGTCGCCACCACCGGCGATGGAGAAGCCCGTGCCTTCGGCGATGGCCGTGGCCAGGGTCTTGGTGCCGTTGGCGAAGGCGTCGAACTCGAACACGCCCACCGGGCCGTTCCAGACGATGGTGCCTGCCGCCTTGAGCTTGGCTGCCAGTTTGGCCGCGGTCTTGGGGCCGATGTCGAGGATCAGATCGTCAGCGGCCACGTCCCTGGCGTCTTTCACCGTGGCTTCGGCCGTGGCACTGAACTGCTTGGCCACGACCACGTCTTCGGGAATGGGCACTTCGGCGCCGCGCGCCTTCATCTTGTCCATGACCAGGCGGGCGGCGTCGAGAAGGTCCGGTTCGGCCAGGCTCTTGCCGATCGGCAACCCGCAGGCCAGCATGAACGTGTTGGCAATGCCGCCGCCGACGATGAGCCCGTCAACTTTGTCGGCCAGGCTTTGCAGGATGGTGAGCTTGGTGGACACCTTGGAGCCGGCGACGATGGCCAACAGCGGCCGTGCCGGATCGGCCAACGCACGGTTGACGGCGTCGATCTCGGCCGCGAGCAGCGGTCCGGCGCAGGCGATGGCCGTGTACTTGGCGATGCCGTGGGTCGTTGCCTCGGCGCGGTGCGCCGTGCCGAAAGCGTCGTGCACGAAGATATCGGCGAGCTTGGCCATTTTTTGCGCCAGGATGTCGTCGTTCTTCTTCTCGCCTTTGTTCAGGCGGCAGTTCTCCAACAGCACCACTTCGCCGGGGCGCAACTCGAAGCCGCCGTCCACCCAGTTCCGCACCAGGGGGACGGGGCAGCCCAGCAGCTCGGACAGGCGCTTGGCCACCGGGGCGAGCGAGTCCTCGGGTTTGAACTCCCCCTCGGTCGGGCGCCCCAGGTGGGAGGTGACCATCACGGCGGCGCCTGCGTTCAGCGCCATGCGGATGGCCGGCACGGATGCGCGCACGCGGGTGTCTTCGGTGATGGCGCCCCGGTCGTTCAGCGGCACATTCAGGTCGGCGCGAATGAACACGCGCTTGTCCTGGGCGAGGCCGCGCTGACAGACTTCTTCAAAGGTCAGAATGTGCATGGGGCTGCTTCTCGGGGGTCATGAAGGCGGCCGCGCGCCGCAGCGAGCGGCCGCGCCGGCGCAGATCAGTGGGAGGCGACATGCTTGACGAAGCGCATCATGTTGCAGGTGTAGCCGTATTCGTTGTCGTACCAGGCCACGACCTTGACGAAGGTGGAGTCGAGCGCGATGCCGGCCTCGGCATCGAAAATCGACGGCATGGAGCAGCCGCGGAAGTCGGTGGATACCACCTTTTCGCTGGTGTAACCGAGCACGCCCTTGAGCGGGCCGTCGGACGCCGCCTGCATCGCCTTGCAGATGTCGGCGTAGCTGGCCTCCCGGTTCAACTCGACGGTGAGGTCGACCACGGAGACGTCGGAGGTGGGCACGCGGAAGGCCATGCCGGTGAGCTTTTTGTTGAGTTCCGGCAACACCACGCCCACGGCCTTGGCTGCGCCGGTGCTGGACGGGATGATGTTTTCCAGGATGCCGCGACCGCCACGCCAGTCCTTGCTCGACGGGCCGTCCACGGTTTTCTGCGTCGCGGTGGCGGCGTGCACCGTGGTCATCAGGCCGCGCTTGATGCCGAAGCTGTCGTTCAGCACCTTGGCCACCGGGGCCAGGCAGTTGGTGGTGCAGGAGGCGGCGGAAACGATGGCTTCACCGGCGTATCTGGCGTGGTTCACACCGTAGACGAACATGGGCGTGGCGTCTTTCGAGGGAGCCGACTGCACCACCTTCTTGGCGCCGGCGTCGATGTGCTTCTGGCAGGTGTCGAGCGTGAGGAAGAAGCCGGTGGCCTCGATCACGACATCGGCCTTGACCTCGTCCCATTTCAGGTTGGCGGGATCGCGCTCGGCGGTGAGGCGGATCTTCTTGCCGTTGACCACCAGATGGCTGCCATCGACCGCGATGGTGCCGTCGAAGCGGCCGTGCACCGAGTCGAACTCGAGCATGTAGGCCAGATAGCCGGGTTCGAGCAGGTCGTTGATGGCAACGATTTCAAGATCGCTGAACTCGGCTTCTTGCGCCACGGCACGGAACGCCATGCGTCCGATGCGGCCAAAACCATTGATGGCAACGCGAATGGTCATCGAAATACTCCTGGCTGGATGGGGGAAGGTTGGGAGGGGGAGACGGTGGTATCGAGAACGCGGGAAGGACGCGGAAAATGGTGCGCCGACTCAGGCCAGGCAGCGTTGCGGTGCGCTGCTGGCCACGGCTTCAGCCACGGCGGCAAGGGTCGTGATGACGCGGCCCGGTGCAGCCTGGGCAATGGGGTTGCCGAGGTTGTAGCCATAGGGTACGGCCCAGACGGTGACGCCGGCGGCGCGCGCAGTGTCGACGTCGATCTGCGAATCGCCGACGAACAGGGCGCGGCTTGCGGGCACCTTGAACGCGTCGAGGCAGTAGCGCACCGGCAGCGGATCGGGCTTCTTGCTGGCCAGGGTGTCGCCGGCAATCACCATGTCGAAGAACGGGCGAATCTGGTGGGCCATCAGCACGGTGTTGGTGAAACGCTGTTCCTTGTTGGTGACCACCGCCATGCGCACCTCGGTCTGGCGCAGCGTGCGCAGCGTCTCCAGCACCTGCGGATACAGCCGGCTGCGTGTGCCGCAGCGTTGTTCGTAGAACACGGTGAAGCGCGGCATGAGCCGATCCATGGTGCCTGTGCGGCGCAAGGTGCCGGTGTCGATTTGCGTGGCATGGGCGTAGGCCTGGGTCATCAGCTCGCGGGTGCCGTGGCCGATCCAGGTGGCGATCAAATCCTCGGCCACTTCGGGCAGGGATTGCTCGCGCAGCAGGTCGTTGACGGCATCGGCAATCTCCGGCGCGGTCTGCACCAGCGTGCCGTCGAGGTCGAACATCACCAGATCGAACATGGTCCGTGCTCGCCGCTCAATTCATCGAGCGCACGACATTGCCGTCTTCCGCCTCGTGCCGCGCGGCGTGCATGCGCAGTACGGCCTGGGCCACGTCGGCGGTGTGCTCGGGGGTGATCTTGAAGTGCTTGTACAGATCGGACGCCGGGGCCGATTCGCCGAAGGTGGCGATGCCGACCACGCCGCCGGACAGGCCGACGTACTTGCGCCAGAAGTCGGGCTGTGCCGCTTCCACCGCAACACGCGGCACGAACAGCGGCAGCACGGTGTTGCGGTAGGCCTCGTCCTGGCGGTCGAAGGCGGCGGTGCAGGGCATGGACACCACGCGCGCGGCCACGCCTGCAGCCTCCAGCAGCTTCTGCGCCTTGAGCGCGATCTCCACTTCCGAGCCGGTGCCGATCAGCACCACTTGGGGTTTGCCGGAGGCTTCGGCCAGGATGTAACCACCACGCGCGATGTGGGCCTCGGCGCCTTCGGGGTGCGGACTCGACATCACATTCTGGCGCGACAACAGCAAGGCGCTCGGTCCGGTCATGCGCTCGACGGCGCATCTCCAGGCCACGGCGGTTTCGAGCACGTCGCCCGGACGCCAGACATCGAGGTTCGGAATCAGGCGCAAACTCGGCGCCTGCTCCACCGCTTGGTGGGTGGGGCCGTCTTCGCCCAGGCCGATGGAGTCGTGCGAGAACACATGCACCACGCGCTGCTTCATCAGCGCGCTCATGCGCACGGCGTTGCGGGCGTAGTCGGAGAACATCAGGAAGGTGCCGCCGTAGGGCAGGAAGCCCATGTGCAGCGCCATGCCGTTCATCATCGCCGTCATGCCGAATTCGCGCACGCCGTACGACAGGTAGTTCACCACCTCGCCGCTCTTGGCATGGGCCCACGGCTTGGAGTCTTTCACCGCGGTGAGGTTGGAGCCGGTGAGGTCGGCCGAGCCGCCGAACATGCCGGGCAATGCGGGAACCAGGGTTTCGAGCGCGATCTGCGACGACTTGCGCGTGGCGGTGGGCGCGGTGACGGCACGGGCCCTGGTGTAGAGGGTCTGCACCGTCTCGGCCCAGTTGGCGGGCAGGTCGCCGGCCATGCGGCGCCTGTATTCGGCGGCAAGGGCCGGATGGGCTTTCGCGTAGGCGGCGAAGCGTTGGTTCCAGTCGGCCTCCAGCTTGGCGCCGTGGATCTTGGCGTTCCAGGCGTCGTAGATGTCCTGCGGGATCTCGAACGGCCCGTACTCCCAGCCCAGCGCCTTGCGCGTGGCCTCGGCTTCGGCGCTGCCCAGCGCTGTGCCATGCGCGTCGTGGGTACCGGCCTTGTGGGGTGAGCCCCAGCCGATCGTGGTGCGGCAGATGATGAGCGTGGGCTTGTCGCCGCTGGTCTTGGCCTCGGCGGTGGCGCGCTCCACCGCCAGTGCGTCGTGGCCGTCGATCGGGCCGATCACGTTCCAGCCGTAGGACTGGAAGCGCAGCGCGGTGTTGTCGGTGAACCAATGCTCGACATGGCCGTCGATCGAGATGCCGTTGTCGTCGTAATAGGCGATGAGCTTGTTCAGCTTGAGCGTGCCGGCGAGCGAGCACACCTCGTGGCTGATGCCCTCCATCAGGCAGCCGTCACCCAGGAACACATAGGTGTGGTGGTTGACGATCTCATGTCCCGGCTGGTTGAACTTGCGCGCCAGCATGTGCTCGGCGAGGGCCATGCCCACGGCATTGGCCAGGCCCTGGCCCAGTGGCCCGGTGGTGGTTTCCACGCCCGGGGTGTAACCGACTTCGGGGTGCCCCGGGGTCTTGCTGTGCAGTTGGCGGAAACGCTTGAGCTCACCGATGGGCAAGTCGTAGCCGGTGAGATGCAGCAGGGCGTAGATCAGCATCGAGCCGTGGCCGTTGGACAGCACGAAGCGGTCGCGGTCGGGCCACTGCGGGTTGGCCGGGTTATGGTGCATGTGGTTGCGCCACAGCACTTCGGCAATGTCGGCCATGCCCATGGGGGCGCCAGGGTGGCCGCATGTGGCCGCCTCGACGCCGTCGATGGCGAGGAAGCGGATGGCGTTGGCCAGACGGCGACGCTGGGTCGGGTCGATGACGGGGAACAGTTCGTTGTGCGCGTTCATGGGAGTTCTCGCGAAGGGGACGTTGGGCGTGCCGGCGTTTCAGCCAGCGCGGCGCTTGATGTCCATCAGGCGCAGGATCATGGGGGTGAAAATCAGCTGCATCGCCAGGCCCATCTTGCCGCCGGGCACCACCAGGGTGTTGGGGCGGGTCATCCAGGAGTCGTGCAGCATGGAAATGAGATAAGGGAAGTCGATGCCGTGCGGATCGGCGAAGCGAATCACCACCATGCTCTCGTCCAGGGAGGGGATATCTTTGGCAATAAAAGGGTTGGATGTATCCACCGTGGGCACACGCTGGAAGTTCACGTGGGTGCGTGAGAACTGGGGCGTGATGTGGTAGATGTAATCTGGCATGCGCCGCAGGATGGTGTCCATCACCGCCTCCTGCGAATAGCCGCGTTGGACCTGATCACGGTGGAGTTTTTGCACCCACTCCAGGTTGATGATGGGCACCACGCCCACCAACAGATCGACCTGCTTGGCCACGTCGATGGTGCCGTCGGCGTAACCGCCATGCAAGCCTTCGTAGAACATCAGATCGGAACCTTGAGCGATGTCTTTCCAGTCGGTGAAGTTGCCCGCCTCGACCCCGTATTCGGTCGCCTCGGCTGCGTCATGGATATATTTTCGCACCTTGCCGCTGCCTGTCGCGCCATAGGTCTTGAACAAACCTTCCAGTTCGCCCAACAGGTTGGCGTCAGGTCCGAAATGGCTGAAATTGAGATTGCCGGCGGCCTCCCGGCTTTTCATCTCTTCGCGCATCTCCATCCGGTTGAACTTGTGGAAGGAGTCCCCCTCGATGATCTGCGCGGTGAGCTTCTCGCGGCGGAAAATGTGCTGGAAGCTGCGCATCACCGTGGTGGTGCCGGCTCCCGACGAGCCCGTGATGGCAATGATGGGGTGTTTGGCTGACATGGCGTGGGTGGAGAAGAGAAAAATCTGGAAAGCCGCAGGGCAGCCCGCGCCAACCGGAATGTGGGTGGACGGAAGTGGTGGTCTGCGGTCTGGGCCGGTTTGGGCAACGGGTTGAATGACGGATGCCGTGGGAGGCAGCCGGATCAGACCCGCACGTCGTCGCTGCTGTAGAGCGAGCGGTCCTTGAACAGCGGAGAAGCAAAGGGTTTGTCAGCACCGCAATCGTATTCGCGGTGATAGCGCACCAGACGCTCGATCTCGTTCCTGGAGCCCAGCATCACTGGCACGCGCTGGTGCAGTGCGCTGGGTTGCACGTCGAGAATGCGTTCGCGCCCGGTGGACGCGGCGCCGCCTGCCTGTTCAATGATGAAGCCGATGGGGTTGGCTTCGTACATCAGGCGCAGGCGTCCCGGCTTGCCCGGATCTTTCGCGTCTTTGGGGTACATGAAAATGCCGCCGCGCATCAGGATGCGGTGCACGTCGGCCACCATCGAGGCAATCCAGCGGGTGTTGAAGTCGCGGCCGCGATCGCCGGTCTTGCCGGCCTTGCATTCGGCCACATAGCGCTGCACCGGCGGCTCCCAGAATCGCTCGTTGCTGCTGTTGATGGCGTACTCATTGGTGTCCTCGGGAATCCAGAGGTTGGGATGGGTGAGGACGAAATTGCCGATTTCGCGGTCGAGGGTGAAGCCGTGCGTGCCCTTGCCCACAGTGATGACCATCATGGTCGAGGGACCGTAGATGGCGTAGCCGGCAGCCACCTGCTCCGTCCCGGGGCGGAGGTAATCGGCCACGGCGGGATCGCCGATCCGGGTGTGGCGCAGCACCGAGAAAATCGTGCCGACCGAGACATTGACATCGATGTTCGAGGAGCCATCGAGCGGATCGAACACCAGCATGTAGGGACCGCGCTCGAACTCTTTGGGCAAGGTGTAGGGGTCGTCCATTTCCTCGGAGGCCATGCCCGCCACCAGACCGCCCCATTCGCAGGACTGGATCATGGCATCGTTCGACAACACGTCGAGTTTCTTCTGCACTTCGCCTTGCACGTTCTCGCTGCCCAGCGAGCCAAGGAAGCCGCCCAGAGCTCCCTTGGCCGTCATCGCGGCGATGGCCTTGACCGCGGCGGTGACGTCGATCAGCAAGGCGGCCAGATCGGCCTGGTCCTCCGCGCCGCGGAGCTGCTCGATGAGGAATTTGGAAATGGTGGTGCGGCCTTGCTGCATGGTGGGACTCCAGGTTCGTCTCGGGTTGGCAGGGCCCGTCGTGGTTCGATCCCGCGGTTTCCCGCGGATCCGTGAGGCCGCACAAGGCAAGCCCAACTTGGCGCGACCGGTTGCGGGGCATGGTTCGTGGCCTAGGCCGGTGCAATCCTCCTGGCTGGATCGTTGCGCCGGTCGTTGGGTGTTGCCTTGTTCGTCTCCAGTTCTGCGCCCGACGATCCGGCAAGAGCCCGACGGCTGACGCCCCTGAACGCGGTCGGCTCCGAACGGCTTTTTCAAAGGCCATGAGCCGCCTCTTCGTGAGACGGCCGGGGATTCAGGGCCCTTGAAAAAGCCCGCAGTCAGAATTAACGGAGACTCGCATGAACAGAACACAGCGACTGCGGTAAAAGCCCATTGGTTGCCCTTTGAGCCCGTTCACAACGGTTCGGGCGCGGCTTCATGTTTTGAGCGCTGCCCGGATGCCTTCAGATTGCCGCTGTTTTGGGTGCAACAGCCGTGTCAACAACTATAAGCCTGCAATGACTTAAGGTAAATTCACAATTTCTTGATTCTCAATTCAGGATTTCTGATGAAAAACATCACCCTGCGCCAGTTGCGTGTGTTTGTGGCCGCGGCCCGCCACCTCAATTTCGGCAAGGCGGCGAAAGACCTGCACCTGACGCCGCCGGCCATTTCCATGCAGATCCGCGATCTGGAGCTGCAGGTGGGTCTGCCGCTGTTCGAGCGCAACGGCAAATCCGTCAGCCTCACCATGACTGGAGAATACCTGTTGGTGTACGCGCGGCGCATGCTGTCGACCCTCAAGGACGCCGAGGACGCGCTGGCCAGATTCCGCGGCCTGGAGTCGGGCCGGCTGACCATCGGCATGGTGAGCACGGCGAAGTATTTCGTGCCGCGCCTGCTCAAGCTGTTTCGCGAAGAGCATCCGCATATCGAGGCGCGGCTGGTGGTGGGCAATCGCGAGCAGCTGGTGGCGCAGATGCAGCGCAATGACCTGGACCTGGCCATCATGGGCCGGCCGCCGCGCGAAATCGCGACCCGGGCCGAGCCGTTCGCGGCGCACCCGCTGGGCATCGTCTGCGCGCCCGATCATCCGCTGATGTTCGGCGAGCAGAGCCCGGCCAGCGCGCTGGCCAACTATGGCTTCATCATTCGCGAGAGCGGCTCGGGGACGCGCGCCGCGATGGAGGAATACCTGCGGGAATACCGGGTGGACATTCGCACCGAGATGGAGCTGGCGAGCAACGAGACCATCAAGCAGACGGTGATGTCGGGCATGGGCATCAGCTTCCTGTCGCTGCACAGCATCGGCATGGAACTGCGCACCAGCATGATCGGTGTGCCCGACCTGGAGGGCCTGCCGCTGGTGCGGCGCTGGCATGTGGTCAATACCTCGAGCAAAATGCTTTCGCCTTCGGCCGAAGCCTTTCGCTATTTCGTGCTGGAGCATGGCGAGACTTACCTCGCGCGCGAGTTCGGCAGCATGCAACCGCAGGGATCGCCGGCTGCCCCGGAGCCGGCCACATCACCGCCAGCCATCAGTCCAGCGGAACTCGAGCCGCCAGTGCCGCCAGCAGCGCCAGCGGTGCCGTTTCAGCGCGCAAAACCCGTGGCCCGAGGCTGACGGCGACAAAACCCGCGCTTTGCGCCCACGCGATTTCGTCGGGGTCCAGTCCGCCCTCGGGGCCACTGAGTGCCAGCAGGTTCTGGCTGCTTGTCAACCCTGCGGCCCAGGTGGCGAAGGGCAGGGCCTGGCCATCGCCGGGGGCCGCCAGCAGGCAGCGTCCAGCAGTGCCAGAACCGTCGCCTGCTGCTGGCAGTCCGGCCAACCAGGCGTCGAGGCGCGTGGGCACGGCGATGTGTGGCAAGCGGTTGCGGCCGCATTGCTCGCAGGCCGCTTGTGCCACGGCCTGCCAGTGGGCGGCGCGGCGCGCGGCGCGCTCGCCGTCCAGTCGCAGCACCGAGCGCGCGGTCATCAGCGGTTGCACCTGCGCGGCGCCGAGTTCGGTGGCCTTTTCTGCCAACCAGTCCATGCGTTCGTTGGCCGGCATGCCCACGGCCAGGGTCACATGGGAAGGCAGTTCACGCTCGATCGCGGCATGGCGCACAAGCTCGACGCGCGCCGCAGGTGGCGGGCTGACCAGGACACTCTGCCACTCACCACCGAGACCGTCGAACACGGTGAGATCGTCGCCGACACGCAGGCGCAGAGCTTGTACATGGCGCACGACGTCACGCGGCAAATCGAGCGAGCCGGCCGACAGCGGCCCGGGCAGGAACAAGCGGGCCATGTAGAGGGACGCCATGGATCTGCGGGGTGCGCGCAGATCGTGCGCGCCAGGCTCAGGCCCGCAACAAGTCCAGCAGCGTGACCGTGTCGGCGCTGAACTGCGCGATGCCTTCCGCGAGCTTGGCGCTGCTCATCGGGTCGGCGCCAAGCGCGGCGGCGAACTGGGCTTGGGTCAGCGGCAGTGGCGCGTCATCTTCCGGGGTCCCGGCGTTGCGCGGATCGAGTTGCCGTGGCATGGGCGCGGTGGATTCGGCCAGCGCGTCCAGCAGGGCCGGCGACACGGTGAGCAGATCGCAGCCGGCGATGGCGGCGATCTGCGCTGTTTCGCGAAAGCTCGCGCCCATCACCTCCGTGGCGATGCCGCGGGCCTTGTAGAAACGCCAGATGCGCAGCAGCGCCTTCACCCCGGGGTCGTTCGGCCCACGCATGGCCTCGGCGTTCCAAGCGGGACCGGCCTGCTGGCGATACCAGTCGGTGATGCGGCCGACGAAGGGCGAGATGAGTTGCACCCCGACGGCGGCGCAGGCGCGCGCCTGGGCGAAGGAAAACAGCAGGGTCATGTTGCAGGCGATACCCTCGGCCGCCAGCAGCCGGGCCGCCTCGATGCCCTCCCAAGTGGTGGCGATTTTGATCAGCACCCGCTCGCGCGCCACGCCATTAGCGGCGTACAGCGCGATGATGCGGCGCGCGCGTGCCAACGTGGCCTGGGTCTCATGCGACAGCCTGGCGTCGATCTCGGTGGAGACGCGCCCGGGGACGCGCTGCAGGATCTCGCAGCCGAAGCGCACCAGCAGGCGGTCCATCGCCAAGTCGGGGTCGTGACGCACGGCGCCGGCCACCTCCTGGGAATGGAACATGTGCGCGTAGTCCGCCAGTCGCACGGCACGCAGTACCAAGCTGGGGTTGGTGGTGGCGTCCTGGGGCTGCAACCGGGGCAGTTGCAGGTACTCGGCAGTGTCGGCGACGATGCCGCCGTGGCGGCGAAGTTCAGTCAAACTGTTCATCAACGCATCCTAGCAAAGAGGTCGCTTCGCAGGCCCCGTTCAGGCGTGCAGCGTCGGGGCGGCAAGGTGCCCTGGCTGTTGTTGTTCGGGCAACTGCTCGCCGGCGGGCGTCGCACCGAACACCGCCGCCGTGAGCGCGCGTACCGCCGCGCGTTCGCGGCCCACCACTTCGGGCAGCACATGGGCCGCATGCAGGGCGCCGCTCAGGCGCGCCTGATGCTGCAGTTTGCGCAGTTGGCGGTAGGCGTCGGCCGCAGCCTGGCCGACCCCGGCAGGCAGCAAGCCCAGCGCCTCGATCCACTGCAGCAGCGCAATATTGCCGATGTCCGCCACCAGTTCGGCATGTGCGCAGGCGTGCTCGAGCACCAGCGCCTGCACGGCGAACTCGACATCGACCATGCCGCCTTCGTCGTGCTTGAGGTCGAACAGTGCCGTGCGATTGGGGTGGCCATCGGCCACCTTGCGGCGCATGGCGATGATTTCGCGCTGCAGCGCCGTGGCGTCGCGCGGCATGCGCAGAACCTGCTCGCGAATGGCCTCGAAACGTGCGCCGATGGTGGCATCGCCGGCGCAGCAGCGCGCACGCGTCAAGGCTTGATGCTCCCAGGTCCAGGCGGTGTTGCCGCCGCGACCGAGTTGGTAGGCGGCGAAGGCGTCGAGCGTGGTCACCAGCAGGCCGGCGTTGCCGTTGGGACGCAGCCGGGTGTCGATCTCGAACAAGTCGCCGGCGGCGGTCGTGGCGGTGAGCCACCACACGAGTTTGCGGGCGAAGGCGCCGTAGCGTTCGGGCGCTTCGGTGTGAGGGTCGTCGAACAGGAACACGAGGTCGAGGTCGCTGCCGTAACCCAATTCCTTGCCGCCGAGCTTGCCGTAGGCGATGACGGCGAAAGCGGGTTGCTCACGGTGGCGCTGGGGCAACTCGTTCCAGCACCAGTGGATGGCCTGGTCGATGCTGGCGTCAGCCAGGGCGGAGAGGTCGTCGGCCACCTGCTCGACTGTAAGCTGACCGGAGAGGTCGCGCACCAGGGTGCGGAAGAGTTCGGTGTGAAAGACGCGGCGGATGATGTCCAGCCCTTCGCCCGCATCCCAGGCCGTGCGCTTGAGCAGGCGCGCGCGCTGCTGCTCGAAGTCGGCGATGCAGGCGTTCACGCTGAAGCGCTCGCGTGGCGCGTCGAGCAGCTCGTCCACCACCATGGGGTTGCGCTTGATGTAGTCGGCCGCCCAACTCGAGGCGTCGAGCACGCTGATGAGGCGGGTCAAGGCTTGCGGTTGCTCGGCGAAGAAGGCGAGGTAGGTTTCGCGCCGGCCAATGGCCTCCAACACGTCGAGCAGGCGCGCCAGCGTTAGGTCGGGGTCGCGGCCGCTGGCGGCGATGGCGACGCCGCGCTCGATCACCCGCAGCATCCGCCCGCGTCCGGCGTCGGTCAGCGCCGTGTAGCGCGGCGAATGCTCCAGCGCCTTCAGCCGCGCGTGGCTGGCCTCGCCGGCAAGTCCCGATTTGGCCAGGCTGTGGCGCAGCGCATCGAGCGAGTCGGCCGGCTTTTTACAGCCGACGCAGCGTGGTCCGGCATGCAACAGGGCATCGAACTCACCGGCGACGAATTCGCGCACCGCGTCAAGCTCGCGCAGCAGTCCGCAGGTCGGACGTTTGACTTGGGGATGCAAGGTCAGCAAGGACTGGCCCATGGCCTGGGCGAGATGATCGAGATCGGTGTCGTCGGTCGGCAGGCTGTGGGTCTGGGCGTCGTCCAGGTACTGGATGCGGTGTTCCAGCCGGCGCAGGAAGGTGTAGCTTTCGGCGAGACGCGTGCTGGTGTCGGCCTGCAGCAGTCCGGCCTCCACCAGCAGTGCCAGCGCTTGCAGGGTGTTGCGGCAACGAATTTGCGGCTGCCGGCCGCCGCGCACCACCTGCAGCAGTTGCACGATGAATTCGATTTCGCGGATACCGCCGCGTCCGAGCTTGACATCATTGGCCTTGTCGGGACGCGCGGCGGCGCGCTTGCTCGCCTCGACGCGAATCTGCCGGTGCAGGCTGCGCAGGGCTTCGAGCATGGCGAAGTCGAGATAGCGGCGCCACACGAAGGGCTCGACCACGGCTTCGAGCGCATGCGAGGCGACTTGCGCCTGGCTGCTCGCAACCGGCGAGACCACGCGGCTCTTGAGCCAGGCGAAGCGCTCCCACTCGCGCCCCTGCACCTGGAAATATTCTTCCAGCATGGCCAGGCTGACCACCGGCGGTCCGCTGTCGCCATTGGGCCGCAGGCGCGTGTCGACACGGAAGACGAAGCCGTCGGCTGTCGGGTCCGCGAGCAGCGGCACGACGCGGCGCACGAGTTGCGCGAAGTAGTCGAAATTCGACAGCGGCACCGGGCCGTCGGACTCGCCGTCGAGGTCGTAGACGAACACCAGGTCGATGTCCGACGAGACATTGAGTTCGGCCCCGCCCAGCTTGCCCATGCCCACCACCAGGCACTGCGCCACGGCGCCCTCGGGTGTGCGCGGCGTGCCGTGGCGGGGCTCGAGTTCGGTGCTGGCGTGCCGCAGGGCGTGGGCGATGGCGCTTTCGGCCATGTCGGTGATGCAGCGGCACACGGCGGCAAGCGGCGCGTCGTGGATCACGTCCTGCTCGATGAGTCGCAGCATCAGCGCATTGCGCACGCGGCGCAGCGTGGCGGCCAGGGGTTGCTGCTGCTGGAGGGCGCTAATGGCGGCGTCGATCTCGGCCCGGCTCGGCAAGCCGGCCGGCCACAAGCCGAGAACATCGTCCAGGCGGGTGGCGTGGCGGCGGTGAAAACGGGAGAACGCGTCGAGTTGCATGAACGGGTTGGACCAGAGGGCCCAAGCCAAGCGAATGGCTTGATGGGCCGCAGCATATTGCAGCGGCGCGCCCATTGCTGTAGTTGGGTCTTGCTCCGGCGCAGCAGTGTTGCGTGGATGTCGCATGCCATCCGCGCAACGCGGCCATGTGGCGACAAACCAGTGCGCGCAGCCCGGGCTGGCGCGTTCACTACCATGGTCCATCGTGGTGCGCAATCCATGTCACGATGGCGACGCCACCCGAATCGAGAACGGCCCGTGTCCGCCCTGCACATCTCCCTCAAACTGGCCACCCGCCTGCTGGAAGCCGCCATTGCCCTGGTGGTCATCAGCTATCTGTTGCTGGCCGTGGGGCTGCTGACCCTGCGTTACGCGGTGCTGCCCAACGCCCAGGAATTCATCCCGTGGATGGAACAGGCCAGCAGCCGCGCGCTCGGCCTGCCGGTGCACATTGGGGCGGTGCAGAGCCGGTGGACCGGGCTGTTGCCGACACTGTCACTGCGCAACCTGGTGATCGACAATCCCCAGGGCCGGCCGGCCTTGCAATTCGCCGCGGTGGAGGCCCTGCCCTCCTGGAAAAGTCTGCCGCGGTTGCAACTGAGTTTTGATCAACTGGTCATTCGCGGCGCGCAACTCAGCATCACCCGGCCTGACGCGGGCCACCTCGACGTCGGCGGCATCCGCTTCAACCTGAACACCACGGGCAGCGGCGCGGGCCAACGCTTCGCCGACTGGTTGTTCAAGCAGGACCAGATCCTGATCCAGCACAGCCGGATCACCTGGACCGATCAGGCGCGCGGCGCCCCACCCCTGGTGCTGCGTGACGTCAATCTGGAGCTGAACAATGGCCTGCTGCACCACCGTGCCGCGCTCACGGCCACGCCGCCGCCGGGGCTCGCGGCGCCGTTCGATGTCAAGGCCGATTTTCGCCAGCCATTTTTCCTGCGTCACACGGGCGACCTGGCGCGCTGGCAAGGCACGCTCTGGGCCGGCATGCCGCGCGTCGATCTCGGCCAATTGGCGCGCTACCTGCCACTGCCGCTGCAGGTGCAAGGCGGCACCGGGATGCTGCGCGCCTGGGTGGACATCGGCCCGCAATTCAGCCTGGGGCAGGTCACGGCCGACGTCGCCATGCGCAACGTCCAGGCCCAACTCAACCCGGCGCTGCCGCCGCTAGCGCTGACGGAGGTGCGCGGGCGCATCAGCGGCGAGCCGTTGGCTGGCGGACTGCAACTCGGTGTGGCCGGGTTGCAGTTCATCACCGCGCAAGGCCATCGCTTTCCCGCGGTGAACGTCAGCCTGCGGCTGCAGCATCCGATCGGCGAGGGCGCCAGCGGCAGCCTGACCACGGGAGCGCTGCAGCTCGTGGCCCTGTCGGCCGTGGCGCAGCACCTGCCACTGCCTGCTGCATGGCATGCGCGCCTGGAACAATTGCAGCCACGTGGCCGCATCGATCGGCTCCGGCTCAACTGGCAAGACCTGCCCGGCGCCGCAGCCAGCGCGCTGCCGGCGAGCTATACCCTGCAAGCCCGTTTCAGCGGACTGGGCTGGAGCAGCCCGGCACAGGCGCCCGCAACCAGCGCGGCGCCGGACCAGCCGTCCGTCGTCGCAACGCCGGACGGGGCCAGCGCAGGCGCGGTTGCCGCCCAGTCCCTCGGCTTGCCGCGCGACTTGCCCGGCATCGAGGGTTTGAGCGGCAGCGTCCAGGCCGACCAGAACGGCGGCCAGGCCGATCTGCGCCTGCAGCAAGGCAGCATCGCCCTGCCCGCCGTTTTCGAGACGCCGCGATTCAGCGTGCAGCAACTCACCACCCGGCTGAGCTGGAGCCGCCAGCCCGACGGGCGATGGACCGTGCAGACCGCGCGCCTGCAACTGGCGACGCCCGGCGCCACCGGCAGCGCCAGCTTCCGCTACACCACCCAGGCGCATGGCCCCGGCCGGCTCGACCTGAACGCGCAACTCACCCACGCCGACGCCCGCGCCGTGCCCGCTTACCTGCCGCTGGGCATCCCTGAGGCGACGCGCGACTTCCTGCGCTCGGCGATTGCCGGCGGCAGTTCGCGCGACGTGCGCTTCGCCGTGCACGGCCCGCTGGCCGACTTTCCCTTCAACAAGCCGGGCAGCTCGGGCAGCTTCAGCGTCAAGGCGCGCATCGACAACGGCGCGTTCAACGCCGCGCCGCTGCACATCCTCCCCAAGGGCGAGCAGGCGCAGGCCGACACGGTGCGCGCCAATGCCCGGTGGCCCGTGTTCAGCCACATCAACGGCCTGCTGGAATTCACCGGCAACAGTCTGCAGGCCGCGGGTGTTTCGGCCCGGGTTGACGGCGCCAGCCTGCAGCAGGTGAAGCTCAGCCTGCCCGACTTTGCCAAGCCGGTGCTGAGCGCAAGCGGCCAAGTCCAGGCTCAGGCCGCCGATGCCTTGCGCTACGTGCGCGAAAGCCCGCTCGACGCCATGCTCGGCCATGCCCTCGGCCAGGCGCAGGCCAGCGGCCCGGTGCAGCTCGATCTGGCGTTGCAATTGCCCTTGCATGACATGAAGCAGGCCAGCGTCAGCGGCCAGCTCCGGCTGCAGGGCGACCAGGTGGATTACCTGCCCAGCCTGCCGCCTTTCGATGGCGTGCGCGGGCATGTGAACTTCACCGGCAGCGGCTTCAAGCTGCAGCTCACGGCACAGAACTTCCTCGGCGGGCCGCTGCAGTTGAGCGGAGGCCAGGACAGTGGCCAGGCGCTGGCTCTCGTCGCCAGCGGGACCGCCACGTCGCAGGCCTTGCAGACCGCGCCACGGCTGGCGCAATGGTCCGACCTGCTGCGCCATCTGCAGGGGCAGGCGCGCTACAGCGCCCAGATCCAGGTGGCGCACACCGCGCAGGGTTTGCAACCACTGGTGCAACTGCAAAGCAGCCTGATGGGCATGGCCATCGACCTGCCGCCTCCGTTGGGCAAGCCGGCCGATGCGACCGACACGCTCCAGTTCAGCCAGAGCACCGACTCGGCCACCGTTGCAGCGGCAGCGACGGACACGCTGCAGAGCCTCTGGCGCATCGACCTCGGCGGCGATCTGCGCGCGCGCTTCGTGCGCAACATCACGCCACAGGGCGCCGTGTTGCAGAGCGGCGGCATCGCCCTCGGCCCGCAGGCTGAGTTGGCGCAGCCCGCCAGCGGGGTCCAGGCCAGCGTGGTGCTGCCGCTGCTGGATGTGGATGCCTGGCAGCGGGCCCTTGCCACCTCGGGCAGCGCGCAAGCGGC
>JAJXUC010000201.1 GCA_021783435.1 Pseudomonadota bacterium | reverse complement strand
GCTTGCGCGCCTGCGTCTGGAAGCGGCGGGCGTATCCGCGGCCCTGGTGCACGGAGGCGGGGTATGCACGGTGTCCGAGCGCCAGGGGTATTACACATTTCGCCACGACCGTATCACGGGCCGCCAGGCGGGGCTCGTGTGGATCGCTGCACCAGGGATAACCATGGAAAGGCAGGGCTGACCGCGTTGACACTTTCTTGCTGTTGCTCAAGAATGGCCTGGACGCGTCAACGCTGGTGCCCGCCGGAAAACATCAAGGAACGGCGATCACATCCAGCAGTTTGCATAATTTCCAGGATTGCCGAATGCTTCTTTCCTACGCTGACTGATCTGCGTGCCGGCCTTGCTTTTGCAAGCGCTGGTATCGGCACTTGGCAGATACTGACTCAGACACCGCAACTTGAAAGTACGATCCGATATGGCAGCCAACCCATCTGCACCCACCCGGCCCGCAGAGCAGCCCGGTGGCCAGGCTGCAGCCTTTGCTCAAGGTCTGCAGCAAGCCTTTGTCGCGGCGCTGAAAACGGCCGGGGAGGCGCAGGCTGTCAAGCTTGATCCCGCGCGCGTCGCCGCGATTCAGGCGCGGTTTGCCAAGGAGTATGTCGATCTGTGGTCCGGGCTTCTCAGCGGGAGCGTGCAGTCGCCCGAAGTGAAGGATCGCCGCTTTGCCAGCGAGAGCTGGCGCGAAAACCGTTTTTCGACCTACACCGCGGCGCTGTACTTGCTCAACGCGCGCGCCTTGCTGGAGTTGGTCGAAGCCGTGCAGGCTGATGCCAAGACGCAGCAGAAGATCCGGTTCGCCGTGCAGCAATGGGTCGATGCGGCCGCGCCCAGCAATATTTGGGCTCTCAATCCTGAGGCGATGCAAACCGCGATGAAGACCCACGGTGAAAGCCTGCGCCGTGGCATGGACAATTTGCTGGCAGACTTGCGCCGCGGCAAGCTCACGCAGACGGATGAAAGCGAGTTTGAGGTCGGTCGCAACGTGGCAACGAGCGAAGGCGCGGTCGTTTTTGAAAACCCCTGGTTTCAGCTCATCGACTACAAGCCGCTGGTTGCGCAGGTTCATGCGCGCCCGCTGCTGGTGGTGCCGCCGTGCATCAACAAATTTTACATTCTGGACCTGCAGCCGACGAATTCGCTGGTGCGCTACGCGCTGGAACAGGGCCAGCGCGTGCTTTTGATGTCGTGGCGCAACCCGGATGCGAGCTGCGCGCATTGGACGTGGGACGATTACATTGAACACGGTGTGCTGCGCGCCGTCGAGGTTGCAAGCGATATTGCCGTCGCCGCTCGGCCAAAGCCCAACAAGGCATCGAAGCCAGCATCGCAAAGTTCGGACAAGACCCCCTTGCGGGAGGATGGCGCCATCAATGCGCTTGGTTTTTGCGTAGGCGGAACCCTTCTGGGTACAGCCCTTGCGGTGCTCGCGCAACGAGGCAACAAGCCTGTGCACAGCGCGACGTTCCTGACCACGCTGCTGGATTTTTCGGACACAGGCATCCTTGATGTGTTCGTCGACGAGGCGCAGGTGCAAATGCGCGAGGCCACTATCGGCAAGGGCGGCCTGCTCACAGGAGCCGAGCTCGCTGCTGCATTCTCGAGCCTTCGTCCTAACGATCTCACCTGGAATTACGTGGTGGGCAACTATCTCAAGGGCGAGACGCCACCGCCATTCGATCTGTTGTACTGGAACGCAGACAGCACCAACCTTCCAGGGCCCATGCTGGCCTGGTACTTGCGCAACACCTATTTGGAGAACAAGCTGGCAAAGCCAGATGCAGTGACGGTGGCTGGCAAGGCGGTGAATTTTCGGCGCATCGCCATCCCGGCGTATGTCTATGCCTCGCGCGAGGACCATATCGTGCCATGGCATTCCGCCTACGCTTCGGCACTCCTGCTCGGTGGGCCTACGCGGTTCGTGCTGGGAGCCAGTGGTCATATTGCTGGCGTGATCAACCCGGCGTCCAAAGGCAAGCGTAGCCATTGGCGGTTGGATGCGGCAACTCGAGGCCGCCGTGTGGCGGGCGCGGCGTCGCTGCCGGCAAGCGCGGACGCATGGCTCGAGTCGGCCAATGAACATCCGGGCAGCTGGTGGCCCGACTGGGCCGCATGGCTGGCCGGGCAGGCGGGCCCCCTGCAGGCGGCGCCCAAGGCCTATGGCTGTGCAGGATACAAGCCGATCGAGCCAGCTCCTGGCCGTTATGTCAAAGTGCGGGCATGATCTCTGTGCTGGTTCGCGTTCAGTGCCCCTGATTTTTCCCTTTTTCCCTCATCGCCAACCAAGGACATCCATTCATGAGCGAAGATATCGTGATCGTTTCGGCCGTGCGCACGCCCGTCGGTAAATTTGGAGGGTCGCTCGTCAAGACCTCCGCAGTCGATCTGGGTGCACTGGTCGTGAAAGCGGCCGTGGCGCGCGCTGGCATCGAGCCGGGGCAGGTCTCCGAGGTCATCATGGGCCAGGTGTTGCAGGCGGGTTGCGGTCAGAACCCGGCCCGCCAAGCCAGTATCAAGGCGGGTTTGCCCGACATGGTGCCCGCAATGACCATTAACAAGGTGTGTGGTTCAGGGTTGAAAGCGGTGATGCTGGCGGCGCAGGCGGTGCGCGATGGCGACGCCGATATCGTGGTGGCGGGCGGCCAGGAGAACATGAGCGCTGCCCCCCACGTCCTCCCGGGCTCGCGCGAAGGCATGCGCATGGGCAATTGGAATCTGATTGACACGATGATCACCGACGGCCTGTGGGATGCGTTCAACCACTATCACATGGGAACCACGGCCGAGAATGTCGCGAAGAAATACGGCATCACCCGTGAGATGCAGGACGCGTTCGCCGCAGCCAGCCAGCACAAGGCCGAGGCGGCGCAGAAGGCCGGGCGTTTCGGCGACGAGATTGTGCCGGTGCTGTTGCCGCAGAGAAAGGGTGATCCGATTGCCTTTGCCGTCGACGAATTTGTGCGTCATGGCGCGACGGCCGAGAGCTTGGCGGGTCTCAAGCCCGCTTTCGACAAAGCGGGCTCGGTCACTGCGGGGAATGCCTCCGGATTGAACGACGGCGCGGCTGCGGTGGTGGTGATGTCGGCGAAGCGCGCGGTGAGCCTTGGCCTGAAACCGCTCGGGACCATCCGCGCCTATTCGAACGCTGGACTCGACCCCGCCTACATGGGAATGGGGCCGGTACCCGCGTCCACGCGCTGTCTGTCGCGCGCAGGCTGGAAAGCTCAGGATCTGGATTTGATGGAGATCAACGAGGCCTTCGCCGCCCAAGCAATTGCGGTGAACCAGCAAATGGGATGGGATACAAGCAAGGTCAACGTCAATGGAGGGGCGATTGCGATTGGACATCCAATCGGCGCCAGCGGCTGCCGCATCCTGGTCACGCTGCTTCATGAAATGGGCAAGCGCGACGCGAAAAAGGGCCTAGCCTCGCTGTGTATCGGCGGTGGCATGGGTGTGGCCCTGGCCATTGAGCGTTGATCGCGTCGTCGGCACCATTACATCACAACAACTTTGGAGGAACGAGCGATGAGCAAGAAAGTGGCTTACGTCACGGGCGGGATGGGGGGCATTGGTACGGCGATCTGCCGGCGTTTGTGCGAAGCCGGGCACAAGGTCATTGCCGGCTGTGGTCCAAATTCGACGCGGAAGGACACATGGCTCGAGTCCATGCGTGGGCAGGGCTTTGACGTGTACGCGTCAGAGGGTAACGTCGCCGAGTGGGAATCGACTTGCGCCGCGTTCCAGAAGGTCTTTGCCGAGCACGGCCAGGTTGACATCCTGGTGAACAATGCCGGTATCACGCGTGACGCCGTATTTCGCAAGATGAGCTATGACGACTGGGATCGCGTGATGAAGACCAACCTGTATTCGATGTTCAACGTGACCAAACAGGTGATCGACGGCATGGTCGAGCGTGGTTGGGGCCGCATCGTCAATATCTCCTCGGTCAATGGCGAGAAGGGGCAGTTCGGGCAGAGCAACTATTCTGCGGCGAAGGCGGGCATGCATGGCTTCACCATGGCTTTGGCGCAGGAAGTGGCGTCGAAGGGCGTGACGGTCAACACCGTGGCGCCAGGCTACATTGCGACCGATATGGTCAAGTCCATTCGCCAGGACGTGCTCGACAAGATCGTGGCGACCATTCCGGTCAAGCGCTTGGGCAAACCTGAAGAGGTGGCATCTCTCGTCACGTGGCTGGCGAGCGAGGATGGAGCCTTCACGACCGGGGCGGAATTGTCGATCAATGGGGGTCTGCACATGAGCTGATCGACGCCCGATCGGCAAACCCCGTGCACATGCTTGCGGGTTTGTCTGCACGAAAAAGCGGCAGCGTGCCGCTTTTTTTGTGCTCCAATCCAACGCAATTCCGCCATTTTTGCCTCACCCCACCATGCCCCATTCCGAAACTCCCGCTCGCGTCATCAAGAAGTACCCGAATCGGCGCCTTTACGACACGGAAACCAGTGCCTACATCACCCTGGTCGACGTGAAGGCATTGGTGATGGAAGGCGAGCGTTTTGTCGTGCAGGACGCCAAGACTGGCACAGACCTGACGCGCAGTATTCTTCTTCAGATCATCCTCGAAGAGGAGGCTGGAGGTGTGCCGATGCTGAGCACGGCCATGCTGGAACAACTCATACGGTTCTACGGCAATGCCATGCAGGGCATGATGGGCACCTATCTCGAAAAAACGGTGCAAGCGTTCATCGACATTCAGGGAAAACTGGCTGAACAGTCGCGCGGGCTTTATGACAGCAGCAGTTTTAGCCCCGAAATGTGGTCGCAATTCCTGAGTGGTCAGGCACCGATGCTGCAGGGCATGATGGGTAACTATCTGGAGCAAAGCAAGAATCTGTACATGCAGATGCAAGAGCAGATGCAACAGCAAACCAAACAGATGCTGGGGGCGTTTCAGCCACCTGCCAAGAAGTAGCCTTGCCGGCGACTGCCCCCGGCCTTGTGCGCCGCGTCCGGGTCCTGGGCGACAATAGGGGCTATGACTGAAACATCCACCCTCGCGGCCTCTGCGGCCGCTTCCGCGCCAAAGATCGGGTTTGTCTCGCTTGGCTGTCCCAAGGCCCTGGTTGATTCCGAGCGCATCATCTCGCAACTCCGGGCCGAAGGCTACGAGACAAGCAAGAGCTATGACGGAGCCGATCTCGTCATCGTCAACACCTGCGGCTTCATTGACGCGGCCGTCCAGGAGAGCCTGGATGCCATAGGCGAGGCCTTGCACGCCAACGGCAAGGTTGTGGTCACTGGTTGCCTTGGCGCGCGCAGTGATGATGGCGGGGAAAATCTGGTGCGCAAGATCCACCCCAAAGTGCTGGCGGTGACTGGCCCACACGCTACCAAAGAGGTTCTGGAGCATGTGCATGCGCAATTGCCGCGCCCGCATGATCCCTTTGTCGACCTACTCCCGCCTGGCGGGCTCAAGCTCACACCGCGCCATTACGCCTACCTGAAGATTTCCGAAGGCTGCAACCACCGCTGCACCTTCTGCATCATTCCGAGCATGCGAGGCGATCTGGTTTCGCGGCCCA
>JAJXUC010000200.1 GCA_021783435.1 Pseudomonadota bacterium | reverse complement strand
CGTCGGCGGCCACCTCCATCCGGTGCGAATCGGGCGCGCCCTGCGATTTCGACGCGACGAGGTTGCCGAGCTGATGCAAAACGGCGTGACAACAATCGCCGACAACCTGGCGCCCTGAGCCATGTCGCGCCCCCATCACGCGCACAACGCGAGCAGGGCAGGGATGAGACGCCCGGCAGCCCGTCCGCCCAAGGCAGGCCAACCCCGACCCGCTTGGACTGCCGGTGCCGTCAGACCCAGAACCCGCACCGCAGCCCAGACCCTCCCCCGGCACGCTGCGCGTGCCGACCCCTGCGGGGTTAAAACCGCCAGCGGGGGACCACCCGCTTCAGGCCAATCCTCTTCCCCGCCTGCGGGGGTTCACCACGCCCGCAGGGCGTGGTCGGGCGAGAGCGCAGCGAACGCCGGGGTCTTTGTCGGGCTGCCCGAGGGGTCGCAGCAGTCGGCAGAGGGGCGATCCAGTCCGGCCATCGCATCCCGCTGGCCTCTCCACAGCACCGCATGCAGTCTGCCCGCGCCTTCCGTGACCTTCCCCATTCCGAAAACCCTTGTAGCAAGGGCTAACCCGCGCTTCGCTTGGGTTGCCCTTGCCCCCGGCGCCGCTGCGCTTTGCCGGGGGGAACTGCACACGCTTTGTTGCGCTCACCATGCAAAACCCTAGCTCCCTGATCGCTCGGCGCCGCCGCCACGGCCCCGAACCCCTCCCACCTGGCGAGCGCCGCACGCACACCATCAGTGTGCGTCTGAACCCCACGGAACTCGCCTTGCTCGACGCCAAACGCGGCCGCCTGGCGCGTGGCGAATGGATGCGCGCGGCCCTCCTGAACCGCTGGCCACCGGCCGCTCCCAACCGCATCGCCGTGGCGCAATGGCGTGCGCTGGCGCGCGTCGGCAGCAACCTCAACCAAATCGCTGCGGCCATCAATTCGGCCCGGTTCTCGGGGGCGTCCCTGCCCAGTGTGGCCGACATCCGCGATGTACTCCTTGCGCTGCGCAGCACCCTTCTTGCCGCGCGAACGGACGAGGAGATCGACCAGGAGACAGGCCCATGAAAGGCATGAACCGCATCAAGCGCGGCAGCGGATTCCAGGGCGTGCTGCGCTACGTCTTCGGCCGCGACCCCGACCACCAGGACAGCCCCGGCGTGCTGATCGGCGGCAACCTGTCTGGCACCGATGTGCGCCAACTCAGCCGCGAATTCGCTGCCGTGCGCGCTCTGCGACCCGACATCGGCAAGCCCGTCTGGCACAACTCGCTACGCCTGCCCGCGGGTGAAACGCTGCCCCCCGAACGCTGGAAAACCCTGTGTGACGAACAATTCAGGATGTCAGTCGTCGAGGCTGATGACATGGTTCGGTGCGCATAGGTTCCAGAACCAATCGACAGGGTTGCCGAAACCGTTGCAGGTCACGGACAGATTCTGTCCAGGCATGGCGATGGGGTCAAAAGCAGAAAACTGTCTCTATGCCAGTGCGGCGATTACTTCCTGGTCGAGCGGGGAGTTCCCACTCGGGGCATGAAAGCTGCCTGGACGAAGCCGCCGGCTCGACGCCCTAGCCGCGCAGTTGCTGCACGCACCCCGGGGCCGGGGCCGGCATTGGGCTGGGCGGCATCGCTGCCGCAGGCACACGAAGGAAAGGACAGCGGGTCCCGACAGAGGACGCCCGATAGAGGTCGCAAACATTTACAAGCGCGCAGCGCCGCCCTGTCGGCAGGCATGGTAGTCATTCGTTGTATTCATCACGCTCGCAAGGTCCGCGGGCGCGGACGCCGCGTCGGCCGGACGTGTGCCTGGGCACATGCTCGTGCGCACGATGACGGCACCCGGCAGTTGCCGGACTCACATTCGGGGGAAGCTGACATGAGCGGCCAGACAGCCGGCGAACTACCGCCCCATCGCTGGGCCATGTGCGGCCTGATCTTCTTCATCCTGCTCGCCGCGGCCGCGCTGCTGAGTGGCTGCGGCGGTGGAGGCGCTGCCCCGCTGGCACTGGCGAGTCCGACGTCGACCCAGACTTTCGCGCTGGCGGTCAGCACCAGCGGCAACGGCAGCGTGACGTCCAGCTCGGGCGGCATCCAATGCGGAAGTTCCTGCGATGGCAGATTCAGCTCGGGCAGTCAGGTGAGCTTGCAGGCGACGCCGGCGACCGGCTACTTCTTCACGGGCTGGAGCGGTGCCTGCAGCGGATTCGCGGCGAGTTGCACCGTGACCATGGGTCAGGCGCAGTCCGTCTCGGCCACCTTCTCCACGCAACCCGCAGGCGTCGCCGTCGTCTCCGGACGGCTCCTCGTCGCCGGGACCCGCACGCCATTCGTCCCCGAAGGCTTCAACACCAACGGCGTCCTCTATCCCGAGGCCTACGCGGCCACGCTGTGCCCGCTGGCCACCCCCTTGAGTGCACAAGTGGTTCAATGGCTCGAGCAAGCCCAGGCTGCGCTCACCGCGCCACCACTGCCCGGTCTGGCCTACAACGCATCCTTCCAGGCCATGGTCCAGGACTGGCATGCCAACACGGTGCGCATCCACGTCAGCCAGGGCGCGCTGCAATACGAATACGCACACGGCCTGTCGAGCTACACGGACATGGCACGCAGCGTCATCGCACAAGCTCGCGCCGCCGGCCTCATGGTCATCGTCGACATGCAGGCCGAGATATACGGCTGCACGCCCGACGAGAACGGGAAGATGCAGAAGCTTCCCGACATCAACACCGAACAGGCCTGGAAGCAGATCCTCGACCCGGCTCTGACCAGCGACCCGGGCATCATCCTCGGTATCTTCAACGAACCGGACGCATCGCTCGCCTGCAACCTCGGCAGCTACACCCAGCCGGATTGGGCCGCCTGGGAAACGGGCTGCGGCGCGCAGCCCGATCAGGGCATGCTCACCGTCGGGCAGTACCTTCGCTCGTTGGCCCCCAACAACGTTCTGTTCTTCAACGGCCAGGGGGTCGATTTCGGGTTCGATGGATTCACGGTTCCAAACGGCATGCCATCCAACGCTGCCTACGCCGTCCATCCTTTCAGCTACGTCGCGAATAGCAGTGAAAGCGCAAGCATAAGTCGCTGGGATGCCGAGTTCGGGAGTTTCGAGCAAAGCGGCCACGCCGTCGTCGCCACAGCCTGGGACGAGGACTTCGAATGCCCGGATGACCCCAACCAGACCATCACCGACGAATTCCTCCAGACTTACCTTCCCCAGCACTCCATGGGAATGATCGCCTACGCATGGGATGGACCTTACTTCGGCGGTGGCTATCTGGTCAACAGCTACGACTACACCGGCAACACCGCGAACTACCAGTTGGTCGACCCCGATCCATCGGGGTGCCCCCAGAACGGCGCCAGGGAGTTGCAGCAACTTTTCCTTACGCAATCCGCAGCGCAGTGAAGCCAGTGGGCAGGCACGCGCCGATCACAGCAACAGCAGCAGAGCGCGCACCGGCGCGTCTTCCACAACCTGCGGCGCAACATCGGGTGGCGCCTCACGAGGCGTCAGGTGTGACAGGTCATATCTGCGCGTGACAGCCTTTAACTGCAATTCCACAGGCAGGCATAGCGGCTGGATTGATCCGGGTGGTGGTGACCTCAGCGACCGTTGCCCGAAGCATTGCGGCCTCCGCGCGGGGGGGGGCGCCCAGCGCCTGCTTTGGCCGATTCCCGGTCAGCCCCGCAGCGCCAACTGCGCCAGATCCAAGCGATGTCGCATGGGCACCAAACCCACCCATCCAGCGATCAATGGCAACCAGTCGTTAATACCCCGCCACCCCAGCCTCCGCAGTCCCCTCCTGCGGATCCAAATAATCCCCCCACGCCTGCATCAACTCCCGACGCTTCTCGATCAAATCCCCGCGCCGGTACGCCGCCTCGACCGCATTGGTGATCATGTGCGCCAACGCCATCTCGACGGTTTGGGACGGAAAGTGCGTGCTCTCTGCCGCCCAGTCACTGAAGCTCGACCGGAACCCATGCACCGTCAACCCAGGTCGCATCCCGCGCAAGAGTTCCAGCATCGCCATATTGCTGATCGTGGGCTTGCGGGCTCCCCAGAACACCCAGTCCGATCCCTCTTGGCGGGGCAGGGCCTGCAGCAGTTCCACCGCCTGCCGCGACAGCGGCACACGGTGTTCCACCTGTGCCTTCATGCGTTCGGCCGGAATGACCCACAACCGGCGCTCCAGATCGATCTCCGACCACGGCGTGCCGATGACCGTGCCCGTTCTCAACGCGGTGAGGATGGTGAACTGCAGCGCCCAGGCACTCATGTTGGCGCGCTGGCGCAACTGCGCCATGAAGGCGGGCACCTCCCGCCAGTCCATCGCCTCGAAGTGCTTCACCCGGCGCTTCTTGCTGATCGTGGGCAGCAGCGCGTTCAGGTGGCCGCGCCAGGCGGCGGGATTTTCTCCTGCACGCAAGCCCCGCGCCTTCGCTGCCGACAACACCGCCTCGATGCGTTGCCGCAGTCGTGTCGCTGTTTCGTGCTTGGTCTGCCAGATCGGCGTGAGCGCCGCCAGCACCTCCTCCGTCCCGATCTCGGACACCGCCTTGCGGCCGAAGCGGGGAAACGCATACATGCGCAGGGTGTTGATCCACTGATCGGCGTGCTTGGGATTCTTCCAGCCGGGCTTCATGGACTCCCAGAGTTGGTGTGCCACTTCCTCGAAGGTGTCCGACGGTGTGGGGATGACCGTGGCGCTCGGCCGGAGTGCAAAGTCTTCTCCGCGCCGAATCTTGGCGCGCACCTCCGCCGCCTTGGCGAGCGCATCGGCCAGTGTCAACGCACTGATCGGCCCCAGGCTTTGCTCACTGGCCTTGCCCGCGACCATATGGCGGAATGTCCACAGCGCCGATCCCCCACGCACCCGCAGATACAAACCCGTGGCGACCCGGTGCAGGCCGTCCACCTTCGACCACTTGCGCACCTCTTGCGCGGTAAGCTGCCCCTTGGCCATCCCTGTCTCCGCCGAGTTCGACTGTCCACAAAATTATCATCAAAATCGACAGAACTGTCATCCACTTTCGGAAACGGCGCGAAACAATGAAAGGCTGTAAAGCGTTGAAAATAAAAGGAAAAATAAACAATGCGGAACGGGGTGGAACGAAGACGAGGCAGACTCCCTTTCCGCCAATGCACTGAAATAAGCCCTTGATTCAACGGGATTTTCTCCTTTCTGGATCAGCGTGGCCTTGCCGGCGGCATTTCCCGCATGGGGCGGTAGTTCAGTTGTGACTTTGCAAGGATGTCTCGTCATGCGGGAACTCCGGCAGGACTTGTGGTACCGTCTCCAGGGTCTGCGCGTTGGTCTGACCTGCCTCTGCCAGCCGTACCAGTCTGAAGTTAGCGAGGTCCACCAACCAAAAGAGGCATGACGGAAGCTAAAAAAAGTAGATTCAGCGGCGAACAGATTATCGGGTTCCTTAAGCAGGTCGAGACTGGACGGCCCATTAAGGATGGTGTTCAAAAAGCCGCCGCCCACTGGCGTGGTGGTCACGCAGTCGAGACAATGACGGCATGAAACAGACCGACCTTGGCTTGGACCTGACCCACCGCAAGACCCGCAAGGCGGTCTTTC
>JAJXUC010000199.1 GCA_021783435.1 Pseudomonadota bacterium | reverse complement strand
TCTCATGGCAGGAACTCCGCGGCAATTCAGCAAATGATAACCATTCCTATTCGATAAATAAAGTGCCTGCCGTGGTCAGCGGTCAACATTGCTGTCGTCGGCGATCAAACTCAATGCTCTTGGCATTGGGTGCCGCGATGTGACCTGATCTCGCTGCGCATCCGGATTCGGCCCAAGCGGACGAAGGTAAGTTGCCCCTGGCGCAGGCTGAACTGCAGTGGGCCGAACGTCCCGATCTGGGCATGGGGTTCGTGCACCCGGACGAGCGTCAAAGGCTCGTCGCCAGCGCAGGTGCCTATGCAAGCCGGGCACCTGAAGTCGTCGAGCAACGGCCTGATCGTTCTGACGGTGGTATTCATCCTCATTGTTGGCCAAATCATGGCTGGGATCTTCTGTGCGCAACGGCGAAGTGCGAGCGTGATGGCAGCAGGCGAGTTGTATCTTCGAAGTCCCGCAGCGCCCGCTCAGCTCGCCGTCTGGCGATGTAATCGGTCGAGCGCGGCGGTCATGTCCGACTGAGTGATCATGCCCAGGACATGCCGGGTGTTGTCCACCACCTGTAGATGGTGTACGCCGAGATCGGCAAACAGTGCCACCAGCTCGGCAACCGGCCGGGTGCGATGGGTGGGTGAGTACCTGACGGGTCATGACGTCGGCGACACAGACCATCGTCATGCTGGCCGCGGGTGCCGTATGGCCCACCCAATCGCTGGTGCCGCCGCCGCGCACCAGCATGTCGTGCAGGCTGACGATGCCCACCAAACAGTCGTCGTCATCAACCACTGGAAGTGCCTTGATATGGTGCACATCAAGCATTTACCGGGCTGGCGCCAATGGCGTATCGGGGCGCACTGCAGCACGTCACGCGACATGTTGTCGCCGGCCTGCCACAGAGCGTTCTGCAACCCTTGGACAGGGTCCGCAGGCACGCTGATATCGGGCAGTCCCAACATTGGCGCGTACACGACCTGCTCCAGGCCGTAGTCGCGCAGGCCGAAGTAGGGCGGGGAGGTGATGATGCACTGTGCGTGGCCGGCAGGCATGGTGCGCAGGGCGTCGATGACGTTGTCAGTGTGGTGCGCGAAAGGTTGGGGCACCTGTCTTCAGAGCCGGTGATAGTTTGACCCATCATCGCTCCTCAAGATGCCGCCGCAAGCGCGAAAACGGTCTGTCGTCGTCGCGCTCTGCGATCGCGCGCCTCAACCCAGTTTTGTGGCCATCGCCTCCGCGGTCTCGTTGTAGTAGATCTGCAGCATCCGCAAATCCTTGTGCCCGACTATGCGTGCCAGATCGAGGATCTGCAGTTTCTTCGCCAGTCGCGTGATCGCCAGGTGGCGCAAGTCGTGGAAATGCAGATCCTCCACCAGTGCGCGCGCCTTGCCCTTGCGGAACAGGGCGTCCAGTATGCTCGATGGCAGGTCGAAGCAGGTGCGTGCATCGTCGCGCGGGAGTTGCGTCAGCACGGCAAGGGCGCGCGAGGAGAGCGGGACGCGCCGCGCTGCTGCCGCCGTCTTGCCGTCGCGCACGGTCGCCACGGCGCCGACGATGTCGCTCCATCGAAGCCGCAGGATCTCGCTGGCACGCATGCCCGTTTCGATGGCGAAGACCATGGCGGCACCCACGCGCGCAGTCGACGTGATCGGCGCGGCATCAGGGTCGTATCCCAGGGCGTTGAGGATCGCGGCAATCTCCGCATCGCTGGCAAGGCGATCGCGGGCCTTGGGTTGGGCCGGGCGCTTGACGCCGGCGAATGGATTGTCCTTCAGCCAGAGCCACTCTTTCACCGCAACATTGCAGGCATGCGACAGCAGGTTCCATTCCCGCAGCACGCTGCCGGCGCTGACCTGCCGCAGGCGGCGATCGCGCCAGGCGGCCACGTGCGAAGCATCGATCTCGCGAAGCCCGACTTCGGCGATTGGGTCGCGCGAGAGGGCATCGATGCGGATGGACTCCCAGCGCTCGCCCTTCTTGCCAGCGCTGACCTTGTCCCTGTACTCGGCGAGCAGATCGCCGAACCTGGCCTTGGCCGGCGCGCGCAGCCCGTCCTCGCGGCCCTCGGCAATGCTGCGCTCCGCTTCCTCGATCCAGGCGTAGGCCTGTGCTTTGGTGTCGAACGTGGCCGACTTGCGTACGCCATGCTTCGCCACCTCCGCGCGATACGCCTTGCCGCGCTTCCTTACCGTCCCCATTTCTTGCCTCTTTGGCGTAACCGATGGCGTGATTATGGCGTAAATGGGGCGGGAAAATGAGGGTGGGGCGGGTGGCTTGTGTTGACTCGGGATAAGAAAAAAGCCCCGTAAGTGCTTGACTTAAGGAGCTTTGTGGGGTTTTGAGGTTTGTTGTGTTAATGCAACTGTGTGCCGGGAGGGGGACTCGAACCCCCACGCTTTTAAGGGCGGCGGATTTTGAGTCCGCTGCGTCTACCGATTCCGCCATCCCGGCAAAACGCGAGATTATTTCACAGTTAGCGGCTCTGGCCGGTTGTCGTCTTGTGTACGCACAAGAGGGGACCGCATGCCATGCGCGGCGGCTGATTGCGTCAACTGGCTGTAGCGCAGGCGCAGACCGCCTTCGGGGCGGTTATCGAGGGTGATCTGGCCGCCGAGGTTTTGCGCGATGTTGCGCATGATGGCCAGCCCGAGCCCACTGCCGGTGGGCTCGGCGGCGCGGTCCAATCGCTCGAAGGGCTGGAAGGCGCGCTCCATGTCTTGCGCTGCGATGCCCGGGCCGGTGTCGGCAATATCGATGTGGACCCAGGACTTGCCGTCACCTGCGCTTTCGGTGCTGAGAGCGAGGTCGACACGCCCGCCCTCGGGGGTGTAGCGCAGCGCGTTGTCGAGACCGTTGCGCAACAAGGTATAGAGTTGGGTGGAGTCGGCCAGAATCGGGGCGCCGTCCTGACGTTCCAGACCAAGATCGATCCGGCGTTGCTCGGCAAGCGGCATCAGATCCTCGAGGACGTGACGTACCACCTGGACAGGATCGATACGTTGCAGCGTGCTGGCCGGGCTGTTCTGCACCCGGGCCAGGCTGAGCAACTGCTCGACCACGGCGCGGGTGCGCGTCAGGCCTTGCTGCAGACTGTGCAGACGGCTGCGGGTCGCGGCGGGCAGCAGGGCATGGTCGAGGTTTTCGGCTTGCAGCGTCAGGGCGGCAATGGGGGTGCGCAGTTCGTGCGCGGCATCGGCGACGAAGCGGCGTTCGCGTTCGAGCATGCTCGCCACCCGCGCCAGCAGGCTGTTGATGGAGGCGAGGAATGGGCGCAGTTCGAGCGGAACTTCGTCCAGCGGCAAGGGGTCGAGGCGGTGGTCGTCCCGCGCGTCCACCAGGCTGGCGAGGCGGCGCACGGGCCGCAGTGCGCGGCGCACCACCCAGCTCACCAGCAGCACCAGCAAGGGCACCAGGGTCAGCATGGGCACGAGGGTGCGCAGGCCGCTGTCGACGGCAGCCTCGTTGCGCACGCTGCTGCGCTGGGCCACGGCGATATCCCCGCTCGAATCTTGCCGCACGAACACGCGCCAGGAATGCGCGCCGGCCTCGATGGTGTGCATGCCCGGCGTGAGCTTGCTGGGCAGCGCCAGTCGGTTCGCCAGCAGTTGGGGGCCGGGTCCGGATGCGCGCAGGCGCTCGATGATGAAGCGGGCGTCGCGGTCAGCGTCAGCGCCATGGGACTCGATCACGCTGGTCGGTTTCAATCCATAGCGGTGCACCAGGCTGGCGATCTGGCGCAACTGCGCGTCCTGCAACTCGTTCGCCTCTTGGTAGCCGAAAAAGTAGGACACCGCGCCGGTGCTCAGCCCGGCGACGGCGACGATGATGGTCATCCACAGCCACAGGCGACGACGCAAGGACTGCGCCGCCCAGTGGCGCAGCGGGGGAATAGGGTTCAGGCGCATTGGGGCGTGGCGTGATGGTGGCACTGGACGGCGGCAGCTCAGTCCGGTTGCCGTTGCGCCTGACGGCCGGATTGCGCCGAGCCTTCGCGTTCGACCATCCAGCCCACGCCGCGCACGTTCTTGATGGTGGACTGCCCCAGCTTTTTGCGGATGCCGTGGATGAGAAACTCCACCGCGTTGCTCTCCACTTCTTCGTTCCAGCCGTAGATGCGCTCCTCGAGTTCGCTGCGCGAGAGGATGGCGCCCGGCCGCAGCAACAGCGCGTGCAGCAGCGCGTACTCGCGCGCCGAAAGCCGCGCGCTCGTGGTGCCGGTGTCGCCGCCGATGCTGGCCTCGCGCGTAGTCGGGTCCAGGCTCAGGTTGCCGTTGCTGAGCACCGGCTGGCCCTGGCCGCCTTTGCGCCGGGCCACGGCGCGCAGTCGCGCCAGCAACTCGCCGGACTCGAAGGGCTTGATGAGGTAATCGTCGGCGCCGAGGTCGAGGCCGCGAATGCGGTCGTCCACGCCATCACGGGCGGTGACGATGATGACCGGCAGGTTGTTGCCGCCCTGGCGCAAGGCCTGCAGCACGTCCAGGCCGTCGCGCTTGGGCAGTCCCAGGTCCAGCAACATGGCCTCGTAGGGCGTGGATTTGACGGCGCTGAGTGCCGATTCGCCATCCAGCACCCAGTCCACGGCGTGGGCGGCGTCGCGCAGCGCCTGCTGCGTGGCGGCGCCCAGCATGCGGTCGTCTTCAACCAGCAGGATGCGCATCCGGTGTCACCTCGTCGATTGTCGTAGGGTCATTGTCTTCGCTGGCGAGGCTGCCGCCCAGCAGCTTGAACAGCGCCGGCATGAGCAGCAGCACCAGCGGCAGTTGCACCGCCAAGCCGGCGATGATGGCCACCGCCAGTGGCTGCTGCATGGCCGAGCCCTGGCCGATGGCCAGGGCCAGTGGCGCCAGCGTCAGCATCGCGGCCAGCGTGGTCATGGCAATGGGGCGCATGCGGTTGATGCCGGCTTGCACCAGCGCCGCGTCGAGCGAGATGTCGGGATGCGCCTGTTGCAACTCCTGCACCTCGCTGAAGTAGAAGATGGCCACCTCGGTGACGATGCCGACGATCATGGTCATACCCATCATCGCCGAGATGTTGAGCTCGATGCCCGACACCCACAGCCCGACGAACACCGCCGGCAATGCCGCCAGTGGCATGGCGAGAATGGCGAGCGCCACCTTGAAGCGCTCATACAGGAACAGCAGGAGGAAGAACACCAGCAGCACCGCGGCCACCAGTACCTGCAGCAAACCCTTGAAGGCGATTTGCTGTTGCTTGTACAGGCCGCCGAGCTTGGTGTAAACCCCTTCGGGGTAATAGTTCGGGGCATCGATCACGCGTTTGACCGCCACGATGGTCGAGCCGAGGTCGCGCCCGCTGATGCGCGCCGTCACCGCCGCCATGCGCTTGAGATTTTCGCGTGTGATCTCGGGCTGGCCCGTCAGAATGTTGATGTTGGCGACTTCGCGCAAGGCGAACACATGGCCGTCGGGCGCGCGCAGGGGAAGCGCGGCGATGTCTTCGGGCGTCTGGCGCAGGTCTGGCGCGTCCCACACCCGCACGCCCACCATTTTCGGTCCCTGCTCGATCTGCGTCGCCACGCTGCCGCCGATGAGCGCCGCCAATTGGGACTGCACCTGTTGCGCGTCCACCCCCTGCAGCGCCA
>JAJXUC010000047.1 GCA_021783435.1 Pseudomonadota bacterium | reverse complement strand
CAGGATGGTGACGATGATGTTGATCGACCCCATGATGCTCGATGCGCCCAGGAGATGGACGGCGAAGATCACCAGGTCCATGCCCATGCCCTGCTGGATGGTCAGCGGGGCGTAGAGCGTCCAGCCCACGTCGGGAGCCCCACCGGGAACGAAGAAGGATGCCGTGAGCAGAAGCGCGGCGGGGATGAGCAGCCAGAAACTGAGGTTGTTCATCCGCGGGAAGGCCATGTCCGGGGCACCGACCTGCAAGGGAATCATCCAGTTTGCGAAGCCGACCATCGCCGGCATCACGGAGCCGAAGATCATGATGATCCCGTGCATCGTCGAGAAGGAGAGGAAGAGCTGCGGATTCAGGAACTGGATTCCAGGCTTGAACAGCTCGGCCCGGATGCCCATGGCCAGAATGCCGCCTTCGAACAGCATGAACAGGGCGAACACCAGATACATCGTGCCGATGTCTTTGTGGTTGGTCGAAAACAACCAACGCCGCCAACCATGCGGATGATCATGGGCATGATCCCCGCCATGGGCGGGGGCATGAACTGGGTCTAGCACTGCGCTCATCGTGCACTCCTTGCGAAAAACTGCATCAAAAATGTTATTGTGGTCTGACTTGAGGACACCGGGATGGGCCCCCTCTTAGCTCGTGGCCCCTGAAGGAGCCAACGCGCCGCCATTCTTTTTCAGCGTAGCCTCTTCCGACTTGACCCATGCGTCGTAATCCGGCTGCGAGAGCACCTTCACGACGATGGGCATGAAAGCGTGGCCCTTCCCGCAGACCTGGGCACACTGGCCGTAGTAGGTGCCAACTTGTTCCGCCTTGAACCAGGTTTCACGGATGAAGCCCGGGATGGCGTCCATCTGCACACCGAAAGACGGCACGTACCAGCCGTGCAGCACATCCATCGAGGTGGTGAGAATGCGGATCTTCTTGTCCACCGGCACGACCAGGGGGTGATCGACCTGAAGCAGGTAATCATTGGGCTTGGGAGCGTCGCCGAAAATCTCCGACATCGGCGTGGTCAGCGTCGAGTAAAAAGAAATGCCCTTGCCCGGGCCGCCCACATATTCGTAGCCCCATTTCCATTGATAGCCTGTGACCTTGACGGTCATGTAGGAATCCGAAACGTTTTGCTGTGCCACCACGGTTTTGGTTGCGGGGATCACCATCGCGATCACGATCAGCAGCGGCACCACGGTCCAAGCCACTTCGACAGCCGTGCTCTCGTGGAACTGGGCTGCCACAGCGCCCTTGGATTTACGGTGCTTGAACACCGAATAGAACATGACGCCGAAGACGAGGATGCCGATCGCCAGGCAAATCAGCATGACCATGTAATTCAAATCGCGCTCATCCCTGGCGATGCTGGTCACCGGATGCTGGAAATCGATGCCGTTGACTTGCGGGCCGCCTGGCAGACTTTGATCGGCAAAGGCCGACGAGACAAAAAGGGCCGAGGCCGCAGTCATGTAGTACTTCAACTGTTTCATCTTGGATGTCACCTTATTTGAAAATGATTCGGGCGGCTTGTCTCAGACCACCAGCAATGCGCGGCGCAAATCCCTGGCCAGCTTTTCACGCCGTTCGGGACGCGTATAGCGGCCGATGAAAGCCTGCCGACCCGCCCCGGAAATTTGGATCAAACCCCGCTCACCCACCACAATCCTCGCCCACCTTGGGTTGAACTCGGCCCGCTCCATGCGGCCGGCGCTCTCCCACTCGACGACCAACAACTGCGCCGACAGCACCACACGCTCGCGATCCGCGGCATGACGTGCGTACGCCAACAAGGCTGCCCCCAAGGCCAGCAGCTCCAGCACCGTGAACGGCGTGACCAGGGTTGCTCCCGCCTCCCAGGTCAGCATCGCCACGAATGACGATGCAAGCGCCAGCGAAACGAAAAAAAACAGCAATTGCTTCGGGCTGATCGAGCAGTTGCGCTTGAACTGCCAGACCAACTCGCCATCCTGTTCGGACGACGCACAGAACGAACCGGAATCCAGGGTGCTCACCCAATGCGCTGCCATTTCGACCACCTAGTCAACACCGCAGACGGAAACGGAGCAACGAACAGCGCCCCAACCTTGACCCAGCTCCACCTCAACAGTATCAGCGTCGAATTATAAGGACGGCCTCCGGCAAGCATCGCCCGCGCCGGGTCATTTGCACTGATTTTGCTCACAATCAACACGGCCCGCCACCTATCTCGTTCTCTGGATACAACAAAACCGCAGCTTTGTCGAGTTGGGCGCGAAAACACAACCATCTGTCATCATGCCCGTTCCACCGCGTGACGGCCTCGGGAACTTCCCTGGATTGACGCCTGCCGGCCCCTTGATCTCCCAGGCTCAACGCCTCTTGCCCGAAGCGCGCAATTGCTCAAGCGGAAAAGTCGCCACGCCGGCCTTGGCCGCGTGAGTCACGGGCTTGAAGGCATGGCCGTAGATCAGTTCGAAACTCAATTCAATAGGAGGCCCGTCCACGGCCAGTGCATTCTGGAGCAAGATGTCCTGCAAGACACGCCATTGGCGAGGCGTGCGCAAGCCATGCGCGATGGCGTCGTGCGGCGGGCGACCCAGTTCGGCCAGTTCGGTCAATGCGGCGAGGGGGCTCGGATAGCGCAAATGCACCATCTCCATGTCCATCACGGGCTCGGCAAAACCCTCGTGCACCAGCATGTCGCCAAGATCGTGCATATCTGGATAGCTTGGCGGCTGAATTCCCATGGCCCGCAATGCCGGAAGGCGCAGTTCGCGCAGGGTATCGGGCCCGAACGTCGTGAACATCATCACCCCCTCGGGCTGCAGAGCTCGGTGCCAGGCGCCGAACACGGCGCGGGCATCGCGCGCCCAAGGCAGCGCCAAGTTGGACCACAGCGTGTGCGCCCCGGCCCGCATGTCCGCAATGTTGTGTGGGAAATCCAGTGGCGCGCAAACCACCTCAGTGCTCCCCGAACCCCGCAAACCCTGCAACCACCCCCTCCGCACGTGGGCTTTGCGGGCAGCGGCGGCCAGCAAGGCCGAGGGCTCCAGCCCCACGAGGCGCGCTTTTGCGTACTGTCGACGCAGCAGGGCAAGCCCATCCCCCCAGGCGCAGCCGACGTCGAGCACCAGTTCCGGCTGCGTCCGCAACAGCGACAGGCGTTCGGCCATGCGGCGTCCCGCCTCCAGCCAGATGAAAGGGGCCGGACTGCGAGCCAGGCGGTCGCGGGCATGGCCGCTCCATGGATGGGCTTGGTGCTCGGTGGAAATGGATGTCATGCTGCAAACGGCGAAGGCCTTGATAGGGAGCGCAATATAGTTCGCGCATGCCGAGCCGTCCCTTCCATCTGCTTAAACACTTGCGCGCCGTGCTGCGACCCACCGGCTTGTGCGGGCTTTGCGCACTGCCCAGCACCCAGCCTCTGTGCGAGCCCTGCCAGGCCCAGTATCTGCCATCGAACATGACGCGCTGCCAGCGCTGCGCACTGGAACTGACCGGCGGCGCCGAGGTCTGCGGGATTTGCCTCAAGACGCCGCCTCCGTACACCCAGGCCCTGGCCCTGGGCGACTATGCCGAGCCGGTCGACCGGCTGGTCCGGCGCCTGAAGTTCGGCGGCGAGCCGGCCATCGGCCGCTGGTTGGGGCGCTTGCTGGCCCAGCGCTGGCAGCAAGACGGCCGAACCCTACCCGACCTCGTGGTCCCCGTGCCGCTATCCAAGGCCAGGCTGCAGATACGAGGTTACAACCAGTCCTGGGAAATGGCCCGAGGCTTCGCCGGGGAATTGAGCCTGAGGGCACGCAGCGATGTCTTGCTGCGCGTGCGCGACGCGGCGCCGCAAAGCGGCCTGCCGCTGGAGCAGCGGACGCGCAACATACGCGGAGCATTCACCGTCCCCCGCGCGCTGGAGGGCGCCCGCCTGCTGCTGGTCGACGATGTGATGACCACCGGAAGCACCTTGACGGAAGCCGCCTCCGTCCTGCTGCGCCAGGGCGCGGGCGAGGTCGGCGTGGCGGTGGCGCTGCGCACCCCGCCGCCACACTGAAACCCGCGCTGCGCGCACCCCATTCCACGCTGGCTTTGCAAAGTCCATGTTCAACATCGTCCTCGTCCACCCCGAAATCCCGCCGAACACCGGCAACGTCATCCGCCTCGCGGCCAATACCGGCTGCACCTTGCATCTGGTGGAACCTTTGGGATTCTTGCTCGATGACAAGCACCTGCGGCGGGCCGGCCTCGACTATCACGAATACGCCGATCTGCGCGTGCACCGCGACTGGGCCAGCCTGCTCGATGCGGAGAAGCCGGACGCGTCGCGGATGTTCGCCTTCACGAAATTCGCCGACCGGCTCATCGGCTCGGCATCGCTGCGCCCTGGCGACTGGCTGGTGTTCGGCGCTGAAACCGCGGGGTTGCCTGCAGCCGTGCTGGACGGCTTCCCCGCGTCCCGCCGCCTGCGTCTACCGATGCGTCCAGGCCAGCGCAGCCTGAACCTGTCGAACGCCGTGGCGGTCGCGGTCTTCGAGGCCTGGCGGCAATCCGGTTATGCCGGCGGCGTGTGAACCAGGCGCAGCCGCGCCTGCGGTCAAAGACCGGAAAAATCCGGCTTGCGCTTGGCGAGGAAGGCACTGAACGCCTCGCGGGCTGCCGGCCCCTTGAGCATGCGCTCGAAGTGGCCGGCCTCCTCGGCCATCACCGCATGCACGGCGCCTTGCTGCGGTTTGCGCAACAGGGTCTTGGTCACGGTGAGCGAGCCCAGCGGCTTGGCCGCGAGCTTGCGCGCCTGGGCCTGGGCATAGGCATTCACTTCGGCCGGTGGCAGCACGCGGTTGACCAAGCCCAGCTCCTGCGCCTCGCCGGCGGCGAAGGGCTCGCCGAACAGCAGTTTTTCGGCCGCCGCTGCCTGGCCAATGCGCAAGGGCAGCAGCAGGCTGGACGCGGCTTCCGGGCAGAGTCCGAGATTCACGAAGGGCAGCGAGAACAGCGCGTTGTCGCCGGCATAGACGAGGTCGCAATGCAACAGCAAGGTTGTGCCGATGCCCACCGCCGGGCCGCAGACTGCGGCGATGACCGGCTTGGGAAAGTCGGCTGCGGCGCGCAGGAAGCGGAACACCGGGGCGTCAAGATCAGCGGGCGGGCGCTGCAGGAACTCGCTCACGTCGTTGCCGGCGGTGAACAGGTTGTCCTGCCCCTGGAACACCAGCACGCGCGCCTGCGGATCGTGCGCTGCGTGTTCCAGATGATCGGCCAGTTGTGCATACATCGCACTGGTCAGCGCGTTCTTCTTGTCCTGGCGGTCGAAGGTCAGGGTCAGAACCCCGGCATCGAGGTGGTGAAGGATTTCGCTCATCGTGTTGGTTTCCGGCTTCATGGTGATGCTGACGAACCCGACCTGTCGAGCCGGTCGGGCGGGGTGGTGTTCAGACCCGCTCGAAAATCCCGGCCGCGCCCTGGCCCGTTCCCACGCACATGGTGACCATGCCGTATTTCAGATTGCGCCGGCGCATGCCGTAGATGGCGGTGGCGGCGCGTATGGCGCCAGTGGCCCCGAGCGGATGGCCCAGGGCGATGGCGCCACCCAGCGGATTGACCCGGGCGGGATCGAGTCCGCAGGTGTTGATCACCGCCAGCGACTGCGCGGCGAAGGCCTCGTTGAGCTCGATCCAGCCGATGTCGTCGAGCTTGAGCCCGGCGGCCTTGAGCGCGGCGGGAATGGCCTCGATCGGGCCGATGCCCATGATCTCCGGCGGCACGCCGCGGCTGGCGAAGCTGACGAAGCGCGCCAGCGGCTGCAGGTTGAAGCGCTTGACCGCCGCCTCGGAAGCGAGGATGAGAGCGCCCGCGCCGTCCGAGGTCTGCGAGCTGTTGCCGGCCGTCACGCTGCCCAGGCCGGTCGCCCTGCCGGTGGGATCCTTGGGCGCGGCGAAAGCCGGGCGCAGCTTGGCGAGCGCCTCCAGCGAGGTGTCTGCGCGCGGGCCTTCGTCCAGGCTCACGGTGCGGCGACGCTCGGTGACCGCGCCGCTGGAGAGATCGGGCATGCGGTCGACCACGTCCACCGGCACGATTTCATCGGTGAACTCGCCCGCCGCGAACGCCGCCAGCGCGCGCTGGTGCGACTGCAGGGCGAAGGCGTCCTGCTGTTCGCGCGTGACCTTCCATTGCTGCGCCACCTTCTCGGCGGTCAGACCCATGCCGTAGGCGATGCCGATGTTCTCGTCGCGCGTGAACACCAGCGGGTTGATCGAAGGCTTGTTGCCGCTCATCGGCACCATGCTCATGCTCTCGGCGCCGCCGGCGAGGATCACGTCCGCCTCGCCGACGCGAATGCGGTCAGCGGCCATCTGGATGGCGGTCACGCCCGAGGCGCAGAAGCGGTTGATGGTCACCCCGGCCACGCTGTCAGGCAAGCCCGCCAGCAGCGCCGCGATGCGCGCCATGTTCAGGCCCTGCTCGCCTTCGGGCATGGCGCAGCCGATGATGGCGTCTTCGATGGCCTTCGGGTCGAGCCCTGGCGTCTGCTTCAGTGCGGCGTGGATGGCGGCGATCAGCAGATCGTCCGGGCGGGTGTTGCGGAAGACGCCGCGGTGCGACTTGCCGATGGGCGTGCGCGCGGCGGCAACGATGTAGGCGTCTTGGACTTGGCGGGACATGTGGGTCTCCTGATTCAATAGGGCTCAACCGCGCTCGCGTGGCGCGGCCAGAGGGGTGATGGTTCCTTGGGCCGCGGCGCACAGAATGCGCTCGGCACCTTGCAGGGCATAAATTTCACAACGCACGACGGCCTGGCTGCGTCCGGCGCGCAAAACGTCGGCCTCGGCACGAAGCCGATCACCCTGGGCGGGGCGCAGATAATTGATCTTGAACTCCGATGTCACGACCGCCGCCCCCATCACACTGCCGCCGGCAAAGGTCAGTGCGTTGTCGGCGAGATAGCAGACCACGCCGCCATGGGCGAAGCCGTTTTGCTGATGCAACTCCGCGCGCAGCGGCAATTCGATGGCGGCACGTCCCGTCTCGAAGATCACGAGTTCAGCCCCCATCAATCCGCTGAAAGGTTGTCGTGCCAGCACCTCGCGGCCCAATTCGAGCATGGCGTTCATCATGCCGTTCCGCGGTTCAGTTGCGCACCGGCTTGCCGGTCTGCAACATGCCCATGATGCGCTCCTGGGTCTTCGGGTTGTCGAGCAGGGCGCAGAACCGCTCGCGCTCCAGGCGCATCAGCCAATGCTCGTCGACCACGCTGCCGGCATCGACCTCGCCACCGCACATGACCTCGGCGATGGCAGCCCCCAGCGCGTAGTCGTGCGCGGTGATCTGGCCGCCGTCGCGCATATTCACGAGCTGACCCTTGATGGTCGAGATGCCGCTGCGCCCCGCGACCGCGATGCGCGCCGGCAGCGGCGGGCGATATCCGGCATCGGCCAGGCCGTGCGCCTGGCCGATGGCCACGTGCAGCAGTTCATCCTTGTGCATGACGATCACGTCCTCGGGCAGCACATAGCCCATCTGCCGCGCCTCGATGGCCGACTTGGACACCGCCGCCATGGCCGGCTGCATGTACAGCTGCTTGAGGAAGGCGAGGATGTCCACGCTGGCGCCATTGGCCTGCGCCAACTCGCTGGCCCGCCGGGCCAGATAGGTCAGCCCGCCGCCGCCCGGAATCAGGCCCACGCCGACTTCGACAAGGCCGATATAGCTCTCCAGCGCGACCACGCGACGCGCGGTGTAGGCCGCAAGCTCACATCCGCCGCCCAGCGCCATGCCGCGTACGGCGGCAACCACCGGCACCAGGGCGTAGCGCAGGCGCAGCATCAGATCCTGCAGCTTTTTCTCCTCGGGCTCGATGGCCTTGGCGCCACCGGCCATGAAGGCGGGCAGCATGGCCTGCAGGTCGGCTCCGGCGGAGAAGGGCTCGCCGGTCTGCCACACCACAAGGCCAGCGTAATCACGTTCGGCCAGATCCACCGCGCGGTGCAGGCCGGCGATCACGCCGGGACCGAGGGTGTTCATCTTGGTCTTGAAGCTGGCCACCAGCACGTCGGCGGCGCCCGGCGCGGTCCACAGCCGGATGGAGTCGTCCTGGAAAACCGTGGACCCGGCCGTGGCGGGGCCCGGCGCGGCCTCCCCCAGCACGGTTTGCGGGAAGATCTGCCGCCGCATCACCGGCAGTTCGCGGCGCGGCTTGTAGCGGCCTTCCGCCGCCGACCAGGAACCCTCGGGCTTGTGCACGGCATCGATCTGCGCCACCCAGGCCGGCAGCGGTGCGCTGCACAGCGCCTTGCCGGCGGCGATGTCCTCGGCGATCCAGCCCGCGATCTGCGTCCAGCCCGCGGCCTGCCAGGTCTCGAACGGCCCCTCGCTCCAGCCGAAGCCCCAGCGGATGGCGAAATCCAGATCGCGCGCGTTGTCGGCCACCGTGCCGAGATGCACGGCGATGTAGTGCCAGACATCGCGGAACACACCCCACAGGAACTGCGCCTGCGGGTTGCTCGACTCGCGCAGCAGCTTGAAGCGCTCGGCCGCGGGCTTTTTCAGCATGCGTGCGACGATCTCGTCGGCCTTGCCGCCGCCGGCCACGTAATCGGCGGTGGCGGGATCGAAGCGCAGGATGTCCTTGCCGACCTTCTTGTAGAACCCCGCGCCGGTCTTCTGCCCCAGCGCGCCCTTGTCCACCAGGGCCTTGAGCACGGCTGGCGTGGCGTACAGCGCGGCGAACGGATCCTTGTCCACAGGCAGCGTGTCGAACATGGTCTTGATGACATGGGCCATGGTGTCCAGGCCCACGACATCCGCGGTGCGGAAGGTGGCGCTTTTGGCGCGGCCCAGCTTGCTTCCGGTGAGGTCGTCGACCACGTCGAAACTCAACCCGAACTTCTGCGCCTCGTGCATCACCGCCAGGATGGAGAACACGCCGACGCGGTTGGCGACGAAATTGGGCGTGTCCAGCGCGCGCACCACGCTCTTGCCCAGCGTGGCGGTGAGAAAGGTTTCGAGCTGGTCAAGCATCTCGGGCCGGGTCGCCGCGGTGGGAATCAGTTCCACCAGGGGCATGTAACGTGGTGGGTTGAAAAAGTGCACCCCGCAAAAGCGCGCGCGCAGGTCGGCGTCGAAGCCCTCGCTCAGGCTGGTGATGGACAAGCCCGAGGTGTTGGTGGCGAACAGCGCGTGGGGCGCCAGGTGGGGCGTGACCTTCTTGTACAGCGCGTGCTTCCAGTCCATGCGCTCGGCGATGGCCTCGATCACCAGGTCGCAGTCCTGGAGCCTGGGCAGGTCGTCCTCGTAGTTGGCGGTGCGAATCAGTCCCGCCTCGTCGGCCAGCCCCAGCGGCGCCGGGCTGAGTTTTTTCAGATTCGCCACGGCCTTGTCGGCGATGGCGTTCTTCGGGCCGTCCTTGGCGGGCAGATCGAACAGGATCACGGGCACGCGGGCGTTGACGCAATGGGCGGCGATTTGCGCGCCCATCACGCCTGCGCCCAGCACGGCGACTTGGCGGATCGGGAATCGGGATGTCATGTCGGGTCCTCGAAATGGAAGGGTCAGGCGAACACCGCCTCGGTGTCCATCAGGGGCTTGAGGCCGCTGCGGGCCATGCGAATGGCCGCTGCGGTTTCCGGGTAGAGCTTGGCAAAATAAAAACGTGCAGTCTGCAGCTTGGCCTGGTAGAAGGTTTCGTTGCTGCCGGCGGCGATCTTGTCCTGCGCCACTTTGGCCATGCGGGCGAAGGCATAGGAGAACACCAGATGCCCGACCACGCGCAAATACGGCGTGGCAGCGGCGCCGATCTCGTCGCGGTTGCCCATGGCCTTCATGCCGAGTTCCATGGTGAGCTTCTGCACCTTGTCGCCAAGATCGGCGAGTGGATTGACGAACTCCTGCATGGATTCGACCACGCCCTCGGCCTCGACGAATTCCTGCACCAGTTTGCCGAACTTCTTCAGCCTGGCGCCGTTGTCCATCAGCACCTTGCGCCCAATCAGGTCGAGCGCCTGAATGGTGTTGGTCCCTTCGTAGATCAGGTTGATGCGCGCGTCGCGCACATATTGCTCCATGCCCCATTCGCGGATGTAGCCGTGGCCGCCGAACACCTGCAGGCATTCGTTGGCGGCGGCAAAACCGTTGTCGGTGATGAAGGCCTTGACGATGGGCGTGAGCAGCGCGACCAGGTCGTCGGCGTCTTTGCGGACGCCCTCGTCCGGGTGGAGGTGGGACTGGTCCAGCATCAGCGCCACCCAGTAGGCCAGGAAACGTCCGCCCTCGGCCCAGGCCCGCGCGGTGAGCAGCATGCGCCGCACGTCCGGGTGGACGATGATGGGGTCGGCCGGTTTGTCCGGCGCCTTGGGGCCGGAGAGCGCGCGCATCTGCAGGCGGTCCTTGGCATAGGCCAGCGCGTTCTGGTAGGCCACCTCGGTCAATCCGAGCGACTGCACCCCCACGGCCAGGCGCGCGCTGTTCATCATCACGAACATCGCCGGCAGACCGCGGTTGGGCTCGCCCACCAGCCAGCCGGTGGCGTCCTCCAGGGTCATCTGGCACGTGGCGTTGCCGTGGATGCCCATCTTGTGTTCGATGCCGGAGCAGAAGATGCCGTTGCGCGCCCCCACCCCGCCCTCGGGCGTGGGCAGGAACTTGGGCACCACGAACAGGGAGATGCCCTTCGAGCCCTCGGGCGCGTCCGGCAGCTTGGCCAGCACCATGTGGACGATGTTGCCGGCCAGATCATGCTCGCCGCTGGAGATGAAGATCTTCTGCCCGCTGATCTTGTAGCTGCCGTCCGCCTGCGGCAACGCCTTGCTGCGGATGAGGCCCAGGTCGGTGCCGCAATGCGGCTCGGTCAGACACATGGTGCCGGTCCACTCGCCCGTGGCCAGCTTGGGCAGATAAACGTCCTTCTGCGCCGCGTCGCCGTGCGTGGCAAGCAGTTCCGCCACGCCCTTGGTCAGCCCCGGATACATGGTCCAAGCCTGGTTGGCGGCGTTCTCCATTTCATGCACCGCACTGCCGACGATGTGCGGCAGCCCCTGCCCGCCGTATTCGGGCGCCGCGTTCAGCGACGGCCAGCCCGCCTCGACGTATTGCTGCCACGCCTCCTTGTACCCCTTGGGCGTGGTGACGGCATGTGTTGCGGGGTCGTAATGGCAGCCCTCGCCGTCGCCACTGAGGTTGATGGGCAGCAGGACCTCGCTGCAGAACTTGCCCGCCTCCTCGCAGACCTGGTTGATCAGATCGGCGTCGACGTCGGCATGCGGCGCGAGTTCGCGCAGCTTGGGCACGATGTCGAGGGTCTCGTGCATGACAAACTGCATATCGCGCAGCGGTGGGTTGTATTGGGGCATCGGGTTTTCCTCGAAGATGAATGGTGATGAAACGCAGTTCAATCCGCCGCATCCAGCAACGTCTGCAGCAGCTTCCGACCTGCCGGCGTGGCGTAATGGCCGATCAGGCGGCGGTAGCCCTGCCGCGCGAATTCGGCGCTGCCCGGCACCCGTAGAAGCCGGGCATCGTGGTGCAGGGCGAGAATCAATCCATGCAGCTCGAACAGCAGCTGCTCGGGTTGGGCGTCGGCACGCAGATGCCCAGCCTCGACGGTCTGCCGCACGGCGCGTAGCAGGGCGTCGTGCCAGGTCTGCACCATGTGGACCAGGGCGTCGCGCACCAGGCCTGGGCGGTCGTCGAACTCGACTGCGCCGGAGATGTAGATGCAGCCGGTTTCCACCTCGCGGCTGACCTGGGCCAGCCACCGCCCGAACATCATGTGCAGGCGCGGCAGGCCGCGCGGCTGCTCCAGCGCGGGATAGAAGGCACCCGCCTCGAACAGCGCGTGGTAATGGCGGATGACGGAAATCTGCAACTCCTCGCGCGAGCCGAAATGCGCGAACACGCCGGACTTGCTCATGCCCATGCGGTCGGCCAGCACGCCGATCGACAGCCCCTCCAGGCCGATGCGGCCGGCCATTTGCAAGGCGCAGTCGAGAATGGCCCGGCGCGTCTGGCGTCCCTTGCCCTGGGGTTCGGCAAAGTCTGCGCCCAGAACCACGGCGGCCGCCCCCGTCCGGGGGATGGCTTCCATCACGGAGGGTGTACGTGCGGCCGAGGCTGGTTTGCGGGGCATGACAAGGGATCTCAAAAATCGAACGATCGTACTATTTCTGAATCCTTGCGGTTTGTCAACCCAAACCTGCAATTGGCCATGCGCTGGTATCGGCGCCGCAAACGCACTGATCCCTTCATGCGAAGCACGACGCATGCGCTGGCGGGGCGCAATGACCCAAGCGCAGGAGCACGTGGCCTGCGGTCAAGCTGCGCGGGATCAGGCCAGAAGAACGTGTAGGGACCGCTCGACCGCGCTGGCCGACATGCGCCCGGACCCGGTGCGGGCGAACAGGAACATGCATCCACTGGCATAGGCCGCCAGGAGCTGGGCGCGTTGTAGCGGGTCGAACTCGGCGCCCGTCGCACCCTGCTCCACCGCGAGTTTGAGGCTCTGGCGCAAAGCGGCTTCGACGCGTTCGAAAAACTGGTTCATGCGCGCCTGCAGGCGCGCATGCTCGCCCACCAGGGCGTCGCCCGTCATGACGCGGCACAGGCCGGCATTTTTCTCGGCAAAACCGAGCAGGGCTTGCACGATGCGCGAGGCCTGTGCCAGCCCGGACTCCTGGGCCTGCACGATCTGGTTGATCATGCCGAACATGCTGTGCTCGATGAATTCGATCAGCGCCTCGAACATCTGCGCCTTGCTGGCGAAATGCCGGTACAAGGCCGCCTCGGACACCTGCAGGCGCTGCGCCAGAGCCGCCGTCGTGATGCGTTCCGCGCCGGGTTCTTCGAGCATGCCGGCCAGGCATTGCAGGATCTGCTCGCGGCGCTCCCCCGGCTTGGGGCGTTTGCGCTGCGCTGCGTCCCGGGATATGGCGGTGGCCGGATTCATCGAAGCGGGCTTGATCGCATGCAGCATAGCGAGCCGATTCTCGCATACACATAGGACGGACGGCCATGCAACCCGGTGCGCTCCATCGGCAGGTCGCGGCGCCTGCGCGCGGCGCGATGCGCGTAGCGCGTGAACCAGATGCCGCGCACGCCGATGCGGCGCGCGGCCTTCAGGTGCTGCAGCGTGTCCTCCACCAGCACGCATCGCGCCGGGCGCAGCCGGTGTTTGCGCAGCACATGGCGCAGCATGCGCGCATCCGGCTTGGGACGCAGGCGACGGAACTGGCGCATGTCCTCGATGGCGATCACGCCGTCGAACAGGCGCAGCAGCTTCAGGTGCGTCAGCACGCGCAAAGCGTAATCACGCGGCGCATTGGTCAGCACCAGCTTGCGCCCCGGCAGGCGGGCGATGGCCGCGCGTTGGCTGGCATCGGCGCGCAGCATGCGCGGCAATGTGGGAAAGCGGTGCGTTTCTGCCAGAAAGTGTTCGGCACGGACGCCGTGCTCGTGCATCAGTCCGAGCAGGGTGGCGCCGTAGCGCTGCCAGAAGCGGCTGCGAATGCGGTTGGCCTCGTCGCGTTCGACACCAAGATGGCGCTGGATGTAGGCCGTCATCTCGGCGTTCATCATCGGGAACACGCGCCACGAAGCGTCGTGCAAGGTGTTGTCCATGTCGAACAGCCAGGTCGGCGGGTGCGCACAGAGGCCGCCGCGCTCAAACGGCATGCCCGGGCTCCAGTTGCGCGAACATATAGCGCACGGCACCGAAGCGCTGCGGCGCGGTGTAGGCGGAAGATGCGCGCACATGATGCGCGACCGGCTGCGCGAAACCGGGGCCATCGAAGACGAAGGTATGAAATTCGCCGTTCTCGCCACAGGCATCCACCCCGCGTGGAAGGTCGGCGATGAAGTCGGCATCGAACAACCGGCCGCAGAAGTCGTCGGGCAGATACCGGCTGTCCACGCAGACGACCCGGGCCTTGTAGCCCAGCGCGATGAATTCACGCGCCAGATCCGGACGCTGCCGGCCCCACAGCGGCAGCATGGCCTGCAGGCCGGCCTGCAAGCAGACCCTCTCCTCCCAGTCGCGATGCGCCTGCAGATCGATGTCGCCGAACACCGCGGATTTTGCTCCCCGCGCCGCCAATTCGCGCAACCGCGCGGTGAACACGGCCTCGTAATCGTCCCAACTCGCCCGCGGCGCGACGAGTTCGAGGCCCAGGGCGCGGGCTTGTGCCCGCATCAAGGCGAGCGAAACACCGTGGCTGCGCAACTTCGCTCCGGTCTCGTCCAGCATGGCCAGCAGCCAGCGCACCTCGATACCCGCGGCGCGTGCCGCCAGCAGGGCGAGCATCGAGTCCTTGCCTCCGCTCCAGGAGGCCAGCGCCGGTTCGGCCATGGGGATGCCTGGCAATCGCCGACCGGCTTCAGTGCGAGCGGATCATGGTGCCGAAGGCCTGCTCGGTGAGAATTTCCAGCAGCATGGCGTGGGGGATGCGGCCGTCGATGATGTGCACCGAATTCACCCCCGACTTCGCCGCCTCCAGCGCCGAGGCGATCTTGGGCAGCATGCCGCCCGAGATGGTGCCGTCGGCGAACATCTCGTCGATTTCCCGCGCCGTCAGATCGGTCAGCAGCTCGCCCTGCTTGTTGAGCACGCCGGGCGTGTTGGTCAGCAGCACCAGTTTCTCGGCCTTGAGCACCTCGGCCAGCTTGCCGGCCACGACGTCGGCGTTGATGTTGTAGTTCTCGTTGTTGGCGCCGAAGCCCAGCGGCGAGATCACGGGGATGAACTGGTCGTCCTGCAGGGCCTTGACCACGCTGGGGTCGATGGCCTCGATCTCGCCGACCTGACCGACATCGTGCTCCAGCTCCGGGTTATCGCGGTCGCGCATGCGCAGCTTGCGCGCGCGAATCATGCCGCCGTCGCGTCCAGTCAGGCCCACGGCCTTGCCGCCGGCCACGTTGATCAGGCCGACGATGTCCTGCTGCACCTGCCCCGCCAGCACCCACTCGACCACCTCCATGGTCTCGTCGTCGGTCACCCGCATGCCCTGGATGAAAGTGCCCTTCTTGCCGATCTTGGCCAGCGCCTCGTCAATCTGCGGCCCGCCGCCGTGCACCACCACCGGGTTCATGCCGACGAGCTTGAGCAGCACCACGTCCTCGGCGAAGTCCTGCTGCAGCGCAGGGTCGGTCATCGCGTTGCCGCCGTACTTGATGACGATGGTCTTGCCGTGGAACTTGCGGATGTACGGCAGCGCCTGGGCCAGGATTTCGGCCTTGTCGCGCGGGGAAACATGCGCCAGTTCGGGCGCGGCCTGCAACGGGGAATCGGGCATGGTGTCGAAGGTAGCTGTGCTGGGTAGATGAAGGGAAAAGACCGCCGTGTCGGGCTTGCCGCCGCGTTGCGCATGGGCAGCCGGCCGCGAGCGCCTCTGTGTCTGCGAATTCTAGGGATACCCGGGCACCCGCTAGGGTCGCGCGGGCACTTGTTAAACTTTGTTGCATGAAAGCCTGGACACGTCATCTGCTCATCGTCATGCTGATCCTGCTGCCCCTGCGCGGCTGGACGCAAGTCGTGATGACCGGCACCATGGACATGGCGCAGGCATCCTGCGCATCCATGTCCATGGACGCAGATCTGGCAACACCCATGACACATGCGCACGAGGCGATGCAGATGCCCGCCGCCGATCCTGGCCCCGCGCATCAGGCCTGCGCCGACCACGAACACCAGCTATGCGTGGTTTGCAATATGGCGGCGGCAAGCGTCCCGGCCCTTTTCATGCCCCAGACCCGCCAGGTGCCGGCCCCACGTCCGGCCGCGGCCTGCACCTCCTGGGACAGCGCCGATCCTCGCGCGCTGCTGCGTCCTCCCCGCCTGTAGAACCCGCTCGACCACGCGACACGCGTACCTGACGCGGCCGCTCGGCCCGCCGTACGCGTCCAGGGCATGGCTTCCCGCCCTGCGTCCAAGCCCAACCGCGTGTACCCAGGCTCGCCTGGCCACGCCCGTCTTGCGAGGTTCACCATGCATCATCCCCCTTCCCGGGCCCTGACACGCGCCGCGGTGCCGGCACTGGCCCTGAGCGCCACCCTGCTGGCCGCCTGCGCGCCGCTGCAAACGCGCGACAACCTGCGCGCGGCCAACGCCATCACCCAACCGCACACCGGGCAAGACGCCCAACTGTGGACACAGGCCGAAGACCGGCAGCAAGCGCAGTCCCGCATCGACACACTGCTGAGACAACCACTCACCGCCGATGTGGCCGTACGCATCGCCCTGCTCGGCAGCCCCGCGCTGCAAACCTTGCTGGCGCAAAACGCGGCGGATTCCGCGGCATCGACAGGGACTGCGCGCATGAGCAACCCGGTTCTCGGCTTCGAGCGCCTGCTGCAAAGCGGGAGCGTGGAAATCACGCGGTCGCTGAGCATCGGACTGTTCGACCTCGTCACGCTTCCGGCGCGCGGCCGCATCGACGCGGCGCGCCAGCAGCAACTGCGTCTGGACCTGGCGCGCGACGTCCTGCGCCTGGCGGCGCAGGCGCGCGCGGCCTGGGTGCGCGCCCTGGCGGCGCAACAGGCGCTGCAATACGACGACGACGTGGAAGATGCGGCCGCGGCCACCGCCGAGCTGGCCGCGCGCATGCAGGCTGCGGGCAACTTCACCAAGCTCGACGCCGCGCAGCAAACTCTGTTCGCCGCCGACAGCCGCATGCGCGCGCAGCGCGCACAACTCGCCGCGCTGCGCGCGCGCGAAGCCCTGATCCGCACCCTGGGCCTGAATGCGGCGCAGGCCGCCAAGCTGCGTCTTCCCGACCGTCTGCCGGACATTCCCAGCGCATTGCCGGTGGCTCGGCAGGACACGCAAACCGCACTCGAAGCGCGGCTCGACGTCCAGGTGGCGCGCGCGCAATACGAAACGACGGCAGGGATCGCCGGATTCGTGCGCACCACCAGCGTGGTGGACGCGCTGGAGCTGACCGGCATCCGCAAGACCTTTAGCGACGCCACGCCGCAGAACGGTTTCGCGCTGGCGCTGCCGCTGCCAGTCTTCGACCTGGGCGACGCGCATCGCGCCGAAGCCGCGGCGCGGGTTCTGGCGGCACGCAACCATGTGGCCGAAGTGGCGGTGAACGCAGCCTCGCAACTGCGTGAGGCCGCCGCCGCGCGCGACGCGGCCTGGGCCCTGGCGCGCACCGCGCGTCAGCATCTTGTGCCGCTGGCGCAGACCGTGCTGGACGAAAACCAGCAACGCTACAACGGCATGCTGATCGGCGTGTTCCAGCTCGTCTCCAGCGCTGCCGCGCAAGCGCAGACCGTGCGCGAAGTCATCGCTGCCGAGCGCGATTACTGGCTCGCCGAAGCCGACTGGCAGGCCGCGCAATGGGGCGTGGAGCCCCCCGCCGGCAGCTGGGCCGACGCGTCCACCGCCGCAACATCATCCCCGTCTTCCCCGGGCGGGCATTGACCGGCCCTCCCACCTCACTGGAACCCGACCATGAACACCCGACGTCATTTCCTCGGCGCCGCCGCGGGCCTGCTCGCCGCCGGCGCTGCCAGCCGCCATGCACTGGCCGCCGCACCCGATCCTTCCAGCCGCGACAGCGCGGCAACCGCAGCCCCGCTGCACCCCCATGCGGGGCGCCCCTACAACCCGGTGGTCACGCTCAATGGCTGGAGCCTGCCGTTTCGCATGCGCGACGGCGTGAAGGAATTCCACCTCGTGGCCGAACCCGTGGTGCGCGAAATCGCCCCCGGCATGACCGCCAAGCTGTGGGGCTACAACGGCTCCAGCCCCGGCCCCACCATCGAGGCCGTCGAGGGCGACCGCATTCGCATCTTCGTCACCAACAAACTGCCCGAGCACACCACCGTGCATTGGCACGGCCTCATCCTTCCCAACGGCATGGACGGCGTGGGTGGCCTGACCCAGCCGCAGATCAAGCCCGGCCAGACCTTCGTCTACGAATTCGTGCTCAAGCACCCCGGCACCTTCATGTACCACCCGCACGCCGACGAGATGGTGCAGATGGCGATGGGCGCGATGGGCTTTTTCGTCGTGCACCCGAAGAACTCGCGCTTCATGCCGGTGGACCGCGACTACGTGTTCCTCATCAACGCCTACGACATCGATCCCGGCAGCAGCGTGCCGCGCGTCAGCACCATGCTGGACTTCAATCTGTGGACCTGGAACAGCCGCGCCTTTCCCGGCATCGCGCCGGTGCTGGCGCGCACCGGCGAACGGGTGCGCTTGCGCATGGGCAACCTGACGATGACCAACCATCCCATCCACCTGCACGGCCACAGCTTCGAGGTCACGGGAACCGATGGCGGCTGGGTGCCCAGGACCGCGCGCTGGCCCGAGGTGACGGTGGACATCGCCGTGGGCCAGATGCGCACCATCGAGTTCGTCGCCGACAACCCGGGCGACTGGGCCTTGCACTGCCACAAGTCGCACCACACCATGAACGCCATGGGCCACAACGTGCCAACCATGATCGGCGTGCGGCAGGACGACCTCGCGCCACGGCTGCAGAAACTGCTGCCCGACTACATGGGCATGGGTTCGTCCGGCATGGCGGAAATGGGCGCCATGGAAATGCCGCTTCCCGACAACACGCTGCCGATGATGACCGGCCGCGGCCCCTACGGGCCGATCGAGATGGGCGGCATGTTCACCGTGCTCAAGGTGCGCGACGACCTGCCGCGGGGCGGCTACGCCGACCCCGGCTGGTACCGCATGCCGCCAGGCACCCAGGCGCATGCGACGCAGGCCGGCATGCCTCCCGCGGCGACCGATGCCGCGGAACCCGAGCCCACCCCGGCCACGCTGGAGGTGCGCAAACCCGCGCACGACCATCAAGGCCACTGAAACCCTTTCCCCACCACGCCCTCAACAGGAGCACATGATGAAACCCACCCTTACCACCCGCGCGGCCCTTGCCTTCGCCCTGTCCACGACACTTGGCACCATGGCCTTCGCCCAGACGACCCATGCCGACCACGACCACTCCACCCCCGAAGGCATGCAGCAGCACATGCAGTTGATGCAGCAGGAACAACAGGGGAAGGCCGCCGGACAACACGAGGCCGAGGCCCTGGTGCGCAAGGTGGACCCAGCCGCGGGCAAGATCACGCTGCGCCACGGCGCCGTTCCCGGCATGGACATGGGCGCGATGACCATGGTCTACGCGGTCAAGGACAAGGCCATGCTCGATGGCCTGAAAGCCGGCGACAAGGTGCGCTTCAGCGCCGAGAAGGTTGACGGCAGCGACATCGTCACCCGCATCGAGAAGGCCGAATAAAGCCCGCGGATGCCGCGCCCGGGATCTGCCTGCCTGCTCCCCCCGGGCGTGCTTTTCCGGCGCGCAGTCCTGCGCCTACACTGCGCGCATGCCGCGCCTGAGCCGACTCCACCATGCCTTCCTGCAGCGCCCCCGCCTGAGCGGCGCGGCCGCCTTCGCCCTTGTCCTCTTCGCCGTGCTCGACACGATGATGGCCCGCGGCCAGGCCCTGCTGCTGACCTTCGACATCGCCTGCGCCATCTACCTCGGCTCTGTCGCCTGGATGATGGCGCGCACCACGCCGCAGAGTTTCCGCCGCCGCGCCGAACGGCAGGTCGAGGGGAAGTGGACGGTTCTGGTGCTGAGCCTCGTCATCTCCGGCGTGGTCCTGCTGTCGCTCAGGACGGAACTGCACGCCAGCAAGGGCAGCACCTCCGGCCTTGACCTTGCGCTCGCCGGGACCAGCATTGTGCTGTCCTGGCTGTTTTTCAGCGTCGTGTTCGCCCAGCAATACGCGCACAGCGACCACCTGGAACGCATACGCGGCAAGCCGAGCCTGCTGTTTCCCGGCGACACCACGCCGGACTATTGGGACTACCTGTACTTCGCCGTCGTGCTGAGCATGACCTTTCAGACCTCGGACGTGAACATTGCCGACCGCGGCCTGCGGCACATGGCGCTGCTGCACAGCATCGTCGCCTTCTTTTTCAACGTGTTCATCATCGCCCTGACCGTGAACGTCGTCGCCGGGCTGCTGTAGGCAGTAACCGCCTTTCCTGCCAACGGCGGCCGGCGCCCCCAGTGGCCAATTAACTCGCATTTTGATGGTGAAAACGTGAAATTTTCTTGATTTTTATTGAATTGTTTCTGAATGCATCGTCCAATCAGAGCGCGCAGAATTTTTCATTCTGACGCTTGATTCGATCGCCGCCGCAATCCCGAACATCCCTCCAGGAGGATTCCCATGAATTACAAACTGCTCGTTGCCGTTGCCGCCGTGTTGTCGATGAGTGCTTGTGAAAAAGCCCAGCAGGCCACCAGCAGCGCGGCCAGCGCCGCAGCCACGGCCACGCAACAAGCTGGCGAGGCCGTGGGCCACGCTGCCAGCGCGGCCAAAGCGGCGGCCAGCGCCGCGCAAACAGGCGCCGCGACTGCGGCCAGCGCCGCTGCCAGCGGCATGACCCATGCCGCCAGCGCGGCCAAGAACGCCGCATCGAGTGCGATGGGTGCGGCCAAGGATATGGCTGGCAAGGCCGTGCAGGGTGTCAAGGACGCCGCCAGCAAAGCCACCGAGGCGGTCAAACCGTAATGCGTTCCGTGCGAACGAACGGCGGACCTTGTCCGCCGTTTTTTTGGAGGGCCATGCTCAGTTTCCGCGCCTCAGAACGTCTGCCATACTGTCCCGGGCACGGTTGCTGGACCTCAACACCCTGCTGCCGTGCAACCTGCCACGCGAGGGAAGCGACCTGAATGACCATGCAGACCTCTCTGCCGCCAGCGACCCGGCGCACGGTGTTCCACGCCGCTGGACTGACCCGGGGAAACGGCTATCGCATCGAGACGCGATTCATCCTGTGGCGCGGCGACGACGTTCTGCAAGTGCCGTCGGGCGCCCTGTTGCGCGTGGGCGAACGCTGGGCAGTCTTCGTGGCGCACAACGGGCGCGCGCAGCGTTGGTGCGTCGAACTGGACCACCGCAGCGGCCTGGCCGCGCAAGTCACCCACGGTCTCGCGGCCGGGGATGAGGCCGTTGCCTATCCCGATGACACGCTCGAAGACGGCGCGCGGGTGGTGATTCGCACCCCCGCGCAGCAACCCGCGCCCTGAACGCTCTCGCCGGCGCTACTCGAAACCAGCGATGGCGTGGGGCACGTAATGCGCCTCGAGCGCCGAGATCTCTTCGGCACTGAGCTTCAGTGACAAGGCCGCCACCGCATCGGTGAGGTGTTGCGGCTTGGATGCGCCGATGATGGGCGCCGTGACGGTGGACTTGGCCGCCAGCCACGCCAGCGCAACCTGCGCGCGCGGCACGCCGCGTGCTTCGGCGATCGCGGCCACGGCCTCGGCGACACGGTGGTCGGAGTTTTCGGTCTTCGCGTAGAGCGACTGGCCGTAGGCGTCGGTTTGCGCCCGTTCGGAAGGCTGCTCCCAGGGCCGCGTCAGGCGGCCGCGCGCCAGCGGACTCCAGGGCAGCACGCCGATGCCCTGGTCGGCGCAGAAAGGCAGCATTTCACGCTCCTCTTCCCGGTACAGCAGGTTGAGGTGGTTCTGCATGCTGACGAATGCAGTCCAGCCATGCCGGCGTGCCGTGTAGATGGCCTTGGCGAACTGCCAGGCGTACATGGACGACGCGCCGATGTAGCGCGCCTTGCCCGCCTTGACGATGTCGTGCAGCGCCTCCAGCGTTTCCTCGATGGGGGTGGCGTAGTCCCAGCGGTGGATCTGGTAGAGATCGACGTAGTCGGTGCCGAGGCGGCGCAGGCTGTTGTCGATCTCGGCCAGGATGGCCTTGCGCGACAGCCCGGCGCCGTTGGGTCCGGGGCGCATGCGGCTGTACACCTTGGTGGCGATGACCACGTCCTCGCGGCGCGCGAAGTCCTTGACGGCGCGCCCGACGATCTCCTCCGACGTGCCGTCGGAATACACGTTCGCGGTGTCGAGGAAATTGATGCCTAGCTCCAGCGCCTGGCGGATGAGCGGCCGGCTTTGCTCCTCGTTCAGCGTCCAGGGGTGGGTTCCGCGTTCCGGCACGCCGAAGGTCATGCACCCCAGGCACACGCGGGAAACCTCGAGGCCGGTCGAACCCAGCTTGGTGTATTGCATCGTCATGGCTCCATCGCAAGACGGACGTTGTAGCGCAAGCTCCAACGCCATGCCTGGTGCGGGGAAACTCGGTACCGCTGCGGCGCCGGCGCGGGGATCTCAGGCCGCGACCTGCCGCGCCACCACCACGATCTCGATGCGCCAGCGCGGATCGGCAAGCCTGGCCTGCACCGTGGCGCGCGGCGGCGTGTGCCCCGGCACCACCCAGGCGTCCCACACCGCGTTCATGCGCGCGATGTCGCCGATGTCGGCCAGGAAGATCTGCACGCTCAGCAGATGCCGCCTGTCGCTGCCGCACTCGGCCAGCAGGCGATCCACATGGCCCAGCACTTCGCGGGTCTGCCCCTCGATGTCGGCGTCGGGGTCCAGTTCGGGAACCTGCCCGGCGAGATAGACCGTGCCGCCGGCCATAGCGGCTTCGCTCAGACGGGGTCCGACATGCAGGCGTTGAATCATCGCGTTCCCTCCAAAAACAAAGGTTGGGATGCTCGGCTGCCGGCGCCTTAGCGGTCGACCGCCAGATACTGGCTTTCCTTGATTTCCTCCATCACCACATAGCTGTGCGATTCGGCCGCAACAGGCAGGCGCTTGAGGATGTCGCCGAGCAGGACGCGGTATTCCTTCATGCCGCGCAGGCGCAGTTTCACCAGGTAGTCGAAGTTGCCCGAGACCAGATGGCATTCCATGACCTCGGGCATGTGCAGCAACGCGCGCCGCACGGACTCGAACACGTCGCCGGACTTGGCCGAGAGCTTGATCTCCACGAACACCAGCAGGGTCTTGCCCAGAGCCTCGGGTTTCACCAGCGCGTGGTAGCCGGCGATCACGCCGCTGCGTTCCATGCGCTTGACGCGCTCGGTGCAGGGCGAGGCGGACAGTCCGACCTGGCTGGCCAGTTCGGTCATGGACATGCGTCCGTCGCGCTGAAGGAGGTCGAGGATCTTGCGGTCGAGGCGGTCCAGTTCGTGCATTTCACTTACAGCGCCGTCAGCGCGCCAGGATGGACATGAATTTCACTGCATATCGCCCAAAAAACAATGAAATTTATTCAGATGAAATTCATATAGTGATCGAATCTCGAAATTCTAAAGAACAGCGCAATGAAAGTCATCGTTCTCGGCGCGGGTGTCGTCGGTACCACCACCGCCTACTACCTGGCCCGCGCCGGCGCCGAGGTCACGGTGCTCGAGCGCCAGCCCGGCCCGGCCCAGGAAACCAGCCACGCCAATGCCGGACAGATCTCCCCCGGCTACGCCACGCCCTGGGCCGCGCCCGGCATTCCGCTCAAGGCTCTGAAGTGGATGTTCCAGCGCCACGCGCCGCTGGCCATCAGGCCGGACGCCACGCTCTGGCAACTGCGCTGGATGGCGGCCATGCTGCGCAACTGCACGGCGCAACGCTATGTGCTCAACAAGGAGCGCATGATGCGCGTGGCCGAGTACAGCCGCGAAAGCCTGCGCGCGCTGCGGGCCGAAACGGGCATCGCCTACGAGCAGCGCATGGGTGGAACCCTGCAGGTGTTCCGCACCGAGGCCCAGCTCGACGCCGTGCAGCGCGACATCGCCGTGCTGCAGGAATGCGGCGTGCCCCACGAACTGCTGGACCGCGACCAGCTCGCCGCCGTCGAGCCGGGGCTGGCGCATGCGCGCGACAAGCTCGTCGGCGGTCTGCGCCTGCCCAACGACGAAACCGGCGACTGCCAGATGTTCACGCAGGAGCTGGCACGGCTGGCCACCGGTCTGGGCGTGGACTTCCGCTTCGGCCAGCCGGTCGACGGCCTGGTCATGGCGGGGCGCGACATTGCCGGCGTGCGCCTGGGACGCGACATGCTCAGCGCCGACCGCTACGTGCTGGCCTTCGGCAGCTACTCGCGCGGCTTCCTCGCCCCGCTGGGCCTGGATCTTCCGGTCTACCCAGTCAAGGGCTATTCGTTGACGGTCCCGCTGCTCGACGAGGCGCTGGCGCCGCGCTCCACCGTGCTCGACGAAACCTACAAGATCGCCCTCACCCGCTTCGACCGGCGCATCCGCGTCGGCGGCATGGCGGAACTGGGCGGCTTCGACCTGCGCCTGAACCCGCGCCGGCGCGAAACCCTGGAGATGGTCACGCAGGACCTTTTCCCCGGCGGCGACCTGCCCAACGCCAGCTTCTGGACCGGCCTGCGCCCGATGACCCCCGACAGCACGCCCATCCTCGGCGGCACACGCTACGCCAACCTGTTCCTCAACACCGGCCACGGCACGCTGGGCTGGACCATGGCCTGCGGCTCGGGCCGGCTGGTCACCGATC
>JAJXUC010000046.1 GCA_021783435.1 Pseudomonadota bacterium | reverse complement strand
TTGTAGTCGTGCACCCAGACCACCGCGCCCGGCGCGGCTTCCTCGCACGCGGCTTGCGCGAACAGGCGGTTGACTTCGCGGAACGTGGCCCAATCGGTGTTGGCCGAGCTGTACAAGCTGGGGAAGGTGTTGAGAATGGGCCACAACGCCTCTTTGGACGTGACGTGATAGAACTGGTGCACCTGTTCGGCCGACAGCGGCAGGCGCACCACGCCGTAGCTGCCGAAGCTGTCGGTGATGCTGATGCGGCGCTCGAATTTTGGCGGCTTGCCCGCGGGCGACTTTTTCCACGCGATCCAGCTCGCCCGCTCGACCCGGCCGATGAAGCCCTTGAGCGCGGGGACGATGCCGTTGGGGCTGGCGTTCTCCTTCAGGGCGACCTTGCCGCTCTCGACATCCTCCTCATACGGTTGCCTGTGATAGACGATGACCAGCGATGAAGCCATGTGAATCCCCCGGTTGATGAAAGCGCCGCAAGGCGTCGAGCACGCCGGCCGCGCCCGGGTGCGGGCTGCGGTACACGTTGTCGTTGTGCCGGATCGCCGCGTCCAGCGCGGCTTCCCGGTTGGCCACGGCCACACCGGCCAGGCCGGTGTGGAACATGGACAGGTCGTTGAGCGTGTCGCCGGCGACCAAGGTGCGGCTGGCGGGAAGCCCGAGCGCGGCGAGGGTGCGCAGCAGGGTGGGGCCCTTTTGCACTCCGCGCGGCAGCACGTCGAAGAAGCGGCCGTCGGACAGCAGGGCGTCGAAACCCAGGCGCTGCACGTCGCCGCGCGCCTGCAGCGCGTGCGCCGGGTCTTCGTAGTCGTAGGATCGCCGGCGCCCGCCGGCGACGGGCTGCGGGCGCAGGTTTGGATGCCGCCGCATGGCGCGGTCGATCTGCGCGCCGGCGTCGGCAGGCCAGCTGGCATCGAGCCATTGCTCCAGCGCCGGCAAGGGTTCGCAGGCCGGGCCGACGGCCACGCTGGTGCCGACGTCGCCGATCAGGTGGTCGGGTCGGATCGGAAGCTCGTCGGCCAGCTGACGCATGAAATCCTGGCCGCGACCGCTGACGAAGATGAGCACGATGTGCGCGCGGTGGCGGGCGATCCAGTCGTACAGCGCGGCGCGCTGCGCGGTGCTGCCGCCAAGGAAGGTGCCGTCCAGATCGGTGGCGAGGATGGTCTGTTCCATGGCCTCGCCCTTATTGCGCATGAAGGGAGGGCCGGCGTTGCGCGGTTGGACGCAGCGTGTCGGTTTCGCGTGTCGTCTTCGGCATCGCCGACACGGCTTGGGCGGTCGCCATCTTGGCTTGGTCGGCAGGCGCGGCATGGATCAGGCGCTCCAGGGCGCGTTCCGGCGTGACGTGTTGCATCAGCACATCACGCACCGCGCGGGCCACGTGCAGCCGCAGCCCGAGGCGTTGTTCGAGCGCACGCACCGACACGCTGCAGGCGGCGCCTTCCGCCAGCTCTTCGGTGTCGTCCGCGGCCTGATTGCGTCCCAGGCGCAGACCCAAGCGCGTATTGCGCGACTGTTCACTGGAGCAGGTGAGGAACAGGTCGCCCGCGCCGCAGCTCGACAGCAGGGTTTCGACCCGGCCGCCGAGCGCGAGGGTGAGGCGGCGCATGTCGTCCAGGCCGCGGGTGATGATGGCCGCGCGCGTGTTCTCGCCCAGGCCGCGGGCCGCGGCCATGCCGCAGGCGATGGCGATCATGTTCTTCAGCGCGCCGCCGACCTGGGCGCCCACGGCGTCGTCGGTCAGCTCCAATCCCACCTCGGCCAGGGCCAGTTGACGGCGCAGCTTGTGGGCGAAATCACGCGCGGACCCGGCTTCCGGGTTCGCGGCGGCCAAGGCGGGCATGGCCAGCGTCAGGACGGTGGGCTGACCTTGGGCCACCTCATGGGCAAAGCTCGGCCCGCCGAGACTCCCGACTGGCGTGTCTCGGCCCAGTTCCTCGCGCAGAATCTGGGTCATCAGGGCGCCCGTGCCGTGCTCGACCCCCTTGCATGCGGCCAGCACCGGGACACGACGCCGCCCCAGCAGGCCTGCGGCGCGCCGGGCCACGTGGCGCAGAGCCGCGGACGGCACGGCGATGATCACGCAATCCGCGTCCCCAAGCGTCTGGACCATGTCGGTGTCCGCACGCAGCCCGGCCGGAAGGTCGATGCCGGGCAGGTGGCGCGGATTGCAGCCCTGGGTCTGGATGGCATGCGCCAGATCGGCGCGCCGGGTCCACAGCGCCACGCGGGCGCCGCTGCGGCGCAGGGCGGCCGCCAGCGCCGTGCCCCAGGCGCCGGAGCCCAGAACGGCAACCCTGGCGATGGGCGGCGGCGGGCAAGCATCGTCCGTCTGGCCGGTGGGGGTGTCTAGGGTATCGATGATCGCGTACATCGCATCTCCTCAGTCGTGTGTGGCTGCTGGAGCGCACACGTTGCAGGATGGCCGTCTTGTGCCGGCCATGGCGACTTGGGTGGGCCGTGCGTAGGGCCGCACGGCGCCGAAAGCGCGCTTCAGGGCGCGCCTGGATGGCTGGAGGATCGCGGCGTGGGGTCTGGCGCCGGATGTGGCGTCGCGCCCGAGAGGCGCGACGCCAGGGTTAACGTGACCGCCGCGCACTCACAGGCGAGACTTGTGGCGGAAAATCATTACAAAATGAATTGTAAGACAATTTCAACCCAAGTTAAACATATATAATTTCAAATTATTTGAAATTTATAGATTATTGATCAAAATATATTCGCGCATCTCGATCATCTGCCTGGTGACGCGTGCACCGGGCGGTCAGGCCAGGTTGCGCCGCACCATCACGGCGTCAAGCCATGCGCAACGCCACATCGAGCAGGGCCTCGACGGCGCCCCAGCCGCCCGCTGCCCGCGGGTCGTTCATGAGTGCCACCACGGTGGAGCGCCGTCCGCTGGGGGACTGCACATAGCCGGCCAGGCTCAGCACATTGCGCAGGCTGCCAGTCTTGGCGTGCACCAGACCGGCTTCGGGGCGGCCGTCGAGGCGGCGCTTGAGCGTGCCGTCCTCGCCGGCCAGCGGCAGCGAGGCGATGAACTCGGGCATCACCGGGCTGGCCCAGGCGGCCCGCAGCAGGCGGTTGATGTCGTCCGCCGAGATGCGCGCGATGCGCGACAAGCCGCAGCCGTTGTCCAGCACCAGGCCGGGCATGGGCAGGCCGTGCGCATCCAGCCATTGCGTGGTGGCTTGCGCGGCCTTGGCGAAATCCGCCGGCGGGCCGTAGGCCTGCAGCGCCAGCGTGAGGAACACCTGCTGCGCCATCACGTTGTTGCTGTATTTGTTGATGTCGCGCACCACCACGGCCAGCGGGGGCGAGTCCCAGGTGGTCAGCAGCGTGGCGCTGGCCGGCAGCCGGCCTGAGACGACTTGCCCGTTCCATTGAATGCCGACCTGGGCGAACAGCGCGGCCAGCATGCCCTGCACGAAGGTGTCGGCCGGCATCGGCGCGGCGATATTCCAGGTCTGGTCGCCGCAGGCGGCGGCATATCGGCCGTCGAAGCTGGGCGCGAAAGGTCGTTTGAAGTCCGCGTCCAGCCGGTCCTTCCAGGCGCCGCATGCGCCCTGGTCGAGCCGCGGCGGATGTTGGACCGCGTAGCCGGCCATCGGCGGCTCCACCGTCACGTCGACCGCGCCGCCCTGGGACGCGGGCTGGAAGCCCAGCCGCATGGCCATGAAGTTGACGAGAAACGCATCCGGCCCCACGTTGTAGGGCGCCAGCGTGTCGCCGTCGAAGCCGCCGGGGTCGTGCGGGGGCAGGTCGAAGGCGCTGCGGTCGACCAGCACATTGCCGTCGAGCTTGCGCAGCCCGAGGTCGCGCAGGCGCAGTGCCAGGGTCCAGAGGTTGTCGGCCATCAGATGCGGATCGCCACTGCCGACGAAGGCCAGGTCGCCCGACAGCACGCCGTCCTTGAGGGGTCCGACGGCATAGACCGGCGTTTTCCAGCGGTATGAGGGTCCCAGCATGTTCAGCGCGACGTAGGTGGGGACGAGTTTCATCACCGAGGCCGGGTTCATGGCCTGCGCGGGGTTGAAGGCCAGGCTCGGCCGGGCCTCGTCCAGCGCCTGCACGACAAAACTGCAAGCCGAGGCGGGAATGCGCGCTTGCGCCAGGGCGCCGGCCACGGTCATCGGCAAGCGGGTGGAGGTCGCTGTGTGGTGTCGCGGCCGCTCCCGCGCGGCCGCAGGAAGGCCCAGGGGCAGGGCGGCCAGGGCCAGGCTCGAACACAAGGCGCGGCGGATCGGATTCATGGGCAAAGGCTGGAGGGGTGCAGATCAGCGGAGCATGCTAAGGCCGTTGATCGCGTCCCGGCTGAAGCCAGCCTGAACCCCTCGGGGCGCAACGCTGGCGTCTTGCCCCGCATCGCCGTGGTGGGCGCGGATCGGGGCGGTCGCGCTGCTGGTGGACGGCCGGGGCGCTGAAGACGGAACAGGTGGCGGCTAAACTCGCTCGCATTCCGCCGCGCCGCGCCCATGGACTGCCCCAACGGTTTCCACCTTCCTCGTCCGCCGTTCGACCGCATGACTTCCGCCCTGCACGTGCTCGCTTTCGACTCCAGCACCGAGTGGCTGTCGGCCGCGCTCGACCTCGGGCAGGGTCGGGTCGTCGCTCGCGCCGAGCCGGGCGGCGCACGAGCCTCGCAGCGCCTGCTGCCCCTGGTGCAGGAATTGCTGGCCGAGGCGGGCATCACCCTGCGCGAGATCGGGCTCATCGGCTTTGGCGCCGGCCCCGGCGCGTTCACGGGACTGCGCGCCGCATGTGCGGCGGCGCAAGGGCTGGCGTTCGGGCTGGACATTTCCGTGGTTCCCGTGAATACGCTGTTGGCCGTGGCGGCTTCTGCCGCATTGCCCGATGACGCCCATGTGCTCGTTGCCAACGACGCCCGCATGGGCGAGCTGTACTGGGCGCGATGTGTCCGAGCGGACACAGCCTGGCGCCTGCAGGGCGCAGCGCGCGTGGATACCCCTGCGGCTGCGGCTGCGGCCTGGAGCCTTGAACTGGGCGATGCGCCTGCATCCACGCTGACGCTTTGCGGCAATGCGTGGGACGCGCATCGCACGGCGCTTGCCGCCAGTTTGCCCGCCGGGTGGGCGCCCGCCCTCGCGGCGGCGCGCACGGTCGCTCCGTCCGCGGTTGCCGTTGCGGCGCTGGCGCGTGCCGCCCATGCACGGGGGGAGGCTCTGCCGGCAGCCATGGCCCAGCCCATCTACGTGCGCAACAAGGTGGCGCTGACCACGGCCGAGCGTGACTTGCAGCGTCAGGGCGCACGCGCATGAGCGCTCCGCACGGCCGTTCCGAAGGAGCGCGTCGTCCCTCGGGGACCGCGCGCAGCGCGAGGGCAAATCCATGAGCGCGCAGGTCGACGACCCCTTGCGGCAAGCCGCGCTGCGCGACATGACGGAGTTCGACCTGCACGGGGTCGTCTCCATCGAGACCCGCGCCTATGAATTCCCATGGAGTCGCGGCAATTTCGCGGACTCGCTCAATCCGCGCTATGTGGTGCAGGTCATGGCGTTGCCGGATGGCACCGTGCTGGGCTACTTCGTCGCCATGCCGGGGGTCGAGGAAATGCACCTTCTCAACATCACGGTCGATCCTGCTCTGCACGGCCGCGGCCTGGGCCTGCATCTGCTCGATGGGGTGTTGCTGGCCGCCGTGATGCACGGCGCGCACCTGCTGTGGCTGGAGGTCAGACCGAGCAATCGCCGCGCCATCCGGCTGTACGAGCGCTACGGCTTCCACGCCGTGGCCAAACGCCGCAACTACTACCCGGCGCTCGACGCCTACGGCCAGCCCAGCAAGGAGGACGCACTGGTGATGTCGGCCCCGGTGGACGTGCTGCGCGAGCGCCGCGGCGTGAATTGACGGCCAGGGACATCATGGATCATCCCCTTCTCGACCTGAGCCGCCTGGCCATGCTGCGGGCGTTGGGCCTACCCGTGGCGTATGTGCGCCGCAGCCTGCTGAGCCCACAAACCTTGGCCGGCCTGCTGCCGGGGTTGCCCGGCTTGGCGGTCAAGGCAGACGCGCAAACGGTGCGTCAGCCTGTCCCGACACCGCCGCAGGCGGGGGGTCAGGCGCCGAGACCCGCGCCGGATGCTCGCCCGCCCAAGGCCATAGCGACGACGCCGATTGCGCCGGAGCCGCGCGTCGCGCGCCCGCCGCTCACCGGCCCGCGTGCCGACCAGATCGCCGCGCTGGACATGGACGGCCTGCGCGCTTTCACGCTGGACTGCCGCGCCTGCAAGCTTGGCGGCCTGCGCCACCAGGCCGTGTTCGGCGTGGGGCATCCCCAGGCCCAGGTGATGGTGGTGGGCGAGGCGCCTGGTGCCGAGGAAGACCGTCAGGGCGAGCCTTTCGTCGGCGCCGCCGGCAAGCTGCTGGACAACATGCTGCGGTCCGTCGGGCTTGCGCGGTGCGGCGACGATCCCGCGCGCACCGTGTTCATCGCCAACGTCATCAAGTGCAGGCCGCCCGGCAACCGCAACCCGGAAGTGGATGAAATCGCCCAATGCGAGCCCATCCTCAAGCGGCAGATCGAACTCGTTCGCCCGCGCCTGCTGCTGGCGCTGGGACGTTTCGCCGCGCAGACCATCACTGGAAGCCAGGAGCCCATCGGACGCCTGCGCCAGCGCGTGTTCGACTACCAAGGCATCCCCGTGGTGGTGAGCTACCACCCCGCCTACCTCCTGCGCAGTCCGCTGGAGAAGTCCAAGGCCTGGGCCGACCTGTGTTTCGCCCAGGACACGCTGGCCTCGCACAGCCACGCGCCTGTCACGGCCGCTTCCTAGAATACCGCCCATGACTTTCATCGACCAATGGCAGCAGGCCGCCGGCCGCAACGCCAGCAGCTTGTGCGTGGGGTTGGACCCGGAACCCGAGCGCCTCCCCGCTCCCTGGACCCACGACACGACGCGGCTGTACGACTTCTGCGCCGCCATCGTCGATGCCACGGCCGATCTGGTCTGCGCTTTCAAGCCCCAGATCGCGCATTTCGCCGCCGTGGGCGCGGAGGCCCAGCTCGAGCGCCTGGTCGCCCATATCCACCGCAACGCGCCCGGCGTGCCGGTGATCCTCGACGCCAAGCGCGGCGATATCGGCTCCACGGCGCGGCAGTACGCGCGCGAGGCCTTCGAACGCTACGGCGCCGACGCCCTGACTGTTTCGCCCTTCATGGGTTCGGATTCGCTTGACCCCTATATCGACAGCCACCCGGACCGCGGTCTGTTCGTGCTGTGCCGCACCTCCAACCCCGGCGGCGAGGATTTGCAGGCGCTGCAACTCGCCGACGGCGGGCAGCACCCCCACCTCGGCGCCGAGCGCCTGTTCGAGCGCGTCGCGCGCCTGGCCACCGGGCCGTGGAACCGCAGCGGGCAGATCGGCCTCGTCACCGGCGCCACGCGGCCCGACGACATCGCCCGCATCCGCGCCATCGCCCCGGACGCGCCTCTGCTCATTCCCGGCATTGGCGCCCAGGGCGGCGACCTGCAAGCCACCGTGGGCGCCGCGCGCCATCGTTTCCTGATCAACGCCTCGCGCAGCGTGCTCTATGCCAGTGACGGCGCCGGCTACGCCACCGCCGCGCGTACCGAAGCCGAAAATCTGCGCAAGGCCATCGCCGCAGCACAGGCCGTCTGAATTCCCCCACCCATGTCCTCAAGCACCGAACCATCCCCGCTGACTCACTTCGACCACGCCGGACAGGCGCATATGGTGGATGTGGGCAGCAAAGCCGAAACCCAGCGCGTGGCCGTGGCCGCCGGCACCATCTGCATGCAACCCGCCACGCTGGCGCTGATCCAGTCCGGCAGCGCCAAGAAGGGCGACGTGCTCGGCGTGGCGCGCATCGCCGCCATCATGGCGTCCAAGCGCACTGCCGACCTCATCCCCTTGTGCCACCCCATCGCCTTGACCCGCGTGACGGTGGAATTCAAGATCGACGAAGACCACAGCAGCGTGCACTGCACCGCGCGCGCCGAAACGCGCGGCCGCACCGGCGTGGAAATGGAAGCCCTCACCGCCGTCCAGGTCGGCCTGCTCACCATCTACGACATGTGCAAGGCTGCGGACCGCGGCATGGTGATGACCGACATCCGTTTGCTGGAGAAAGCCGGCGGCAAGAGCGGGCATTGGCAGGCCGATCCGTCATCGTTATAGGCCTTCGCAGGTGGACGGCGGCCTCCGGCCTATAGTCAAGCACCCATGCCCACCCAGGGGACAAGCCCCGTTCCTACAATCGCCCCATGAACACCCTGACCGATCACACGCTGTTGCGCCTGGATGAAGCACGCCGCTTGTTGCTGGCGCCGTATGGCATTGACGAATCCACCTTGCAGCGCACGCTGGCGCGGGCTTTCGAGCACAAGCTCGACTATGCCGACATTTACATGCAGTACACCCGCTCCGAGGGCTGGAGCCTGGAGGAGGGGCTGGTCAAGTCGGGCTCGTTCGGCATCGAGCAGGGGTTCGGCATACGCGCCGTGCAGGGCGACAAGACCGCTTTCGCGTACTCGGACGACATCTCCGAGGCGCGGCTGATGGAAGCGGCGGGGACCGTGCGCGGCATCGCCCGCCAGGGGCGCGGGCGCGTCAAGCTGGGCGGGGCAAGCACGGCCGCCGGGCGCGCGCTGTATGACGCCATGGACCCGCTGGCGGCGCTGGATTCCACCGCCAAGGTCGACCTCTTGAAGCGCGCGGATGCGCTGGCGCGCGCCAAGGACCCGCGCGTGGCGCAGGTCATGGCCAGCCTGTCCGGGGAATACGACGTGGTGATGGTGATGCGCTCGGACGGCGTGCTCGCCGCCGACGTGCGCCCGCTGGTGCGCTTCAACGTTTCGGTGATTGCCGAGCAGAACGGCCGGCGCGAGACCGGAGCCTCGGGCGGTGGTGGGCGCTACCCGCTGAACGAATTCGACGCCGAAACCGTCGAGCATCATGTGAACGAGGCCGTGCGCCAAGCGCTGCTCAACCTCGAATCACGCCCGGCCCCGGCCGGCGAAATGAGCGTGGTGCTGGGCTCCGGCTGGCCCGGCATTTTGCTGCACGAGGCCATCGGCCACGGTTTGGAGGGCGACTTCAATCGCAAAGGCTCCAGCGCCTTCGCCGGCCGCCTCGGCCAGCGCGTGGCGTCCAAGGGCGTCACCGTGCTGGACGACGGCACCATCGAGCGTCGGCGCGGTTCCTTGAATGTGGACGACGAGGGCAACGCCACGCAGCGCACCGTGCTGATCGAAGACGGCATCCTGGTCGACTACATGCAAGACACCCTCAACGCGCGCCTGATGAAGCGCGCGCCCACCGGCAACGCGCGGCGCGAAAGCTATGCGCATGTGCCCATGCCGCGCATGACCAACACCTATATGCTGGCGGGTGACAAGGACCCGGAGGAGATCGTTACCAGTCTCGACCGCGGCCTTTATGCGGTGAACTTCGGCGGCGGCCAGGTCGACATCACCAGCGGCAAGTTCGTGTTCTCCGCCAGCGAGGCCTGGTGGGTGGAACACGGCAAGCTGCAATATCCGGTGAAGGGCGCCACCATCATCGGCAACGGGCCGGACGCCCTGACGCACGTGAGCATGATCGGGCGCGACCTGCAGCTCGACCCCGGCGTGGGCACCTGCGGCAAGGAAGGCCAGAGCGTGCCCGTGGGCGTCGGCCAGCCGACGCTGCGCATCGACAAGATGACCGTCGGCGGCACGGGTTGAAGCGCCGGCATCGGCGTAGATCCTGGTGGTTGCCTGCGCGTATGGCGCCTAAGCCGTCGCTAAGGTCGTGCGCTTAGGCTCATGAGCGCAGCCAGCCAACTTCACCCATGACGACCGAACCACAGGCCATGAACACGCCACAACCGCCCTACGGCGCGCCCACACGCTTTTTCCATTGGGCCATTTTCATCCTGCTGCTGGTCGAATTTCCGATTGCCTGGGCCATGCCCGACGTGCGCCGCGACACCTTGCCCAAAGGCCTGATCGCCTGGCACATCTTCTTCGGCATCCTCATTCTCGCCGCGATGCTGCTACGCATGCTGTGGCGTTTTTCACGCCTGGCCCCGCGCGAGTTGCCGATGCCGGCGTGGCAGGCCGTCGCGGCCAAACTCACCCATGGGCTGCTCTATCTCGGCTTCATCGTCCTGCCGCTGCTGGGCTGGGCCAACGCTTCCTCGCGCGGCTGGGACGTGAAGCTGCTGGGCTTCATTCCGTTGCCCGCGCTCTCGCCGACGGGCTCGGCCTTCGGGCACGAACTGGGCGATGTGCATCAGGCCGTGGCGATCGGACTGCTGGTGCTGATCGGCCTGCACGTGCTGGCCACGGCTTATCACGAGGTCATCCTGCGCGACGGCACGATGCGGCGCATCCTGGTGTCCTGGAAGCGCTGAGCGGCGAGCACAGGCGCTGCGTGAGCGGGCCCGCGCAGCGCATCACACCACCCTCAGTTCCTTGAGATCGGGCTTCGGCTCGGGGTCGCGGATCGGCATGGTTTCCAGCGCTTGCAGCACCAGCCGCGCCACCAGAAGATTGCGAATGGGCTTGTGGTCGGCCGGCACCACGTACCAGGGGGCATGCTTGGTATTGGTCAGCCGCAGCGCGCTCTCGTAAGCGGCGTGGTAGTCCTCCCAGAGCTTACGCTCGCTCAGGTCGGTGGGGTCGAACTTCCAGTGCTTCTTCGGGTTGTCGATCCGTTCCTGCAGACGCTCGCGTTGCTCATCCTTGCCGAGGTGCAGGAAGCATTTGACGAGGGTCGTTCCGTTCCCCACCAGCATGCGTTCGAACTCGGCAATCTGCACCAACCTGGCCTCGAACTCGGTTTTGTTGATGGCGCCGTGCACCCGGTTGATGACCGGATCCTCGTAATGGCTGCGGTTGAACACGCCGATGCAGCCCTTGGGCGGAACTTGTGCATGCACCCGCCAGAGAAAGTCGTGCCGCTGCTCGGTCGGCGTGGGAAAGCTGAACGAGGCGGCGCGGATGCCCAAGGGGTTGACGCCGGTGAACACGGCCTGGGTGGTGCTGTCCTTGCCGGCGGAATCCATGCCCTGCAGGACCACGAGCAAGGCCAGTTCCTTGCGGGTGAACATGCGGTCCTGCATGGTGCCAATGCGTTGGCTCAGCGTGGCCAGTTCGGTTTCCACCCCGTTCTTGTCGTGGTATTCGGGAGGGCTGATGGCTGTGTTGCGTTTGTCCAGGCGTGGAGCCGAATCCGGTTCGAAGCCGAGTTGCTGGAGGTTTTTCAGGTTGTCCATGGCGGGGCGCGGGCAAAATTCCATGGTAAGCGGGTCCATGGGCATTGCGGGCGGCGGGTACGCATCAGTCGTGTTCTCAGCCGCAGCAGGCGCCCCTGAGGCACGGGCAAACGGCTTTGGCGCTTGTCGTTTGCGAATATTTGCGGCTACACTGAGCACAGATCTCCCGCCAATCTGCCATGTTCCATACCGGTTTTAGCTTTTATTTTTGGTTCTCGTACCGCACCGGCGGAGGGAGAGGGCAGCTTGCAGCCTGATTGAGACGAATCCCTAAAAAACCGCCGGCCCAGCCCGGCGGTTTTTTTTGGCCGGGCCGGCAAGGAAGCCCAACATGTTCGACGACACTGCAACCCCGATTTCGACACCTCAGCAATTCACCAAGCCAGGAGAGCCCGTCATGCCCCCGAAGCCGTCCGCCTCGATGTCCGAATGGCGCGCCGCCCCGCCCGAGAAGACGTCGGCCACCGACGATGAGCGCATCAAGGACGTCATGCCACTGCCGCCACCCGAACATCTCATCCGGTTTTTCCCCATCGCCGGGACGCCGGTGGAGCGCTGCATCCAGGATGCGCGCAAGGCGGTGCACCGTATCGTGCAAGGCGAGGACGACAGGTTGCTGCTGATCATCGGCCCCTGTTCCATCCACGACCCCAAGGCCGCGCGCGAATACGCCCAGCGCCTGGTCGAGCAGCGCAGGAAGCACGCGGGGGAACTCGAGATCATCATGCGCGTGTATTTCGAGAAGCCGCGCACCACGGTGGGCTGGAAGGGGTTGATCAACGATCCCTATCTCGACCAGAGTTATCGCATCGACGAGGGGCTGCGCATGGCGCGCGAGTTGCTCATCGACATCAACCGCTTGGGCCTGCCGGCGGGCAGCGAGTTCCTCGACGTGATTTCGCCGCAATACATCGGCGACCTCATCTCCTGGGGTGCGATCGGCGCGCGCACCACGGAGAGCCAGGTGCATCGGGAACTGGCCTCGGGGTTGTCGGCGCCCATCGGCTTCAAGAACGGCACCGACGGCAATCTGCGCATCGCGATCGACGCGATCCAGGCCGCGCGGCGCCCGCATTCCTTCCTCTCGGTGCACAAGAGCGGGCAGGTCGCCATCGTGCAGACGCGCGGCAACAAGGACACCCATGTGATCCTGCGCGGGGGCAAGACGCCCAACTACGACGCCGAACATGTGCGTGCCGCCTGCGAGGCGCTGGAAGCGGCCAAGCTGGAGTGCCGGCTGATGATCGACTGCTCGCACGCCAACAGCGAGAAGCAGCCGGAGAGGCAGCTCGACGTGGCGCGCAATATCGCGGGACAGCTCGCCGCCGGGGAACGCTGCATTTTCGGCGTCATGGCCGAGAGCCATCTCGTCGCCGGGGCGCAGAAATTCACCCCCGGCAAGGACGATCCGGCCTGCCTGACCTACGGCCAGAGCATCACCGACGGCTGCCTGCCCTGGGGTGCGTCGGTTGAGCTGATCGATGTGCTGGCGGCCGGTGTCAAGGCGCGGCGCAAGCGCAAGTGAGCCAGGGCATGGAGTCCGCGTCGCAAACGTCGTTCCTGCGTGGCACCTTGCGCGCGCTGGGCGCTGTGGCCACGGCGATGGTGGGGCTGCGCCGCAGACAGGACCGCGAGAAAGACTTCGCCACCCTGAAGCTTGCGCATGTGGTGGTGGCCGGAGTCGTCGTCGCGATGCTGATCGTCGTGGCGCTGATCTTGCTGGTGGATCGCATCGCGTCTTGATCGGCCCGCCACGCAAACGCGGTCTGGCGCGTTGCCGCGCTTGTGGCATGACGGCGCCATGCAAAAACCCCCGCGCAGGGCGGGGGTAAGGTCAGTCACTCGGAAACTTGTGTGGCCGCCGTTTCAGCCCGGCAGACCGACCGTCGGATTGCCCAGATTGGTCCACTCGTTCATCGATCCGGCATAGAGCTTGGAGTCCTTGTTGCCCATGATCTCGTGCACCACGAACCAGGCGCCCGAAGCCAGGTGGCCGGTGTTGCAGTAGGTGGTGGTCGGCGTGTTGGGGCTGATGTTGAAGTCGTGGAAGATCTTCCTGTAGTCGGCCGCGCTCATGAACATCGCCGCACCGTGGTCATCCTTGACGATGGCGTCGATGGGGAACGACTTCGCACCCGCCAGATGGCCGGCTGTCTTGTTGATCGGCTTCTTGGCGATCCCGAGGAATTGTGCGGTCGGCCGGGCATCGATGAACTGCTCGGATCCACTGCGCAGTCCGTCCTTGACGTCCTGCATGGAGGCCAGGATGGCCTTGTCTTCACCGCTGGCCTTCCAGTCGCCCGCAGCTTTGGGGGCGGGACTGCTGCTCACCGGATAGCCCGCATTGATCCATGCATTGGTGCCGCCGTTGAGGATGGCGATCTGGTCGTGCGGCACGCCGAAATAGCGCAACTGGAAGTACAGGCGCGTGCCGCGGTCCATCGCGAAGACGGCGTTGCCGGTGGGCACGATGACGATGGGCTTGCCGGTGTCGAGCCCGGCGTTGTCCATCACCTTGGTGAAGTCCCCCGCGGTGGGCATCATGGCCTTGAGCTTCACGCCGTCGACCGTGCGCGCTTCACGGATGTCGTTGAAGTTCACCAGGACGGCGCCGGCAATGTGGCCTCCGGTGCGTTCCAGCCGATGGTCCTTGCCGAACTGCGGCTGCGCGGTGAAGAGCTTCATGCTTGCGCCGCCGCGGATATCGACCACCGTCACGTCCTTCAGGTGGGCGTGCAGCCATTGCGGCGTGACCAGCGGGCCAGGCACGTCCATGGCCATTGCGCCCTGCGCGGCGGCAAGCCCCAAGCCCAGCACGCCCGCACCTATCCAGTGTTTGAGTTTCATTTGTCATCTCCTCCTCGGTTCAAAACGCTCTGACTGCATCCAGGATCACGCATGCGTGTGTCGGCCCGTGTGCAGGGTTCCAGGCCGACTCCTCTTCCGCGCGGCGCTTTGTGGAAGTCGCCGCTTGAAATGCTTCGTGGCGCTCGGCTGGTCCCGTTGTTCTTCGGGCATGTCTCCTGGTCCTTGTCGGGCGCGGCTTGATTCGGGGCGGCACGGCAACGCGCTGCTGGGCTAGTCGCCGCACCTGACCATGGCAACGAGGAGAGCGAGTCATGGCTGCAATGCAATCTAGTCAATACTTGGTGGAGTAGTTGTTGCGCGCATGTATCGGCTGTGTCGAAGCATTTCGATCGCCACGGGGTTTGTGCTCATGGGAAAAACCCTCGCCGCCCTGGGCCTCAAGATCGGGCATCTGCCCAACTGCGGCGGCGGCTCGATCCGCCCGCGGCGGGGCTGAGTGCGGCGCCTACAATTCAGAGGTTCACCGTTCGCGACCTTCGACACGCATGACCCCCACACTGCTTTCGACCAACATCACATCCTTGCCTTTGCTCTCGCGCGGCAAGGTGCGCGACAACTACGCGGTGGGCGACGATTTGCTGTTGATGGTCGCCACCGACCGCATCTCGGCCTTTGACGTGGTGATGGACCAGGGCATCCCGGGCAAGGGGGAAATGCTGACGCGCATCTCCTGCTTCTGGTTCGGGCTGCTCGAGGACGTGGTGCCCAACCACCTCACAGGCATCGACCCTGCAACCGTGGTGGCGCCGGACGAGCGCGAGCAGGTGCGCGGCCGAGCGCTGGTGGTCAAGCGCCTCAAGCCGCTGCCCGTGGAGGCCGTCGTGCGCGGCTACCTGGCCGGTTCGGGCTGGAAGGACTATCAGGCCGGCGGCAGGGTCTGCGGCGTGAGTCTGCCGGCGGGTCTGCAGCAGGCCGCGCGTCTGCCGCATCCCATCTTCACGCCGGCCACCAAGGCCGAGCTAGGCGAGCATGACGAGAACATCGATTTCGGGCAGATGGTGCGCCTCGTCGGCGTCGAACTGGCCGCCCAGGTACACGATGTGAGCCTGGAAATCTACAATCGGGCGGCCGCGCATGCGCAGACCCGGGGCATTATTCTGGCCGACACCAAATTCGAGTTCGGTCTGGATGCGCAGGGCAGGCTGGTGTGGATGGACGAGGCCCTCACGCCCGATTCATCCCGTTTCTGGCCCGCCGATCAGTGGCGCGAGGGCATCTCCCCGCCCAGCTTCGACAAGCAGTTCCTGCGCGACTGGCTGGAAACCGTGCCAGGCTGGACCAAGCAGCCCCCGCCCCCACCCTTGCCCGCGGAGGTGCTGGAAGGAACGGCGGCGAAATACCGCGAAGCACTCGACCGGCTCACCGCCCGGATTTGAACCTGGGTTTCGCGGCAGCGCGCGAGACGCGAGCAGCTCAGCTCAGCACGACCATGCTGAGGCGCCTGCGGTAGCTTTCCACGGTGGGGTCCGTGGCCGGGGCTTGACCCTCCACCGGCTTGGCCGCGGGGGATGCGATGAGTTCGAGAATGGCGATATAGGCCTTGCGCGCGGTTTCCTCGTTCCAGGTTCTGTCGCGCATCAGGATTTCCAGCAGTTCATCCATCGCCGCCGTCCAGCGCTGCGCCGCCATGTGGCGCTGGGCGAGCTGGAAGCGCGCGGCAAAGTCCCGTTTGTCGGTGGCGATCCGGGCCTGCAGCGCGGCTTCGTCGGGAGCCTGGGCGGCGGCCTCGATCGCATCCAGCCAATGCTTCAGGGCGTTCGCGCGGGCGTCGGTGGCGACTTTGCCGGCCAGCGGCTCGAAGGCGCGGCGCGCGTCGTCGATGCGGTCTTGCTCCAGCAGCAGTTTCACGTAGTCGGCTCGCGCGACGTCGTTCGCAGGATTCGTGGCCAGGGCCTGCTGCAGCTTTTCAAGGGCCGAGTCGGGGTCTCCGGCGGCCAGCGCGTCCAGTGCCTCGGCGTCGTCCTCGGCCGATTCCTGTTCCGCTGCGCTGGGCACATGTTTGTCCAGGAATTGGCGAATTTGGGCCTCGGGCAAGGCGCCGACGAAACCGTCCACCGGCTGGCCGTTCTTCATCAGCACCACCATGGGGATGCTGCGTACGCCGAAGGCCGCCGCCAGGTCCTGCTCCTCTTCGGTATTGACCTTCACCAGCTTGAAGCGGCCGGCGTATGCGGTCTCGAGCTTTTCCAGCACCGGCCCCAGGCTGCGGCAGGGACCGCACCAGGGGGCCCACAAATCAACCAGCACGGGCAAGGTCTTCGAGGTTTCGACCACCTCGGTTTCGAAATTGGCAAGGGTTGCGTCGATCATGATGGGTTCTCCAAAAACGCGATATGGGGGCGCGGTGGCGTATTCCCAGGGCGCCGGGGCAGAATCCACCGGGCTCGGCCGGTCGCTGCGCGGCATCATCGCGAAGCATACCGGCCCCCGTAGAATGCCGGGTTTTGCGGAGAGCGGACGATGGCCATGATCGGCGTGGTGATGGGTTCGAGTTCGGACTGGGACGTGATGCGGCATGCGGCGGAAATCCTCGTGCGTTTCGAGGTGCCGCACGAAACCCGCGTGGTCTCGGCGCACCGCATGCCCGATGCGATGTTCGCCTATGCCGAACAGGCGCGCCAGCGCGGGCTGGCGGCCATCATCGCCGGCGCGGGCGGCGCGGCGCATCTGCCCGGCATGCTCGCCGCCAAGACCACGGTACCCGTGCTCGGCGTGCCCGTGCCGAGCAAATACCTGCGCGGCGAGGACTCGCTGCTGTCCATCGTGCAAATGCCCAAGGGCGTTCCCGTGGCCACTTTCGCCATTGGCGAGGCCGGGGCGGCGAACGCCGCGCTATTCGCCGTGGCGATGCTGGCCGCTGGCGACGCGGCCTTGCAAGCCCGGCTCGACGCGTTTCGCGCCGAGCAGACCGCGCAGGCCGAGGCCATGCGCGTCGGGCTTTGAGCATGCGCGCATGCGCTTTCCGGGTTCGCTCCCGCGCTTCGTTTGCCTTGCGCGATCTTTGCTTGTGATGCGCTTCCCTGGCTGGATGCAGACCTGTTTGCCATGACGACTGACTACATTGCGCCCGGTTCCAGCTTGGGCGTGCTCGGGGGCGGTCAGCTTGGCCGCATGTTCGCTCAGGCGGCCCAGGAAGCCGGCTACCAGGTGCATGTTCTGGAGCCCGACGCGCATGCGCCCGCAGCACAGGTCACCACCACCCATCTCCGCGCTGCCTATGACGACACCGATGCGCTTCATGCGCTCGCCCGCAGCACGGCCGCCGTGACGCTGGAGTTCGAGAACGTGCCGGCTTCAGCGCTGGAATGGCTGGATGCCCATGTGCAACTCGCGCCGCACGCCCCGGCCGTGGCCGTGTGCCAAGACCGTACCGCCGAGAAGGCCTTGTTCACGCGTCTGGGCGTGCCCTGTGCGCCGCATGCCGTCATCGCGTGCGAGCAGGACGCGCAGGATTCCAGGCATGCAAGCCTGTTGCCCGGCATCCTGAAGACGGCGCGCATGGGCTATGACGGCAAGGGGCAAGTCGACGTGCAAACCCTGGCCGAACTGACCGAGGCCTGGAATGCCCTCGGGGGCGTGATCTGTGTGCTGGAACAACGCCTGGACTTGCGACTCGAGTTGTCCGTGGTGCTGGCGCGCGGGCGCGACGGGCGCATCGTGCACTATCCGCCGCAGCAGAACCTGCACCGTGGCGGCATCCTGTTCGCCAGCTTCGCGCCTGGGCAGGATCTGGACGACGCGACGGTGCGCCGAGCGATCGACGCGGCACATGCCATTGCCCAAGGCCTGGAGTACGTGGGGGTGTTGTGCGTGGAGTTTTTCGTATTGGGCGACAGCCGCTTGGTCGCCAACGAAATGGCGCCGCGTCCGCACAACTCGGCGCATCACACCATCGATTCCTGCGACCAGTCCCAATTCGACCTGCAGGTGCGCGCGCTCGTCGGCGCGCCGCTGATCGAGCCGCGCCAGCACAGCGCCACCATCATGCTCAATCTGCTGGGCGAGCTGTGGTTCGACGCCGAGGGCCGCCTGCGCGAGCCGGACTGGCAGGCCGTCCTGGCGCTGCCAGGCGCCCATCTGCACTTATACGGCAAGCGCGAGCCGCGTCCAGGACGCAAGATGGGGCATCTGACCTTCACCGCGCAGCAGGCCGAGGAGGTTCGCGTGCGGGCCTTGCGGGCCTGTGCGGCGCTCGGCCTCGCGCCGTTCTGACATGTTGGTCACGCAGGCGCTGGTGCGTCCGGGCGAGATCGTGCAGGCGGCGCGTCTGCTGGAAGCGGGCGAACTCGTCGGCCTGCCGACCGAAACCGTGTACGGGCTGGCCGCCGATGCCGACAACCCGCAAGCGGTGGCCAAGATCTACACCGCCAAAGGGCGCCCGTCCGACCATCCCGTCATCGTCCATCTGCACCGCAATGCCGACCCCTTGCGCTGGGCCGCCGCGTTGCCCGATGTGGCGCGCAAGCTGATCGAGGCTTTCTGGCCGGGTCCGTTGACCCTGGTGCTGCCACGCCGTCCCGGCGTGGCCGAGGCATGCGCCGGAGGCCAGGACACCATCGCTCTGCGCAGTCCCGACCACCCGGTGGCACAGGCCGTGCTGGCTTTGTTCAAGGGCGGACAGGGCGGCTTGGCCGCACCTTCGGCCAACCGCTTTGGGCGCATCAGCCCGACCACGGCCGCGCATGTGCGCGCCGAACTCGGGGATGCCGTGGCCTTGGTGTTGGACGGCGGACCCTGCTCCGTGGGGGTCGAGAGCACCATCGTCGATTGTTCCCGCCTTGGCGACACCGGCTTGCTGCGGATCCTGCGTCCGGGTGGGCTGGACGCGGCGGAGATCGCGGCGGTTCTCGGCTGCAGGCCCGCGCTGTTGCAGCGTGGGCCTGCCGTAGGCCAGGCTGCCGAATTGCCAGATGAAACCGGGGACGGCACGGGCGAGGGCGGTGTTTCCGGGGATGGCGCGGCGCACGCGGCTCCTCGTGTGCCGGGAGCGCTGGCCTCGCATTACGCGCCCGCAACCCGTTTGCGGCTGCGCCGCGCCGCCGCTGTCGACGCGGACTGGCCGACGGCACGACGGGTTGCCGTGCTGGCCCCGCGCGCACAGCCGGCCGCCAACACCGAGGCGGTCTGGTTTGCTCTGCCGGCCGAGGCGGCAGGCTATGCCCATGGCCTGTACGCAGCCCTGCGTGATCTCGATGCGCAGGGGCTGGCCGAGATTTGGGCCGAAATCCCGCCGGAGGGCTTTGCCTGGGACGCGGTGCACGATCGTCTGCGGCGCGCGGCAGCCGATTCGTGATGATCTGACTGCTGGTTCGCCGCGACTGCGCAGACCCAAAATACATCGCATTGAAATGATCTGTTGCATGAATTCCATGAACCGGCAAGTTGGGGGTTTATCGAGCTTGCAGGGGGCTTGAAACAAGCTTAGGCTTGACGCGAACGGTCGTTCTATTTTTGTTTGCCGCGACCCCGTCAAGCTGCCAGGCTCGCTTCAACGCCGCGCAGACTATTTCTCACAGAATGTTTGGAGACAGAGGCATGCGATACATCCATGGGTCTGCGCTGGCGCTTGCCAGCGCCCTGTTGCTGGCCGGTTGCGGGGGTGGGGGCAACCCGAGCGCGCCCACGCTGGCCACGGTCAGCAGCGTCAACGCGCAAAGCTCGGCACCCGCCGCGCCGCCTTCGGGCGGATTCAAGGCCGTGGTGTCGTTCGGCGACAGCTTGTCCGATATGGGCAGCTACACGCTGGCTGCGATCGGAACCTACGGCCCTGGTACGGCCTACAACATTCCATTTACAGGACTGCCCTATGCCGCGGGCGGTCAATTCACGGTCAATGGGGACACAGTCAACGGGGCGCCCACCGGGAACTGGGTGGGCGATCTGGCGCAAAGCCTGGGCTTGCCGGTCAGCCCCAACCTCATCGGCTATGCCGGCAACTATCTCAACCCGCTGAGCACCACGCCGAGCACCACTCCGGTGTACTGCCCGTTCGGTCCGGCATCGAACTGCTACGACTTCGCCCAGGGCGGCTCGATGGTGAGCAACCCCAATGGCATCGGCCACAGCAGCGGCGCGCTGACCATTCCCGTGACGCAGCAGGTGCAAAACTACCTGACCCAGTTCACCACCTTCAACAGCGGCCAGCTGGTCACGGTGCTGGCGGGCAACAACGACATCTTCACCGCGCTGGGCACGGTCAGCGCCCAGCTCGCCCAGGGCGTGCCGCAAGCCACGGCCGTCGCCCAGGCGCAGGCTGCGGTGGGGCTGGCGGCCGACCAGCTTGCCGGCGTGGTGCAGGGCATTCTGGCCAAGGGCGGCAAATATGTCCTGGTCTACACCTTGCCGGATTCGTCGCTGACGCCTTTCGGTCGCGGCCTGCCCTATACCGGCGCAACGCCGCCCATCGCGCCACCTGCCGGCTATATGTGCAACAACCTGGACCCATCCCAGCCCTGTTATCTGCTGTCCAATCTGGTCCAGCTGTTCAATCAGCGCCTGCTCAACGATTTGCAGGGCCAGCCGGTGAAGGTGCTCGATGGCTACAGCCTGCTCAATCAGGAAATGGCGAACCCGGCGCAGTTCGGCTTCACGAATGTGACGACGCCGTGGTGCAATCCGGCCACGACCAGCTCCCTGCTTTGCAACGTGAATACGCCCTTTACCGCGGCTGGCGCCAGTACTGTCAACCTGGGCAGCTGGCTGTTTGCGGACTCGGTTCATCCCACACCCGCCGGCTATCAGGTCATCGCCAACGCAACCCTGCAAGCCATGAAGGGCTTCGGCTGGGCGCAGTGACGCACGCCGACGCACACAACAAGGAGACCTCACATGACTACATTTCTGCGCAAGATCTGGTGCGCTGCGCCGCTCGTGGCGGCCTTGGGGCTGGCGGGGCCGGCGGCACACGCGGGCGAATCCACGCCCAACACGGTTTACGTTGGCGTGGCCTACATGCAAAACCATTCGAGCCTGCCCGACCTGTCCGGCTACAACACGCCGCCGGGCCTGAACCTGAACGTGGGGAATGCCGCGACGCTGGGGCTGACCTATGTGCGTGACCTGCCGGGGCCGTGGAGCTTCGAGCTGGCGCTGGGCTATCCGCCGCGTGTGCGCACCGATGCGATGGGGGCCAACTGGGCCAAGCTCGGCATCCAGCCCGGCACCGGCATCACCGACGTCGACGCGGTTTCCCCCACGGCCTTCATCAACTATCACTTTCTGGGCCACGCGGCGAAGTGGGATCCGTTCGTCGGGCTGGGGATCAACTACACGCGGTTCACCAACACCAAGGCCTTGAGTTCGCTCACCAGCCACCTCGGACCGACCGAGATCAGCTTGTCGGATTCCTGGGGCGCGGCTGCGCATGCGGGGCTGATCTATCACGTCGACAAGCGCTGGGCCGTGGTGGGAACCATTGCCGTGGCGGACGTGCAAAGCGATCTGACGACCACGTCGTATTCCCCGTCCAACCCATCGCTCATCACGTCGCAGGCCAAGACGCACATCAATTTCCATCCCATCGTGTACACGCTTGCCGTGGGCTACAGTTTCTGAGCATTCTCGACGCGGATGCCTTTGTTGAGCGGAGGCTCTGCATCGTTGACGAGGGGCGCAAGCCCCTTTTTTCATGGCAGCAACCTTTTCCATGGCTGTTTTTATATACAGCTGTGATAAATTGTGAGCCATCTCGAAACAAACGGGGCTGGACAAATGGAACAGGGCAAAACCATGGTGAATGCGGAAAAGGCCAAGGCGCTCGCGGCAGCGTTGTCGCAAATCGAAAAGCAGTTCGGCAAAGGTTCGATCATGCGTCTGGGCGAGGGCGAGGTGGTGGAGGACATTCAGGTCGTGTCCACCGGCTCGCTGGGCCTGGACATCGCGCTCGGCGTCGGCGGCTTGCCGCGCGGGCGGGTGGTGGAAATCTATGGTCCCGAATCGTCGGGCAAGACCACGCTGACCCTGCAGGTCATCGCCGAGATGCAGAAGCTCGGCGGCGTCTGCGCCTTCATCGATGCCGAGCATGCGCTGGATTCGCAATATGCGCAAAAACTGGGCGTCAACCTGCAAGACCTCCTGATCTCCCAGCCCGACACCGGCGAGCAGGCGCTGGAGATCGTCGATGCGCTGGTGCGCTCGGGCTCGGTCGACCTGGTCGTCGTCGACTCGGTCGCCGCACTGACGCCCAAGGCCGAAATCGAGGGCGAAATGGGCGATGCGCTGCCGGGCCTGCAGGCCCGATTGATGAGCCAGGCGCTGCGCAAGCTCACCGGCAGCATCAAGCGCACCAACACGATGGTGATCTTCATCAACCAGATCCGGATGAAAATCGGCGTCATGTTCGGCAACCCCGAAACCACCACCGGCGGCAACGCGCTCAAGTTCTACGCCTCGGTGCGCCTGGACATCCGCCGCATCGGCGCCATCAAAAAGGGCGAGGAAGTCATTGGTTCCGAAACCAAGGTCAAGGTGGTGAAGAACAAGGTGGCGCCGCCATTCAAGCAGGCCGAATTCGACATTCTCTACGGCGAGGGCATCTCGCGCGAGGGCGAGATCATTGATCTTGGCGTGGCCGCGAAGGTGGTGGACAAGTCCGGGGCCTGGTACGCCTACAAGGGCGAGAAAATCGGCCAGGGCAAGGACAACGCCCGCGAGTTCCTGAAGGAAAATCCGGCCATCGCCACTGAAATCGAGAATGTCGTGCGCGAGCAGCTCGGCGTGCCGGGCGTCCAGCAGACACTGGCCGCCTCGGCATCTGAATGAGCCGGTGTGCCAGCCCCCGGCGTCCATCGCACGACGATGCGGGGGCGAGGCGCACGACCACGGCCCCGGCCCCGGCGAAGCGGCGCATCTTGGGCGGGCACGCATGCAAACGACAACGCTCAGCCTGAAGGCACGCGCCTTGCGCCTGCTGGCGTTGCGCGAGCACAGCCGCGCTGAACTTGAGCGCAAGCTCTCGGGCGTGAGAAAACCCGGGCAGGAGCCGCCCGACGCCACAGTGCTCGGCGCATTGCTGGATGAACTGCAGGCCTTGGGGCTGCTCGATGAGCGGCGCTTTGCAGAATCCCTGGTACGCAGGCGCCAGGCCAAGTACGGCAGCCAGCGCATCGTGCGGGAGTTACGGACACACGGGCTGGATCCGGAAGCTATCGCTCCCTTGATCGCGCAACAGTCGGACGAACTTGCGCGTGCGTTGCGTATTTTGCGCAAGCGCCATCCCGAGGCCCCCGTCAGCGCGCAAGATCGCGCCAGACAGCAGCGTTTCTTGCAGGCACGCGGCTTCTCCACCGATGTGGCGCGGCAGGCCATGAAGCAGCGCGGCGATGCTGGACCGGACATCGACCTCGAGGACGATGCGGACGATTCCACATGGGCTTGATGCAATCCTTGGGCTTGCCGCCGATGCGCTGCTAAACTCAGTTTTTTGCGCCGCATCAATTCCCGTGCCCCTGACCGACACCCTGCACGCCGGGGTTCCAATCTCAGGTTCTTCCATGACCGACAAGAACCCACCTGGCCGCCGCCTGGTACATCGGCGAGCCATCGACGTGCAAGTCTTCGCGCATCACGATGGCCTGCTTTGGGATCTCGACGCCACGCTCGAAGACACCAAGACCCGCGCGTTTGTTCTCGCTACCGGTCCGCGCGGTGCCGGCCAGCCCATCCACAGCATGCTCCTGCGGCTGACCATCGATACCGAATTCAACGTGGTCGATGCCAGTGCCCAGACCCTAGCCGCGCCCTATCCAGGGTATTGCGAAGACTATGGCGATGCGTACCGCAGCCTGATCGGCCTGAACCTGCTGCGCGGCTTTACCCATGCCGTCAAGCAACGGCTGCATGGCGTCCTGGCTTGCACCCACATCACCGAACTCACGCGCGTGCTGCCGACCGCCGCCATCCAGGCTTTTGCCGGCGAAGTGATACGCCCGGAGGCGAGTGACGACCAGCAACCTTTCCAGCTTGATCGTTGCCATGCCTTGCGCCTCGATGGCCCCGCCGTCATGCGCTATTACCCGCGCTGGGCGAAGCCCACCGTGCAAGGTATCTCCAGCCCTGAGACGCAAACGCAACCCCAACTCGAATCAACTTGATCCGCAAGACAGCAGCCTTATTCCCACAATGACCGGAGAGACGACACCATGAAGATTCACGAATACCAAGGCAAGGCGCTGTTGCGCGAGCAGGGGGTGGCGGTTCCGCGGGGGGTGGCGGCGTACACGGTGGAGGAGGCCGAGCATGCTGCGCGCGAGCTGGGCGGG
>JAJXUC010000045.1 GCA_021783435.1 Pseudomonadota bacterium | reverse complement strand
ATGCACAACGTCATCACCAACGCCTGGCGCGGCGACCCCTACCCCATCGACACGCTGCTGATCTTCATGTCCAACATGGCGTGGAACTCGGCCATGAACACCCAGCGCGTGCGTCGCATGCTCACCGATAAGCGTGCCGACGGCGAGCACAAGATTCCCTTCCTCGTGGTGTGCGACGCCTTCCAGTCCGAGATGGTGGCCTTCGCCGATCTGGTGCTGCCCGACACCAGCTATCTGGAACGCTTCGATGCCATGTCCATGCTCGACCGCCCGATCTCCGAATTCGACGGCGCCATGGACTCGGTGCGCGTGCCCGTGGTGCCGGCCCTGGGCGCCTGCCGCCCGTTCCAGGAGGTGCTGATCGAGCTGGCCTCGCGCCTGGGCTTTCCGGCCTTCACCGCCGCCGACGGCAGCCGCAAGTACAAGGGGTACACCGACTTCATCGTCAACTTTGAGACCGCGCCCGGCTCCGGCGTGGGCTTTCTCAGCGGCTGGCGCGGCAAGGACGGCAGCAAGACGCTCAAGGGCGAGCCCAACCCCGAGCAGTGGGAGCGCTACGCCGAGAACGACTGCGTGCACTACACCCCCCTGCCCGAGAACCTGCACTACCTGCGCGGCGTCAACCGCGACTACCTGCGCTACGCCAAGGAGATGGGCTGGAGGCGGCGCGACGACCCGGTGGTCATCGCCATCTACAGCGAGGTGCTGCAGAAGTTCCGCCTGGCCGCGCGTGGCCGCACCGAGGAGGCAGCCGTCGCCAGCCCGGCCCAGCCGCGTCGCCAGCCACCGGCGCATCTGCGCGCGCGCATCGCCCACCATTTCGATCCCTTGCCGTTCTGGCAGCCGCCCTTGGAGCAGGCGCAGACCGATGCCGCGGCCTTCCCGCTGGCGGCGGTGACGCAACGGCCCATGGCCATGTACCACGCCTGGGACGCGCAAAACGCCTGGCTGCGGCAGATCCACGGCCACAACCCCTTGTTCGTCCACCCGCACACCGCAGGCCGAGCCGGGGTGGATGACGGCGCCTGGCTGTGGGTGGAGTCGCCCTGGGGCCGGGTGCGCTGCGTCGCACAGTATTCCGAGGCGGTGGAGCCCGGCACGGTGTGGACCTGGAACGCCATCGGCAAGGCCAGCGGCGCCTGGGGCCTGCAGCCGGGCGCGGCCGAGTCGCGCCGCGGCTTCCTGCTCAACCACCTGATCACTGACGAGCTGCCCGGCCGACCAGGCGCGCCGGGCCCCCTGTCCAACAGCGACCCCATCACCGGCCAGGCCGGCTGGTACGACGTGCGGGTGCGCCTGCTGCCGGCCGACGCGCCCGAGATGACCACTGGCGAGGATGCCTACGCCGCAGTCCACGGCGCCCCCCTGCCGCAAGCGGCCGACATGCTGCAAGCGGTTGATGCCGACGCCAGCTGGCCCCGCCACGCCGCGCTGCCGCGCACCCCCGGCCAGCACGCCGGGCCGCAATCGCACGAGCAGGTGCTGCAATACCACGCCGGGCGCATGCACAAACCCACGGCGACTCAACCCAAGGCCCGCCCATGACCCAACTCGCCCTGGTCATCGACCTGGATGTCTGCGTCGGCTGCCATGCCTGCGTCACGTCCTGCAAGCAATGGAACACCTCGGGCGCTGCCGGCCCCTTGAGCGATCAAGACCCTTACGGCCCTGACACCGCCGGCGTGTTTTTCAACCGCGTGCAGACCTTCGAAGTAGGGCAGTTTCCCAACACCCAGGTGGTGCATTTCCCCAAGAGCTGCCTGCACTGCGAGGAGCCGCCCTGCGTGCCCGTATGCCCCACGGGCGCCTCCTACAAGCGCAAGGAAGACGGCATCGTGCTGGTGGATGCCGACAAGTGCATCGGCTGCAAATACTGCGCCTGGGCCTGCCCCTACGGCGCCCGCGAGTTCGACGAGGACCGCGGCATCATGACCAAATGCACCCTGTGCGTGGACCGGGTCTACGACGAGGCCACGCCGCCGGAGCGCCGCAAGCCCGCCTGCGTCAACGCCTGCCCGACCCATGCGCGGCTGTTCGGCGATGTGCACGACCCCGAGTCCGAGGTGTCGCAGGCCATCCGCAGCCGGGGCGGCTACGCCCTGATGCCCGAACTCGGCACCCGTCCCGCCAACCACTATCTGCCGCGCCGGGCGATGGTGGCCGCAGGTCTGCAGGACGGCGCGGCAGGCGGCCCGGCCGCGGTCCCGTCCCGGCCTGCCACCCAAGCCGCAGCGCAACCCGCAGCGCAACCCGCACGGGCCGACGTCGGCGAAGGCGTCGCCGCCACCGCCTTGCTGCGCGACAGCGAAAGCCTGCTGGCACGTCTCTTCAAGCGCAGGCCGGCGCGCGCTGCCGGCAAGCCCAGCGCGGCACCGCGCGCCAGTGCCGGCAGCGCCTGCGGCGGCAGCCACACCACCGGCAGCGCTGCAGGCGAGCACCATGCAGGCGGCGGCTGCAGTTGCCACGCGCCGCCGGGCACGGCGGCGTCGCCGTGGCCTGCCGCCCCCTTCGCAGGGCGTTGACCATGCGTCCAGCCTGGTCTGTTTTATTCCTGACGACGTGGATCGGCTGCGCTCAAGGCCTGGCCGTGGCGCTGACCCTGGTGGTTCTGGGTGCCTTCGGCGGCATGGCGATGGCGCAGGGCTTGGTGCCGGGCGGCCTGCTCAGCGTGCTGCTGCTCGGCGCCGGGGGCTTGGTCGCCTCGTTCCTGCACCTGGGTCGGCCCGAGCGCGCCTGGCGCGCCGCGGCGATGTGGCGCACCTCCTGGCTGTCGCGCGAGGTCATCGCCCTGCCGGCGTTTCTCGGCATGGCCGCGCTCTGCTGGGCAGCGCTGCGCTGGGGGGGGACCCTGTCGCAGCTACTGGCCTTCGTGCTGCTGGCGCTGGCCGCGGCCGTCTTGTGGGTCTGCACCGCGATGATCTATGCCGGGGTGCGTTTCATCCGCGAGTGGGCCACGCCCTGGACCCTGGTGAATTTCGTGCTCATGGGCCTGGCCTCGGGTTTCATCCTCGCCGCGCTGCTGTTCGCCTGGCAGGGCCTGCCGGTGCGCGCCTTGGTGGCCTCGGCCCTGGTGCTCACCCTGGCGGCGGCGCTGGCGCGCATGGCGCTGTTCCTGCGCAACGCCCGGCTGCAGCCGGCGGGCAGCCTGGCCACGGCCATCGGTGTGCGCTCGGGTGCCATCCGGCAGATTTCGCGCGGCTTCACCGCCGGCAGCTTCAATCTGCACGAGTTCACGCATGGCGCCAGCGCCATGCGCGTGGCGGCGGTGCAAGTGGGCTTTGCCGTGCTCGGCTTCGGGCTGCCCCTGGCGCTGCTGGGCGCTGCTGCCGGTGCGGCACGGCCCACGGGCTGGTTGCTGGCCGCCTGGCTGCTGCACATGGCCGGGCTGGTGCTGGAGCGCTGGTGGTTCTTTGCGCAGGTGCGCCATCCGCAAAACCGCTATTACGCGGCAGCGCATTGATGCTCGCGCTGGCAATTGCATCGACTTGCCGGATACATCTTGGCGGAACAAACCCTACACAACCTACCCGTAAACCGCAGGCCAGCACCATATTGGCGCGAGTTCGCCACTGAGCCCGGGCGGTAGACCGAACTGCAGCAGTGGGTGACCACAACCGGGCACGATCTCAAGGATCCGGCTTGGAATAGATGCCTGGAGAGGCTGCTCCACTACTGATACATGTGAGCGTGAATCGGCGTAGAACCACCAAGGTGATGTTTGGTTTGCGGGCTCAATCAATCAAGTTTCATTCTGTGCGGCCAGAACGATTGAACTTCGATGGCGCATCGCCCTGCGTAGCCACCACGGCGAGTGCCACCGAAGCCAACCGCGCCATCAGCGAATCCGCGCGTGAAGTCAACACAATCGGGGTGCGTGCGCCCAGAACAAGTCCCGCGCATTCACCTCCACCGACGTAGACGAAACTTTTGTACAGCAGGTTGCCAGCGTTAAGGTCTGGCACGAGCATGAAATCGAAATCGCCGGCGCAGCTGGAGTCGATGTTTTTGGTCTGCGCCGCTTCCATCGAAAAGGCATTGTCGAATCCCAGCGGGCCTTCGACGATAGCTCCCAGCCACGTGCCGGCTTGACCCTGGCGTACTAGATCTTGGGCGTCGACAGTGGCCTGAATCGCTGGGTTGACAGTTTCCACCGCGGCGACGATAGCGACCTTGGGTTGTTCGATCCCGATGCACCGTAGCAGCCCGATGGTGTTGCCGAGAATGTCTTGCTTTGTTTTGAGATTAGGCGTGATGTTGACCACGCAATCAGCCAGCGCGAGCAGTTTGTGATAGCGCGGCAGATCGAATAGGAACACGTGGCTGATGCGGCTGTCGCTGCGCAGCCCATTGGCTCGGTCGACTACCGCCGACATCAGTTCGTCGGTGTGCAGCGAACCCTTCATCAGCGCGCTCAGCGTACCGTCGCGGGCTAGTGATGTTGCTTGGCGCGCAGCCTCAGGGGCTTGTTCTGCCGTCGGAATGATTTCGAAGTCGCGGCAATCGATTTCAGCGGCGGCCGCCGCGCGTTCAATCAGTTCTGGATGGCCGATCAAAACTGGGCGCCCAATCGCCGCGTCGCGGATACATGCCGCCGAACGCACCGCCATGGCGTCGCAGGGATGCACGAGGCCGATTGCTGCTTGGTGTACGGCGGCCAACTCGTGAGCGCGATTGATCAGCGCCTGCAGACGCGGGTGGGATGCGCTGGCGGCCTGGGGGTTCACAATGCTCATGAGCTCACCGTTGTGCTGTGGGCGCCGTGCGGAGCGCGCCTTCGCTATGGAGCAGCGGCTGGGAAAGCAGCCGCCGCTTGTCGCTCGTCGCTCAGACACTCAGACATAATCCTTGTACTTGTCGAGGAAGCGCACGGGCTTGCTCAGCGCGTCACGGCGGAACGGGTCGCCGAGTTCGCGGGTGCACATGATCTCGATGACGCAGGTCTTTTTCTGATTCATCTGCATGTCTAGCGCGCGTTTGAGCGCAGCGCCGACGTCCTCGAGCCGATCGACCACGATGCCTTCGGCTCCCATCGCTTTGGCGATGCCGGCAAAGCTCTGGCTTTCCAGCTCGCCCGCGACGAAGCGGCGGTTGTAGAAATCGACCTGGTTCTTCTTCTCCGCACCCCACTGACGGTTGTGAAACACCACTGCGGTGACCGGAATGTCGTGGCGCACAGAAGTCATGATCTCGACCATGCTCATCGCCCACGCGCCGTCACCGGCATAGGCGATCGCGGGACGGTCTGGCGCCGCAAGCTTGGCGCCGATGATGGTCGGAAGAGCATAGCCGCAGTTGCCAAAACTCATCGGTGCGAAAAAGCTGCGTGGCTCTTCAAACCGCAGGTAGCTGTTGGCTACCGAGTTGATGTTGCCGATATCGGTCGACACCATGGCCCGCGGTGGCAAGGCCTTTTCCAGCTCGCGCAGGACTTGGCGGGGATGCAGGTACTGACCGCCAGTTGGGGTCTTCTCGCCCTTGGCTTCCTCAATCATGTCCAGGCTGTACGGATCGCGCTCGTGGGTCCATGTGTCGAGTTCGCGCTCCCAAGCCTCCTTCTCGCTCTGGATGGTCGCTGCGCGCTGTACTTTGGTCGCGTCACATTCGAGGGTGCGTGAGGCCAGGCGCTGAGTCAGTGCCAGCGCTACCGCCTTGGCATCACCAAAAATACCGACGGTGATCTTTTTCACTAGGCCAAGGTTGGTGTGATCGGCCTCGACCTGGATGATCTTGGCGTTTTTCGGCCAGTAGTCCATGCCATGCTGGGGCAGGGTTCCGAAGGGGCCCATACGCGAGCCTAGCGCGACCACGACGTCAGCCTGGGCGATCAGCTTCATGGCCGCTTTTGCGCCCTGGTACCCCAGCGGACCGGCCCACAGCGGGTGGCTGGCTGGGAAGGCATCGTTGCGCAGGTAGCCTGTCACTACAGGAGCGCCCAAGCGCTCGGCCAGTTGCCTGCACTCTTCGACCGCATCACCCATGACAACCCCGCCTCCAGCCAGGATCACCGGAAATTTCGCCGTGGCCAGTAGTTCGGCGGCTTCGTTAAGGCTTTGCTCGCCTCCTGCACCGCGCTCTACGCGCATTGGCTTTGGAATCTCGCAGGTGATCTCGCCGTAGAAGTAGTCGCGCGGGATATTCAACTGGGTCGGCCCCATCTCACTCATTGCGCGATCGAAGCAACGTCCCGTGAACTCGGCCATGCGCTTGGGATTCACCACGTGGCCCTGGTACTTGGTGAATTCCTGGAACATCGGTAACTGGTGGGCTTCTTGGAAGCCGCCCAGACCCATACCCATGGTTCCGGTCTCGGGGGTCACGATGACCACCGGGCTATGCGCCCAGTATGCAGCAGCAATGGCGGTTACGCAGTTGCTGATCCCCGGGCCGTTTTGCCCGATGACTACGCCGTGGCGACCACTGACGCGCGCATAGCCATCGGCCATGTGTGCCGCACCTTGTTCGTGGACTACCGGAATCAGTCGGATCCCGGCCGGCGCGAAGATGTCCATCGCATCCATGAATGCCGAACCCATGATCCCGAATATGTCGGTGACGCCGTTGGCGGCCATGGTTTCGACGAAAGCTTCGGAAGGGGTCATCTTCTGCTGACCGATGACAACCTTGCGACTGTCGGTGGGAATGAACTGGCTCATGATCGCTGGCTCCTGTCGAGAACTAAATAAATTGAGTGAAAACGGGACGAAACATTCCATAGTTGGCGTGGTGAAATATAGGCGCATGAAACGTAGCCGTCAACATGGAATTCGATAATTCGGTATAAAATGTATCAATTATTGGAATTCAAATGATGGGTGCCACGAGCATGAACCTTGTCGATGGAATGACCGAGAGACCCACCGACACCGGAGGCGACACGCCGACCCTGCGCTTGTTCGGCTTGCTTGAGGTCATAGCAGGGCGCGATCAGCCGTTCACACTGCAATCGCTGGTGGTGGACGTTGGGCTTCCCAAGCCGACGTTGCATCGCATGCTGCAACAACTCGAAACCGCTGGGTTGCTACAGCGCCAGGTTGATGGCCGGCACTACAGCGTCGGAGTCCGCCTGCGCCGCTTGGCAGAAAGTCTCATGCTCAACGACTCCTACCATGGAGCGCGTCGCATGGTGCTGCGGGCCGTGGTGCAAGAACTGGGGGAGAGTTGCAATATCACCGCGTTGGCAGGAAGCGAGGTGCTTTATCTGGATCGTGTCGAGACTGCAGCTCCACTGCGCTTTTATCTGCACTCCGGCTCGCGGGTGCCGATGCACTGCTCCGCCAGTGGCAAGTTGCTGCTTGCGCAGATGAGGCCGGCTCAGCGTCAACGGTTACTCGCGCACGTCCGGCTGGAGGCCTACACCGCAGGCACGATCACCGACCTGCGGCGTCTGGAGGAGGAAATTGATCAAGTTCAGGTTCTTGGTTATGCCGTTGACAACGAGGAGTTCCTGCCTGGCCTGCTGTGCGTTGCAGTACTTGTGCCCACAGGCGCCCGCCGCTCCAACCTGTGTGTGGCGGTACAGGCGCCGGTAATGCGCCTACCCGCCAACAAGGCGTCGACGGTGTTGCCAGCATTGCGTCGCGCAGCCGAAGCGCTGGCGCGTATTGAGGCCGACGCCGTGCCGACGCGCGGCGCCCGCGCCTGACCTTTCTCCGGATGCATCCATGCTCGACATCAACACCTTTCAGCCCGACTGCCTGCTTGGCGTACGCGAAACATTCGGGATCAACTCCGACCTGCAGGTTCCAGCTTTTCGCGAGCGTGACGACCACGTTCCGGAGATTGATGAGGCCTATCGTTTCAACCCGGATGTCACCCTCGCGCTGCTTGCAGGGTTCCGACGTAATCGACGAGTCATGGTGCAAGGGCTGCACGGAACCGGTAAATCGACGCACATCGAGCAAGTCGCTGCGCGTCTGAATTGGCCCTGTGTGCGTGTCAACCTGGACGCCCACATCAGTCGCCTGGACTTGGTCGGCAAGGACGCCGTGGTGCTGCGCGATGGTGCTCAGGTTACTGAATTCCAGGAGGGCATCGTGCCGTGGGCATTGCAACGTCCGGTTGCCTTGATTTTCGACGAGTATGACGCAGGGCGTCCGGACGTGATGTTTGTCATCCAGCGCATCCTCGAGCGCGACGGCAAGTTCACGTTGACTGACCAGAACCGGGTGCTGCGCCCTCATCCGTACTTTCGCCTGTTTGCGACCGCGAATACGGTCGGGTTGGGAAATCTCAACGGGTTGTACCACGGCGTGCAGCGGCTTAATCATGCGCAAATCGACCGCTGGGACATCGTCGCATCGCTCAGCTACCTGTCTGCCGGCGAGGAAATGGCCATCGTGCTGGCGCGCGTGCCGGGCAAAGACAATGAGGCTGGACGCGCTTTGGTGGCGTCCATGGTGGCGGTTGCCGAGCTGACGCGGCGTGGCTTCGCCGCTGGTGATCTGTCGACCCTGATGTCTCCGCGTACCGTGATCACTTGGGCCGAGAACTGCGAGATCTTCCACGATCCGGCTCTCGCATTTCGACTGTCCTTTCTGAATAAGTGCGACGAAGCCGAGAAAGCACTGGTCGCCGAGTACTTCCAGCGCTGTTTCGACATCGAGCTTGGCGAGTCGCAGGCCACAACCGGCATCGGCGGCTGAGGGCGGCGGGCGATGTCCGACGAGCGCACACGGGTCAGGCTACAACGCAGAGTCGAGGATCTTTGCGGGGCGGCCATCCGCGCCGTGGCCGGGCAGCGCGACCTGCAATTGCTCGCGGGCCGCCTTTACCGCCGCCGCAGACGCCTGCCGCGATTTGCTGCGCACCTGTATCCGGTCTTCGGGCAGGCCGATTTCACCTCATTTCGTGGTGCCGCTGACGGCCTGGCGCTGCGCGTGTCGCTATCTGATGCTGCGCTGCATGCCCGTCTGTACCCGGCGGACCCCATCGCGCGGTTGATTTTCGACCTGCTCGAGCAGTTTCGCGTCGAGTCGCTGGCGCTGCCAGCACAGCGCGGACTGCAGCGCAATCTGCGCCATCGTTTCCGCAGATGGTCGCAAGAGTTTGTGGCCTCGGGGCTGACCGAAAGCGCGCTAGGCATCCTGTTGTTTACCGTCGCACAGGTTTGTCGCACGCACGTCACTGGAGAGAGCCTGCCCGAGCAATCGGCCGATCTGATCGAGGCCACCCGCGCTGCTCTGGCACCAACCTTCGGCCCCGATTTGCGCGCCCTACGCCTGTGCCGCCATGACCAGGAAGCCTACGCGCGCGCTGCGTTAGCGCTGGCTGCCGCGGTGGCCGAGCGCGCCCACGCAGCGCAGGCTGAGCCTAGCGCCGACGGCGCTGTGTCCGGTGATGCGGCAGAGGGTACGCCCAAGGCCTTTGCCTTGTTGCTCGATGTCGACAGCGGCGGTGATGACGCTCTGCCAGTGGCCGCCTTCGGACGCAGCACGCTGCTAGACGGGTCCGAAAGTGCCTACCGCGTGTACACACGGGCCTGGGATCGTGAGTGCTTCGCGGCAGATCTGGTGCGCCAGCCGCTGCTGGCCGAGTTGCGCCAGCAGCTCGACGAGCACATCATCGACAGCGGCATCAATGTCTCTCGGCTAACTCGCGAACTCAAAGCCCTGTTGGCCCAGCCACAGGTCGACGGATGGGAAGGCGGACACGAGCAGGGTCGCATCGATGGCCGGCGCTTGGCGCAATTGGTGGCATCGCCATCAGAGCGGCGCCTGTTTCGTGTTGAGCCTACAGAACTGGTGGCGAATTGCCAACTGAGCTTTCTGATCGACTGCTCAGGCTCGATGCGCCAGCACATCGTTGCCGTCGCAACTCTGGTCGACGTGTTTTCTCGTGCGCTGGACATGGCTGGCATCGGCAATGAGATCCTTGGTTTCACTACGGGAGCCTGGAACGGGGGACGCGCGCGCCGCGAGTGGCAGCTTGCCGAGCGGCCGAAGCATCCGGGGCGCCTCAACGAGTCTCTGCATCTAGTCTTCAAGGCGCACGAGCAATCGTGGCGCCGTAGCCGTGCGCAGATCGCTGCTCTCCTCAAGGGCGACCTGTTCCGCGAGGGCATCGACGGCGAGGCCGTCGACTGGGCCTGCGAGCGCATGCAGGGGCATGGCGAGGGCCGGCGCCTGCTTCTCGTGATTTCTGACGGCTGTCCAATGGACAGTGCGACTCAGCTCGCCAACGACTCCAGCTACCTCGAACACCACCTGCGCGACGTCGTGCTACGGCGTGAGCACCGTGGCGATGCGGAGATCTATGGCATCGGCGTCGGCCTTGACCTAGGGGCCTACTACAGCAGCAGCGTGGCCATCGACCTCACCACCTTGCATGGAAATGGCGCGTTGCGTGAGATTCTCGGCATGATCGCGCGCAGGGGTCGAGGCTGAAAAGACCGACCTGGCCGCTCAGCCTACGCTGGCGTCTGCGCGAATCATGTCGACAGCTTTTTCTGCCATCATGATCGCCGGGGCGTTGGTGTTTCCCGAAACCAGCGTGGGCATCACCGAACAGTCGATCACGCGTAGCCCCTGTAGGCCATGCACGCGCAGGCGTTCATCCACCACCGACATCGCATCGTTGCCCATGCGGCAGGTGCCGCTGGGATGAAAGATGGTGGCACCGGTGTTCCGGGCGAACTCAAGCAGCGAGGCATCATCGTCGGCTTCTGGCCCCGGCTTGACTTCGCGTTTTACGTAGGGTTGCATAGCCGGTGCCGCGGCGATCGAGCGCGCCGCGCGCAAGGCCGCGACCGTGGTGCGGCGGTCGAGATCGGTGGAAAGGTAATTCGGCTGCATCGACGGCGGCTCAAATGGGTCCGTCGAACGAATGCGCACGGTGCCACGCGATTCAGGGCGAAGCTGGCACACCGACAACGTGAAGCCGGAAAATGGATGGACTGCACCGCCAGCCATGTCGGCTGACAGCGTGGCGACGTGGAACTGAATGTCGGGGGTAGTCGACTCGCCCAGAAGCGCGCGCATGAAACAACCCCCCTGGTTGATACCTACTGCGAGCGGGCCGCTGCGTTGCAGCAGCCACTCCAGTCCTAGCCGGATGCGGCCGATCCACGAGTTGAGAGCGTCGTTGGTCGTGATCGGCTTGGTGCACTCGTAGATCAGGCGCACCTGCAGGTGATCCTGCAAGTTTTCGCCCACCCCAGGCAGATCGGCGACAACCGGGATGCCAAAATTTCGCAATAGGTCGACCGACCCGATGCCAGACAACTGCAACAGTTGTGGCGACTGGATCGCACCAGCCGCCAACAGCACCTCGGCGTTGCATTGCACCTCTAGGTCGCGTCCGTGCTGGCGGTAGCGAACGCCAACGGCGCGCCCGTTTTTGATCACGATTCCGGTGGCCTGTGCACGCGTGGCAATGCGTAGGTTGTTACGACCGCGCGCTGGCGCGAGGTAGGCCTTCGCCGCGCTACAGCGCCAGCCTTTCCAGGTGGTGAGCTGGTAGTAGCCAGCACCTTCCTGTATGGCGCCATTGAAGTCTTCGGTGCGTGGGATCCCGCATTCACCGGCTCCATCGATGAAGGCCTCGATCAACTCATGACGTGCATCTATATTGGACACGCAAAGCGGCCCACCACCGCCGTGGTAGGTGCCGGGGCCGCGCTGATTGCGTTCCGAGCGGACAAAATAGGGTAGCACTTGGTCATAGCTCCAACCTTCGTTGCCCAGCGCGGCCCAATGATCGTAATCTTCACGCTGACCACGGATGTAGATCAGGCCATTGATTGAGCTTGACCCACCCAGGGTCTTGCCCCGTGGCCAGTAGATGCGCCTGCCGTTCATGTTCGGCTCTGGATCAGTGTGGAAGCACCAGTTGTATTTTTTGCTCCACATGGTTTTGCCATAGCCAATAGGCAGGTGAATCCAGAACGATCGATCTGGCGGCCCAGCCTCGAGCAGCAGCACACGAGTGCTCGGATCCTCGCTGAGCCTAGCTGCCAAGACTGATCCGGCAGAGCCCGCTCCCACTACGATGTAGTCAAACTGCTCAGACATAGCTGCTTCTCCTTGCTAGCCCAGGAGTGTGCGCACTGCACTGCTGGTTGCAGCATGACAGGCGCCTTCAACTCCCCAATTGCTCCATTGGGTAGGCTACACCCAATCCATGGCAATGCGGTCAATAGTGGAACGATTCGTCCCAAATAACTTAGTTTAACCTATGCAACAACCTTTGTCTTCATCCGCTGAGCCCGCAGTGTCCACAGGTTCATCTGCCGAACGCAGCCTGCGCTTGCTGGCTTTCATCACAGACGCGGGCCGCGCGATGACCTTGGCCGAGATCGCGACGGGACTGGGATTGCCCAAGGCAACGGTGCATCGCTTATGCAGTCAGCTGCTGGAACTTCGATTCATTGCACGCGATGTCGACGAACGAGCATTCGCGGTCGGGCCTGCTCTGCGCAAGTTGGCCTTCGATGCCCTGAGCCATTCAACGGTGCGTGGACTACGCCATGCAGTACTCACCGACTTGGTTGCGCGTGTAGGAGAAACCTGCAATTTCACGACTCTAGACGGGGTCGAGGTGCTCTACCTCGATCGCGTGGAAGCCCCCTGGCCATGGCGCCTTCAACTCGACGTCGGGGTGCATGTGCCCCTGCACTGCACGGCGAGTGGCAAGTTGTTCCTGGCCTCAATGACGAGCGAGCGGCGCGCACGCGTGCTCGGGCAATTGGAGTTGGCTCGCTTGACGCCCAACACCCTGACCACAGCCGCTGCACTGCGGGAGGACTGCGAGCGCACGGCGGCGAATGGCTACGCTGTCGACATCGAGGAGTTCATCGCTGGACTAATCGCCGTTGCGGTGCCTGTGCGAGACGCTGCTGGCGAGATTCGCGCCGCAATGGCTGTGCATGGGCCAGTGACGCGTCTGTCGCTCGACCGGATACTTGAGCATCTACCGGCGCTGAAAGAAGCGGCTGCCCGCATGTCGTTGTTGCTATGAGCCGGCTTCGTCATTGCCAGACGAGCGGCGGAACTGTGCGAATCCACCGGACCTCCTTTGTAGAGCTGTAGACAGTGAGACCGTTGGCGATGTTGCGCCCGGGCCATTTCATGCCACCCACTCCGCCGACAGCATCTCCGCCTGCCGCAGCACCATCTCGGTGGCCTCCTCCTGCTTGTCCGGCGGGTACTTGTAGCGCTTGAGCAGGGTACGCACCATCACCCGCAGTTTGGCACGCACCGCATCGCGCACCGACCAGTCCACCGTCACCGAATTGCGCAGCCGCTGGGTGATCTCGACCGCAATCTTCTTTAGGGTCTCGTCGCCCAGCTCCCGCACCGCCGCTTCGTTGGTCGCCAGGGCGTCGTAGAAGGCCTGCTCGTCCTGGCTCAGCCCCAGGGCATCGCCGCGCAGGGCGTCCTCCTGGAACTGCTTGGCCATGGCGATGAGTTCCTCGATGACCTGTGCCGTCTCGATGGCGCGGTTGCGGTAGCGCTTGAGGCTGTCCTGCAGCAGTTCCGAGAATTTGGCCGACTTCACCACATTGGTCTTGAAGCGGGCGCGGATGTCGTCCTTGAGCAGGCGCTCCAGCAATTCCACCGCCAGGTTGCGCTCTTTCATGTGGCGCACATCGTCGAGGAATGCGTCCGACAGAATGCCGATGTTCGGCTTGTTCAGTCCCGCCGCCTGGAAGATGTCCACCACCTCGGGGCTGGCCACGGCCTTGCTGATGATTTGCCGCAGCGCATGTTCCTTCTGCTCGTCGCTGAGCGCCTTGTCGGCATTGCCATGCTTGGTGATGGCGGCGTTCACCGCCTGCAGGAAGGCGAGTTCGTCCCGATGTTGCAGCGCATCGTCCAGCGTGCAGCACAGCGCGAACGCGCGGGTCGCGGCCAGCACCGCATCGGCGAAGCGCGTCTTGCCATCGTCCTGCCCCAGCACATGGTTGGCCACCTGCGGCAGCAGTTGCCAGGCCTGGGTCTTGAAGCCGGCGTAATCGCAGCCATGCAGGATTCCGTGGAGCACGTCCATCTTCTCCAGCAGCACGGCCAGGGCTTCCTGGGTGTCGATGGTCGGTCGCCCCCGGCCCTTGGCCTGGGTGTAGTCCTTCAGTGCGGCCTTGAGTTCATTGGCGATGCCGATGTAGTCCACCACCAGGCCGCCGGGCTTGTCCTTGAACACGCGGTTCACCCGGGCGATGGCTTGCATCAGGTTGTGGCCGCGCATGGGCTTGTCGACGTACATGGTGTGCAGGCAGGGCGCATCGAAGCCGGTGAGCCACATGTCGCGCACGATGACCAGCTTGAACGGGTCGGCCGGGTCCTTGAAGCGGCGCTCCAGGCGCTTGCGGGTGTCCTTGGAGTAGATGTGGGCCTTGAGCAGCGGTTTGTCGGAGGCCGCGCCGGTCATGATGATTTTGATGGCGCCCTGGCTCGGGTCGGGGTTGTGCCATGCGGGGCGCAGGGCGACGATGGCGTCATACAGATGCACGCAGACCGCGCGGCTCATGCCCACCACCATGGCCTTGCCATCCAGGGCGGCCAGACGGTTGTCGAAGTGCTGCACGATGTCGGCGGCCACCTGTTGGATGCGCGGCGGGCTGCCGACCAGTTGTTCCAGCGCTGCCCAGCGGCGGTAGCGTGCGGCCTTGCTGCCGTCGTCTTCCTCGTCCTCGCTGAGTTCGTCGACCTCGGCGTCGAGCAGCGCGGTGTTCTCGTCCTTGAGCTCCAGCTTGGCCAGGCGGGACTCGAAGTAGATGGGCACGGTGGCCCCGTCTTTGACCGCCTGCTCGATGTCGTAGATGTGGACATAGTCGCCGAACACGGCGCGGGTGTCGCGGTCGTCCAGTGACACCGGCGTGCCGGTGAAGGCGACGAAGGTGGCGTTGGGCAGCGCGTCGCGCAGGTATTGGGCGTAGCCGTAGCGCACGCTGGAGGCCGGGGCTGCCGTGAGCAAGGCCGTGCTGGCCCCAATCGCGCCGGCATCCTGCACGCTCAGCGGCTCGGCTGCGCTCTGGCGGTAGCGGCGTGCAGCCTCGTCCTGTCCGGGCAGCTTGGCGGCAAAGCCGTACTGGCTGCGGTGGGCCTCGTCGCAGATGACGATGATGTTGCTGCGCTCGGACAGCACCGGGAACATGTCTTCATCCTCTCCCGGGGTGAACTTCTGGATGGTGGAGAAGACGATGCCCCCACTGGGGCGGTTGCCCAGCAGCTCGCGCAGCCTGGGGCGGGTGGCGGCCTGCACCGGGGTTTCGTGCAGCAGCTCGGTGGCTCCGGCGAACACGCCGAACAGCTGGTTGTCCAGGTCGTTGCGGTCGGTGACCATCAAGACCGTGGGGTTCTTGAGTTCCGGGTGGCCCATGAGCATGCCGGCCAGGCAGGTCATCTCGATGCTCTTGCCCGCACCCTGGGTGTGCCACACCACCCCGCCCTTGCGCGAGCCGCCGGGGGCGGAGGCCTCGAGCACGCTCTCGACCACGGCGCGCACGGCATGGAACTGGTGGTAGCCGGCCACTTTCTTGACGAGGCCGCCATCATCCTCGAACAGGATGAAGTGCTGCAGGTAGTCCAGCAGCAGCGCCGGGGCGAAGGCGCCGTGGATGAGGGTTTCCAGCTCGCGCATCGGCCCCAGCGGGTCGGTGCTGTGGCCGTCGATGGTGCGCCAGGCCATGAAGCGCTCGCGCTCGGCGGAGAGCGCGCCCATGCGCGCCGAGGTACCGTCGGACAGCACCAGCAAAGCGTTGGGGGTGAACAGGTCGGGGATGTCGTCCTTGTAGGCCTGGAGTTGGTTGTACGCGGCCCAGAGGTCGGCGTTCTCGTCGCCGGGGTTCTTCAGTTCGATGACCACCAGTGGCAGGCCGTTGAGGAACAGCACGAGGTCGGGCCGGCGGGTGTGCTTGGGGCCTTGCACGGTGAACTGGTTGACCGCCAGCCAGTCGTTGCGCCCCACGTCGGCAAAGTCGACGAGCCGCACGCGGTCGCCGCGGGTTTCGCCGTCTTTCTGGTACTCCACCGGCACGCCTTCGACCAGCCAGCGGTTGAACTGGCGGTTGGCCGCCAGCAGGCCGGGGATGCTCAGGTTCAGCACCTGACGCAAGGCGCCGTCCTGGGCACCTGCGGGGACGTGGGGGTTGAGGCGACGGATGGCCTGGCGCAGGCGCGCGGTGAGGATGACCTGGCGGTAGGTGACGCGCTCGGTACCCGGGGTCTTGCCATCCGGCGGGGAGATGTCGGGGCCGTGGGCAACTTGCCAGCCCAATGCCGAGAGCCATTGCAGCGCGGCTTGTTCGAGATGGTCTTCGAGGATGGCGCCGCTCATGACTTGCGGCCCGAGCAGAGCGTCGGCGCTGCAACTGGCCCGGACGCGCACTTCATACGGTCGATCAGGCTTGGACAGGACATGGCTTGTTCCCTTTGTAAACCAAGTCGGTTTGCCTGCCGTTTCGCGCGAAGCGGCAGACGAGTTGCACGACACGACCAGCACCGCTGCGGGTCGCGGACTCCCGGCAAACCGTGGCCGAAGCTGCTACATTGACAGCCAAGGACTGGGGATTCTCGGTCGGCAGGCGGCTCCGGCGTTTCGTCGGGGCCGTTTGTTTTTGGGCTTCATGGAAACACCTTCAACCCCCAGCCGTCGACGCGGCCGTTGCGTTGCATGAGCTTTGTGCGAACGATGTCCATCGCACGGTTGGCTTGCGCGGGCCTGAGCACCGACATACCGATTCGACGTGCCGTCAGTGCGGCAGGCGCATGATTCGACTCGCCGCGACCGCGCGCGTCATCGACCCCAGAATGCCGATCTCGTTCTCGGCGCGCTCGGGGTCCGAACGGTCGTCGACAATGAACAGGGGACGCAGGTTTTCAGCGTAAGGTCCGTTTTGCACGTCGCCCGCCTTGCGCATGGCGCTGCCCGTCGCTGTGGCATGCGGCGCGAGCACGTCGATCAGATCGGTGCCGTGCTGGAAATCGAACCGATGCTCCGTCTGGCTGGCGCCACGCACGCGGGGCCAGCGCTTGAACGACGCATTCGGGTCGCGCGCGACGATGTAGGGTTCGATCTCGGCAATCAAGTCCTGAGCCTGGGGTTCGACTTCGAGCTGCTCGGTAGCCCACTGCGCCAGCGCCAACAGCCCCGTCACGGTGCGTGCAAAGCCCGCGGCAGCGCGCTCTGGCGCGACCACGAGGTGCACGTTCCCGTCGTCCGAGAGACTCATGTGGTGCGCGCGCAGCAGCTCACGCACCGCGGTGAAACGGCGACCGTTCCAGACATCCAGGCCCATTCCGCCAAGCTGAAACAGCGTGTCGCCGTTGTCGCTGATTTTCAGCAGACTGCTTGCTGTGTCCACCAGATAGATGTTGATTGCGCTGCCGTCGGGCAGGCTGAAGGGCGTGCCGATTTCCAGACATGCATGACCGTCCGTCGCTCGCAGCGGCGTGCAGTCATACCGGGTCAGGGCCTTCGCCCACTCACAGTCCATCGCGGTTCGGGTCGGGAATTTCAAAGGGTTCGATGTGGGTGCGCGTGAAAAACCAATGCAGCGCGCCTGGCCAATTCTCGCACTTCACCGCCAAATCCGAAACCGCGAAAACATCGTCGTCGACGTGCTCATGGGGTCCATGGATCGGCTGATCGTCGCCATTGTGGGTGCGCTTGCCAGCAGGCGAGACTTCAAGCTGGTAAGCGCGTCGCCGATCGCCCGCCTGCTGGTGCATGATGCTGAACAGATAGAGGCAGCGCGCAACGTCGCAGGGCGCCTTGACCTCGATCTGCAGGGTGAAGCCGGGAATGGTGATGCCCGTGCCGGACTCAGCCAACTCGCCAATGCCGATGAGATGCCCGGCGTGATTTGGCCGCGCCTTGAGTCCACTCCAGCGCAGCACGGTCTTGGGCTTTTCCAGCCAATCCTCCAAGGCACGGCCCCTGTTTCGTGTTGTTGATCATTCGTAGCTTACTTGCAACGTGCGGGTCGCAGCGCATAGGCTTCTGGGCTGTGAGTGTCGTGCAAAAGCATCGCTTTCACAGTGTCGCTCATCGGTCCGCCTGTGCTGAGCCGGGGATGTGGAGGGTCGGGTCGGCGGATGGCGGCTTGCAGTCGGTGCGGCGGGCCGACCTGGCGGTAGCTGTCGCGTTCGCTGCCGGGTGTCTTGGCGTCGGGCGGGGAGATGTCGGGCCGGTGCGTCACCTCCCAGCCCAGGGAGGACAGCCATTGCAGCGCGGCTTGCTCGACGTGGTCTTCGTGCAGCAGGCGCATCGCGGGCATCGCTCAGGCTGGCTCGACGAGTATGCGCCTTGGGCGTATAGTTTATAAATGTTCACGGTGATCGAGACCCTCCTGTTCCAGAAACAATGGCCTCTGTACTGGAGCGAGGAGGAGCGTGGCGAGTTTGCTGCTCACCTTGCCCAGTATCCGAATGCCGGGGACGTGGTGCCAGAATCCGGCGGTATTCGCAAAGTCCGCTGGCGTCGGGCAGGTTCAGGAAAATCTGGCGGTGTGCGCGTCATCTACTTTACACGCACGGCTGAAGAAGAAGTGGTGCTTCTGACGCTGTACGCGAAGGGAAAGACCGACAACATCACCGGTGACAAGTTGAAGGAGATTCGCCATGCCCTCGAAAGCTAAACCGCTCTCGGATGCGCAACTCACGGCCTATGAGGCCACCCGTGACCTGGCTGCTGAACTGCTGGAGTCGGTGCGCCAGATGAAGGCGGGGAAAACGCACGTCGTGTTCTCGCCAGTAGCCGAAGCCCGTCAACGCACGGGACTGTCGCAATCCCAATTTGCCGCGCTGCTCGGCGTCTCCGTCCGCACACTGCAAGGATGGGAACAAGGCCGCAAGCAACCCAGCGGGGCTGCGCGCACCTTGCTCACCATCGCACGCACGAATCCCAAGGCACTGCTTGCCGTGGCCGAAAATACATAAACGACACTTTGGCGCAAATTGTCTAATTTCGTCAAGAAGCCGTGGCGCTGCAAAGCAGAGTACAGCGGTTTTCATGCTCTGCCCGCTGCTTCCGGACTGTGAGGGCTGTGCAAAAGCACCACCTCCCCGGTGTCGCTCACCAGCCTGTCCTCCAGGGAATACCAGTTGGGAATGCTGCGCTTGCGGTTGGCCTCCTGCGCGGCGCGGGCCGCGAGGGTGGCAAACTTTGGCAAGGGGAGTGGGGCGCTGGGCATTCAGGCATCGGACAAACCTAAACCTGAAAGGACGGATGCTCTTGTTGGTCGAATGGCCGATCGTTGTGGCGGAAGGTGGCCAGGTGGCGTCGCGCGATTCGCGGCAGCAGACCCTGCGCACGTCTATCCGGTTGCAACGAGAGAAAAGTCCTCCTGCGGTGCCACCTAGGGCTGGACAGATGCGGGCCATGTAAGACAATTTGGCGCCAAGTATCCAATTTGGCATTGCGCCAGTGGCACATAAGTCGGCGCGGATAGATGACAGGGTTCGCGGCAGCCCGTGATCGTGAGTCTGCGCAGTCACGGCTTTGGAAAGCCGGCTTTCATGCGGGTTGCAGGCCGCCATCGCTTTCGTATGCTCCGCAGGCTGGCGTGTTTATCCCGTGGGATAGCCCGGGATGCGCGGTTTATTCGACGGACTACATTGCGTTAACCATCATTCAATATTCGAGAAGCCACAATGACAAAAGCAACCGAGGTGTTTACTCCCGGAAGGTTTCCGGCGCATACCTTTGTCGAAGATCACCTCGTCGAGCGAAAACGTCAGTTACTGGATACACTCGAAGCCGGGGCCATGCTGGTATCCATTTCAGGCCCATCAAAATCTGGCAAGACGGTTTTTGTCGAGAACGTTCTCGGCAAACATAACCTCATCCAGATCACCGGCGCCGGCGCAAAGTCCGCCACGGACTTGTGGTTTAGGGTTTTCGACCTAATAGGAACCCCCATATCGAAGTCGGAGTCCAGCACTTCTGCTATTGGCGCTTCTATCTCCGGGAAAGGCAGCGTTGAAGGCGGCGTAATCGTCGCAAAGGGAAAGGCGGAGGCATCTGCAACCGGTACCTATACCGCCACGACAAGCAGCGTGGAAGGTAAAGCAGTCGACCATCTACAGATGCTAATAAAGGAACTTGGCGGAACGGATTTTGTCATCTTCATTGATGATTTTCACTACGTTCCAAGAGAAGTTCAGGGCGAGGTAGCTCGTCAAATCAAGGAGGCGATTCGGAATAATGTGAAGATAATCTGCGCGTCGGTACCGTATCACGCTGACGATGTCATCAGAGGAAACACCGACTTGCGCGGGCGCGTGTTCTCAATTGACTTCGACTACTGGAAGCCAGACGTTCTGTCAAAAATTGCCTATAAAGGGTTCGACAAGCTGAATATCGCTCATCGCCATACGGTGGTAAGCAAGCTTGCCTCTGAAGCAGCAGGTTCACCCCAGCTAATGCAGTACCTGTGCCTAAATTCGTGCTTTGAGCTAGGTGTCCGCGAGGTATCAAAGGACGCCGTTGACTTCCAAGACGATCCCGCGAAGCTTTCGTCAATCTGCCGCCGTACTGCATTGTCTGCCGACTACGGCTCAGTAGTAGAGAAGATGAAGGAAGGGCCAAAGACGCGGGGCGCAGATCGCAAGATTCATGTAAGCCGCTACGGGTGGCAAGGTGACGTATACAAATTGCTGGTAAAAGCGTTGTCGCTTGATCCTCCACAACTCACCTTCAGGTATCAATCCCTCATTGACCGAATTGCCGCAACGTGCGATCAAGATCCGCCCAGTGGGTCGAGTGCCACCAGCGCGTGCTTTCAAATTGCGAAGATAGTCAATGACACCGTAGGAGAGCGTGTTGTTGAATGGGATGCGGAGAACGATGTCTTTGATATCCATGACCCGTACTTGCTTTTCTATCTTCGCTGGTCTGACGCAGTTGATGGCTAACAACAGGTTGCAGCCGACGTCTCTGCCTCCGCCTCGCTGTGGCAGAGCTGCGGCTGAACGTGGGCGATATGCCACAGGCAACGCCTATCAAGATTTGAGGGAAAGATGAAGAGAGAAGTAAGCCGCGAGAAGGCGTTGCCCGCATTTTCAATTGAAATTGGCGATCTCGAACTTCTCTGGGGGCGGCTGTTGGCACTATTCGATAAACCAGAAGATGTTTATGGCTCTATCGATATAACACTGCCGTCCGAAAGCCTCGAATTTAATAACATTGATGAGCTTAAGGAGTATTCCGCGCTCCGGGTCGTATCACCAAGTTCAAGCTTCGGCTAACACAAGGCAGACGTCGTGTATTTATCAGGTCAAGTTCATTTCTTGGTGCTAGGCCAGAGGTAAGCGCGAGTGCTGATTCTGAAGCTTGGTGCGCCGGAGCAATTGAAACTGTATATTCATTCACGCAGGCCAATAAGCTTTGGTATAGCTGGTTCGTATCAGCGCCAATTGGGTGGATATTTCTTATTTCTGCCTACCTTCCAAACACTGCCTCTCTGTTTATGCCAAAAGGTGCGTCTCTCGACAAGCCGGTATTCGCGGCTTGGTTGTCCATAACAATCACGCTTGGAATCCTTTATCTCGTAAGAGGCAAGTTACTACCCTCCTCAACTCTTGTTGTTACACAAGAAGAAGGTTTTATTCGTCGGCATGTTGGAGAGCTAAGCTTACTGGTCGCAATCCTTTCAGCAATTCTCACGGTAGTCGGCTGGTTCTTTGCGAAATGAGCAGCACAACCCCTCATTCCACCGGACCAGCGCGAAAAGCCGCGCAGGCCAGTGAATTCATTCGTTGAGCGTCTGCTTCCGGGGGGATTTCAGGAGATCGAACGGCCGCTGAATGGGCGGCAACGGGTCGAATGCTCCCATTCAGAGAGCATCAACATAAGCTACGCGGCATGATTTCCAACAAATGTCATCGCCTCCCACAGCGATTCTGCATACAGCGGTTTTCATGCTCTGCCCGCTGCTTCTGGACTGTGAGGGCAATGCAATAGCATCGCCTTCACAGTGTCACTCACTAGCCCGTCTATGCTGCGTGTGGCTCATGCCAGCGCATTTTCCGCCTGCCCCTGAGCTTCCGGAACGCGCAGCTTGCCGGAGATGAGGCGGGGGAGGAAGGTGTCGCGGAGAGTCGCAAGCGTCTTCACCGCCGCGGTGTTTTCACCGACGCGCTTTAACAAAGAGCGTACAAGTCCCGTGTATGCCGTGTAAACGGAATCAGTGGCAACGACAACCGGCAAGGCAGCGATTTGGTCCGCCTTCACTCGCTGGTGACTGTTTGAGGTGCCGGTGACCAACGTCTGCACTTCAGCAGCAAATTCGGCGCTCGTCAGCAAGCAGTACAAAATTTCTGGGCTCGCAGGTTCCTTTGCCGTCCATGGCAGAAACTCTGTCGAGCACACTGCTTGAAAACCCACGTTGAAGGGAAGCCAAACCCGTGGGATGTGTGGGTTCAGCTTCGACTGAAGAACTATGCCGTTCCCGATTCGCGTCTTATTGCTCTTGATGGTTTCGCCAAGCTCGAATACGGGAAGTCGTGATGTGTCGAACGCTGGCAAGCTGTAGTGCTCGAAGACCTCGCACGGGTGGTCCATTGGGTTCACTGTACCCTTGCTCAGCGACGCCAAATCACCAAACCTTCTCGCCCGCCACCCCTTCGGAATCAACCCCAGTCCCGATTCCTCGAACTCGCTTGGAAACAGCGCGGCCGTGTCGGCGTCCATGCCCTGCGGCTCGCGGCCTTCGGCCTTGGCGCGCACGGGGTCGAAGTCGATGAACCAGCTCTTGAACAGCGCCTGGGCGATGGATTCGAGGGTGGCGTTGGTTTGGCGCAGGAGGTCGATGCGGTCGTCTAGAGTTCCAAGGACCACGCCGATTTCCCGCTGAGTTTCCAGCGGCGGCGCCGGAATTCGCAGCGCCTCAAGCACCGGGATGCGGACGTTACTGACTGTCGAACCCGTTCCCTCATTCCATGCAATCTCGTGCTGAACCTGCGGAGACTGCAAAGCGAACAGCAAGAAGCGGCCGTCGACGACGCTGGGGTCCGGACGAAGAAGAACCTGACGCTGTCCGACGCAGCACTCCAATCCCGGCGGAACCAGGCAGACTTCGCCCATGGGCGCTTCACGAGTGAAGATGATGTCACCAGCAGCAGGCTTCGCCCGCCGTATGCGGTGCGCGAAGTGTTCCGCATCAGTGAATGACGGGGTACTCAGGTCGAGTCGACCGTTCTTGATGTGTTGGTTGCGGATGACGATATAGCCCGAGTCCGTCCAGATCGGGGTGCTGTGAGGGCAGTCAGCGATGAGACTGCACAACTCGCGAAGTGGCCGTACGTCAGACCGCATACCCCAGCCCCCCCAGCTTCTCCCGAATCACCGCATCCAGCTCAGTCCCTTTAGCCATCTGTTCCGCGAGCAGTGCCGTCAAGCGTTCCATCTTGTCGTTGAACGCTTCGTCGTCATCATCCACCGCCTCGGCGCCCACATAGCGCCCCGGCGTGAGCACATGGCCATGCTCGGCAATCTCGGCCAGTGTCACGGCGCGGCAGAAGCCCGGCACATCGGCATAGGGCTCTGCAGCACCAGCCTCCCCATCTTGCCTCCAGCGATGCACCGTGCCGACAATCTTCGCCACGTCCTCGTCGTCGAACACGCGGTTGACCCGGCCTTCCATGCGCCCGAGTTTGCGGGCGTCGATGAACAGCACCTCACCGCGGCGGTCGCGGCCCTGGGCGGTCTTGTCCTTGGCGAGAAACCAGAGGCAGGCGGGAATCTGGGTGTTGAAGAAGAGTTGCGGCGGCAGCGCCACCATCACCTCCACCACGTCGGCCTCGACCATGGCCTTGCGGATGGCGCCTTCGTTGTTCTGGCTGGATGACATGCTGCCGTTGGCCAGCACCACCCCGGCCTGGCCGCTGGCGTTCAGGTGCCAGAGGATGTGCTGCAGCCAGGCGTAGTTGGCATTGCCGGGGTTGGGGGTGCCGAAGCGCCATCGTTTGTCATCCAGCAGGCGGTCGCCGCCCCAGTCGGAGATGTTGAACGGCGGATTGGCCAGCACGTAGTCGGCCCGGAGGTCGGGGTGCTGGTCGCGGTGGAAGGTGTCGGCGGGTTCCTTGCCGAGGTTGAAGTCCATGCCGCGGATGGCCAGGTTCATCGCCACCAGGCGCCAGGTGGTGGGGTTGGCCTCCTGGCCGTAGATGGAGATGTCGCCAAAGCGCCCGCCGTGGCTCTCGATGAACTTCTCGGACTGCACGAACATGCCGCCCGACCCGCAGCAGGGGTCGTACACCTTGCCTTGGTGCGGGGCGAGCACTTCCACCAGCACCTTGACCACCGAGGCCGGGGTGTAGAACTGCCCGCCTTTCTTGCCTTCGGCGCTGGCGAACTGGCCGAGGAAGTATTCGTACACCTCGCCCAAGACGTCCTTGGCATGGGTGCCGGCGCCGAAGCCGATGGTGGAGACCAGGTCGACCAGCTCGCCCAGCTTGC
>JAJXUC010000198.1 GCA_021783435.1 Pseudomonadota bacterium | reverse complement strand
TTGCGTTGTTCGCGGCCGACCTGTTCGATGTCGATGTCCAGCAGTTTCTGGCCTTCGACGATGGCGACGCGCAGCTCCTCGGCTTGCGTCGCGTTGAACAACATGCGTTTCATTTCAGTGACTCCATCCCGCCCGTCAGGCGGGCTGCGTGATTGATCCAGGGTCTCAAGGACCCGACTCGCGCAGCAGGCTCGGTGCCGATCTGGAGAATGACCGCCCTGCGACGAGGGAACTCGTCGCAGGTTTCAGGACAAAGGCCTCGTCAAGGCGCAGCAACCTGGGCTCGGGCATGGTTGCATGCCAGGGCGGACAGGGGCTGGAATCGCGGCATCCGGTCGCCATGATCCAGCCCGAACAGCGCCGCACGGGGCTGTTGCTGCCAGTGCAGTGCATCGGATGGATTGGATGAGGCTTGGGATGGACACGGAAAGATTCGATTTGTCGTGAACCACGGCATCGGGGCCGGGTTGTGCGGGGCATTCTGTTCGTTCAGACTTTGAGCTTGCTGTTCCTGCGACTTGCCGGCCGACCATGCCGGCCCGGCGAGCCCGGGGTTGCGGACTGCAGCGCTGAGCAGGGGCCGTGTCCGTTGGTGGGACAGCCTGTAGGCTGTACGGATGCCGAACTAAAATGCCAAATCTAAACGGCGTGAATGGTGCGGGTGATTCACGCCCTTTGGCATCAAGACGAACATTTTTCCACGCAGTCGGCCTCAACTAGCACGCGCTTCGCATCCCGATTATATGCACCCTCCAAGTTCAGCAGCCGCCACCGTGCTCCCCGTGGGCGAATCCGGCGCTGGCCAACGCCTGGACAACTTCCTTGCGCGTGTACTCAAAGGCGTTCCCCGCAGTCACATTTACCGTATCGTGCGCTCGGGCGAGGTGAGGGTGAACGGGGCGCGGGCCGAGGCTTCGCAAAAATTGGCCGGCTCCGATCAGGTCCGCGTGCCGCCCGTGCGCATGTCGCAGGCCGCGCCCGCCGCGCCGGCCCGGCAGTACCCCATCGTCCATGAGGACGCCTGGCTGCTGGCCATCAACAAGCCGGCGGGCGTGGCGGTGCATGGGGGGTCGGGCCTGAGCTTCGGCGTGATCGAGTCCCTGCGTGCAGCCGAGCAGGACCGTTTTCTCGAGCTGGTGCACAGGCTGGACCGCGACACCTCCGGTGTGTTGCTGCTGGCCAAGAAGCGCAGCGCCCTGACCGCGCTGCACGCCAGCCTGCGCGAGCGCGAGGCGGACAAGCGCTATTTCGCATTGGTCGCCGGCTTGTGGCAGGGGGGCGCGTTGACGGTCGACAAGCCCTTGCATAAGTACCTCACAGCGTCGGGCGAGCGCAGGGTGCGTGTTGCGTCTGGCGACGATGCCCAGGCGGCACGCAGCCAATTCCGTCCCGTGCAGCGTTTCCCCTGGCCCGATGCCGCATTGCAGGCGCACACCGGTGTCGCGGGGCTGACGCTGATCGAGGCGCGTATCCACACGGGGCGCACACACCAGATCCGGGTGCATTTGCAAAGCCTGGGTTATCCGGTCGTCGGCGACGAGAAATACGGGTTCGATGCACTCAACCGGCAACTGGCGCGCGGGGACGCCGCGCCGAGGCTGCCTCGCAATGCGCGCATGTTTCTGCACGCTTCGCGCCTGGCTCTGAATCACCCCCACAATGGAGAGCCTCTGGTGCTCACCGCCGACTGGCCGGCGGAGGATGGGCTCTGGCTGCAGCGCTTGCGCGATTTTTGTTCGGCCCCATCGACGCCATAGATCCAGCGATGCCATCTCCTTATGAGTTGATTGTGTTCGACTGGGATGGAACCCTGATGGATTCCACCGCAGTCATCACGCGCGCCATCCAGGCCGCCTGCGCCGACCTGGGCTTGCCGGTGCCCAGCGACATCGCCGCCTCCTACGTCATCGGCCTGGGGCTGGGCGATGCCTTGCGTCACGCCGCTCCAACGCTGGACCCGCGTGACTACGACCGTCTGGCGCAGGCTTATCGCCGGCATTACTTCGCGCACGATGGCGATCTCACGCTGTTTCCCGGCGTGCTCGACATGCTGCTGGCGCTCAAGGCTGCCGGCCATCGGCTCGCCGTGGCGACCGGCAAATCGCGTCAGGGCTTGAACCGGGCGCTGGAACATGCCGAGTTGCGGCACCTGTTCGACACCACGCGCACGGCCGATGAAACCACACCCAAACCGCATCCCGCGATGCTGCAGGAAATCATGGAACAACTGGGCGACGAACCCGAACGCACCCTGATGGTGGGCGACACGACCCACGATCTGCTCATGGCTCGCAACGCCGGAACGGCCGCCGCTGCGGTGGCTTACGGCGCGCATGAGGCGCAGGCATTGGCGCAGATGCAACCGGTTTTTCTGGCGGATTCGGTGTCCGACTTGCAACGCTTTCTCCTCGGCGTCTGAACGAATCGTCACGTTTCAAGACACGACGCGCTGCTATCCTGCCCTGGCCCGACGATGCAGGCGCACCACCTTCAACACCACGGCCTATGAACGACGCGAACCCCAACGACCCTCAACGAGAACCTCATCTTGGCGAGCCCGCTGCGACGCCTCATGCCGCATGGGAACGCGGCGTGCTGGAGCGGCTGGTGATGGAAATCGTGAACGAGAGGCGCCGCGCGCGCCGCTGGTCCATCTTTTTCCGTCTGGCTTTTCTCGGCCTGATTCTGGCCATTTTCTTGGGGGGGTATATGGCCGAACATGCGGGCGACCAGATCGCCGGCCCGCATACGGCACTGGTCGAACTCAATGGGGAAATCTCGGCGTCGTCGATGGCCAGCGCTGACAACATCAATGCCTCGCTGCAGGACGCCTTCGATGATCGCGGGACCAAGGCCGTCATCCTGCGCATCAACAGCCCTGGGGGCAGCCCGGTCCAGGCGAGCCAGATCAACGCCGAGATCTGGCGCCTGCGCGCCAAGCACAAGAACATTCCCATCTACGCCGTGTGTGACGAGGTGTGCGCCTCTGCGGCCTACTACATCGCCGTGGCAACGGACAAGATCTACGTGAATCCGGCCAGTTTGGTGGGTTCCATCGGCGTGTTGATGGATGGGTTCGGCTTCTCGGGGCTGATGGACAAACTCGGTGTGACGCGGCGCTTGCTCACTGCCGGCGCCAACAAGGGCTTCATGGATCCATTCTCACCCATGCCCGAAGACCAGAAGGCCTACGCGCAGACCATGCTCAAGCAGATTCATCAGCAATTCATCGCCGCCGTCGAGAAGGGGCGCGGAAGTCGTCTGAAAATCAATAACCAAACATTTTCAGGCCTGGTCTGGACCGGCGAATCGGCTGTGCAGCAAGGCTTGGCTGACGGCTACGGTGATACGGACACCGTGGCGCGTGATGTGGTCCACGAAAAGAATCTGGTGGATTACACGCGCCACGAGAACGTGGTCGATCGCCTGGCCAAGCGTTTCGGCGCCTCAATGGGCATGGGGGCGGTGCATGAAATGCTGCACAACAGCGCCTGGTCGCTGCGCTGAATCGCGGGCATCAGGGCCCGGCTGCGTGGGTTTCGGCCCGGCCAGTGATGCATGCGTCCTACGGAGCAAGAGCGCGCGATTCTTAGCTGGCCAAGAAGCCGAAGATGCATGGAACTTTCTCGAGCGCGGCCGGGCTCGCCTCGCGCCATTGCGCCACGCTGCGCGTGTGCACGGCGGCATGGGGGGACGTGAGATTGCTGGCTACCGTCAGCCGGGTTGATGGCTTTAGGGTTTTGACCAGGGCTTGCAGCACGGCGGTATTGCGATAGGGCGTTTCGATGAACAGCTGGGTTTGCCGGCGTTGCGCGCTTTCGCGTTCGAGCAAGTGGATCTGCTTGTCACGCGCATCGGCCTCGACGGGCAGATAACCATGAAAGGCGAAGCGCTGGCCATCGAGGCCACTGGCCATGAGTCCGAGCAGCAAGGCGCTGGGCCCAACCAGAGGCACCACGGGTATGCCCAGTTCGTGCGCATGGGCGACCACCAGGGCGCCAGGGTCTGCGACGCAGGGCGCGCCGGCCTCGGACATCAGTCCCAAGTCGGCACCGTCCAGACAGGGCTGGAGCATGGCGCGCAGCGCCGCAGCGTCAAGCCGCCCATGTTTGGGCAACACGGCCATGCCTTGCTGCTGCAACGGCACGCGCAGCGGCTGCACGGCATGCACCGCGCCGAGAAAGGCGCGAGCGGTCTTGGCGTTCTCCACGATCCAGTGCTCCAGGCCGGCGGCAGCGGCAATGCTTGCATGCGGCAGTACGCTGTTGAGCGGCGTTTCGGCCACGTCGGCCAAAGGCGTGGGGACAAGCAGCAGCCGGCCTGCCCTGGTCGCTGGGGCCGGCATCAAAGCGCCTGATCCAGCAGAGGGTAGCCGCTGGCCAGCAGCAGGTCGCACAAAGCAATCAGCGGCAGCCCAACGAGGGCCGTGGGATCATCGCTGCTGATGGCTTCCAGCAACGCGATGCCCAGCCCTTCGGACTTGGCGCTCCCGGCGCAGTCGTAAGGTTGCTCGGTGCGCAGATAGTTTTCGATCTGGGCGTCACTCAACTCGCGCATGCGAACTGTGGTGGGAACCTCGCGCAGCTGCATGCTGCCGTCGGGCGTGATCAGCGCCAGGGCGGTGTGAAATAAAGACGTGCGTCCTTGCAGCAGACGCAGTTGCCTGACGGCCGCCTCATGATTTCCGGGTTTGCCGAGGATGTGTCCCTCGCAGGCACAGACCTGGTCCGCGCCAATGACCCACGTGCCGGGCATGTCCACGGCGACGGCCTGTGCCTTGGCCGCTGCCAGCCGCAGGGCCAGGGCACGGGGCGCCTCGCCTGGTTGCGGGGTCTCATCGGTCTGGGGACTGCGGACTGTGAAGGACAGGCGTAGGCGATCGAGCAAGACGCGCCGGTAGGCCGAGGTCGAGGCGAGGACGAGGGGCGGGGCCGCCGCCGTACCGGAAGTCAAATCAGGCATGTTCAGGTTTTTTCGAAAAACCGGCCTTCGATCCAAGCGCCGATGAGTATCCCCCCGACGACATACAGAAGTGGCCAGTTGCCCACCCCGAGGCCGGCGATTGCCGGCCCAGGGCAGACGCCGCTCAGTCCCCAGCCGATGCCGAACAGGGCCGAGCCGATGATGATGCGAATGTTCAGTGGTGAAGGGTGCACGCCAAATCCCAGGCCGAACACAGGGGTCCTCATCAGTTTTGGAATGAGGCGGTAGGTCAGCGCGACGACGCCTGCCGCACCGCCCATCACCAGCAGCAGCCCCATGTTCTGCAGCAGCAGGAATTCGATAATGGCTTCCGGCTTGACCATGGTGGACCAAGCCAGACCAAAGCCGAACAAGCCCCCAGCCAGAAGCGACGAAAGCAAGACGGGAACGGGGTGAACGCGTTTCATCATCTCAGAATCCCCCGAGTGCGTGTACCAGGTGCGCGGTGCCGATGGCCGTGGTCAGGAAGGTGATGACGGCAAGCAGCGATGGAAATTGCAAAGAGCCCAGTCCGCAAATGCCGTGGCCCGATGTGCAACCTCCGCCCATGCGCGCCCCGAAGCCGCCGATGACGCCTCCGGCGAGCAACTGCCAAGCCGGAACGCGCGTGACGAATCCCTCGCCGTGATTCATCAGCAGCGTGAAGGCGACGGCGCCAAGGACCATGCCGAGTGCGTACGTCAGGCGCCAGTTGCGTGTGGACACGAATTTGTCGTGTTGGAAATGCGGCCATTGGCTCACATAGGACCACACGGCGCTATAAGCCGTGCTCACGCCGCCGATGAATCCGGTCAGCAGGA
>JAJXUC010000197.1 GCA_021783435.1 Pseudomonadota bacterium | reverse complement strand
GTCACGCCATGCGCATGGGGCTGGCGCTGCTGTGCGGACTGATGGTGGCGCGCAGTCTGTTCGTGCATCAGACGCACGATTACTGGATCCTACTGACCATCGCCGTCATCCTTCGACCCAATTACGGAGTCACCCGCCAGCGCCTCAAGGACCGGCTGCTGGGCACGCTGCTGGGCTGCCTGTTCACCGCCCTGCTGCTCGATCTGCACCTGGGGCTGGCCGCCCTGCTTGCCGCGCTCTTCCTGGCGCTGACCTTCGCCCGCACCTTCGTCACCACCAACTACCGCTTCACCGCCATGTCGGCCAGCGTGCTGTCGCTGCTGCTGGCGCGGTTGCTGGAAGGTGATGTCCGCTTCCTCGTGGACCAGCGCCTGATCGACACCTTCATCGGCGCCACCCTCGCCTGGGGCTTCAGCTATGTGCTGCCACGCTGGGAGTACCAGGACGTGCCGCGCCTGCTCTCCAGTTTGATGCAGGCGCAGCGCGACTACGCCCTGGCGGTGCTCGAAGCGCAGCAGCAGAATGAAAGCGCCTTTCGCATCGCCCGCAAGCGCCTGTTCGATGCCCTGGCTTCCATGACCGGGCTGTACAGCCGCATGCTGGAAGAGCCCGTCGCCAAGCGCCGAGCCCTGCGCGAACTGGCGCGGCTCATCACCCACAGCTACCTGCTCGCGGCTCACCTGGCATCCATGCGCGTGCTGCGCGCACGTCGCGCCCGGCGACTGAGTCCGGAAGCGATCGAGGCCTTGATGGCGCCAACCCGCACCTGGGTGTTGAAGCAACTCGGTTTGAAGACTGGGCCAACCCCTATGGCGATGCCCGCGCCCCTGCAGCGCAACCCTGAGCCCGGCTTCCCCGCGCCCGAATCGGGCATGACGCCCGACCCGCTGCTGCGTCGCCTGAGCCTGATCAGTCTCGAAGCCGCGCTGGTGGGGCAAATCGACCAACGCGTCGCGCGCGATCTGCATTTCCCCGGCGAGGCCGGGAATTCGGATTGACATCTGCTCACACGCAGCCTGGGCGCTAGGCTGCGTGGTCTGTCGTCTTGCACGCCTGTCCGCGTACTCCTCGACTCCCTGTCCATTCTCCCTGCCCATTGTTTCCACGCGCTTTCGCCGCCTGCGTTTGAAACCCTGTGACGCAGGCCCATCATGTGGCCCCCATTGACCCTTTGCCGCCGTCGCAGGGCACCTGCGGGCCGGCTGCCTCAAGTTCCATGTCCACCCCGACGCTCGCCCCGACCACGCCACACACCCCCGCGTTGCCCCGCCTGTTCCTGCCCCTCATGGCCGTGGCCTGCGGCGTGGCGGTGGCCAACATCTATTACGTGCAGCCACTGCTGGAGCAACTGGCGCGGTCCTTTCATACCTCGGTCGCCGGCATCGCCGCCATACCCACCGCCACGCAGGTTGGCTTCGCCTGCGGGCTCATCGGCCTGGGTCCACTGGGCGACCGCCATCCGCGCCACCGCGTCATCCTCGGCATGGGCACGGCGCTGGTGTTCATGTTGCTGCTGGCGTCGGCCGCCCCCACGATCGCGCTGCTGGCCCTGGCCAGCCTGGGAGTGGGGCTGATGGCGTCCATCGCCCAGCAGATCGTGCCGCTGGTGGCCCACCTGGCACCGCCGCAACAGCGCGGCCGCGCCGTGGGTCTGGTCATGAGTGGCCTGCTGGTGGGCATCCTCGGCGGGCGGGTGCTGGGCGGGCTGGTGGGCCAGGCCCTGGGCTGGCGAGCGGTCTTCGCACTGGCGGCGCTGCTCAACGCGGCGTCGCTCGCCATGCTCTGGCGCACTCTGCCGCGCCTGCCCGCCAACGACACTTCGGCGCCGAGCTATATCCATCTGGTGGCGTCCACCCTTGGGCAGTTCCGCAAGCATGCCGAACTGCGCGCGGCCGGCGTCACCGGGGGATTGCTCTTCGGCGCGTTCAGTGTGTTCTGGGTCGGACTCACACCCTTGCTGGGCAGTGCGGCCTATGGCCTCGGGCCGGCCGCGGCGGGGCTGTTCGGCATCCTGGGGCTGAGCGGTGCCTTGGTGGCTCCGGTTTCAGGCCGCCACGCGGATCACCCCGGCGGCCCGCGCCGCGTGTTGCTGGTGGCGCTGGCGGGCGTGCTTGCGTCCTGGGCGCTGTTCGCTCTCGGTGGACACGGCCTGGTCTGGCTGGTGCTGGGGGTGGTGGTGCTGGATGCCGGGGTGCAAGGAGCGCAAATCGCCAACCAGACACGCATTTATGCGCTCGATGCGGCTTCGCGCAGTCGCATCAATGCCGTGTACATGACGCAATACTTCATTGGCGGCGCCGCTGGCACCTTCGCCGCCAGCCACGCCTGGGCGCTGGGGGGTTGGCCCGCGGTGGTGTTCACCGGCGCTGCGTTCTCGGCCCTGGCACTGGTGCTGCACGCGACGTGGAATCCCTCTCGGGCCTCCGTTGTCTGAAGCTGCCGGGCAAGGATGCGCTCGAACGCGCCTTGGACACGCGATCGACGCCGGCGGGATGCCGCAGCAGTACCTTGCTGCCGGAGTGCCAGATCGCAACGCGGTTGTCCGGCTGTCTGCCTGGCAAGCCGGCGCCATGGTTCATGGCCGCTCCGCTGGCAGCGCAAGCAGCGCTGCGAGGGCATGCACCACCGCACCCGGCGCTTCGCTCATCAGCGCGTGACCGGCGTCCAGAGTCGTGAGGCGGGCTTGGGGCAAGGCTTCGCGCAGTCGCTGCGTGGCCTTTGTCGGCGTCATGCGGTCGTGCTCACCGAGGATGAACGCCGCCGGAACGCGCACCCGCGCTGCCATGTCCAGTGCGTCGGCATAGGCGTTGCAGGCGGCCAGATCGGTGGCCAGCACGTTGCCCTGCGCGCATCCCGCCTGCTGCACCGACTGCATCAACTCCAGTGTTTGCTGCACCAATGCGGGCTGCAGCGGCTGGCCCTCGCGCTGCGTGTGTGACCAGATGGCCATGTTGCGCAGTGCGACATCGGTCTGGCTCTGCGCCAGTTCCAACAAAGCTGGCGCCACCCGCATCGGCCAGGCCGTGCCCACCAGCGCAAGGTGGCTGATGCGTTGCGGTGCCAGGCCCGCTGCATGCAACGCCACCAGCGAACCCATGCTGTGCCCCGCCAGCGCACAGCGCTCCAGGCCGCATGCGTCCAGCAGCTTCAGCACCCAAGCGGCCATCGACGCCACCGTCGTGCAGAGCGAGCCACCACTGCCGCCATGCGCGGGGAGGTCAGGTGCATACACCGCATACCCCGCCCGCGCCAGGCCGGGCGCAACCGGCAACCAGGCACGGTGGTCGTTCGCCGCGCCATGCAGGAGAACGATGGCGGTCGGCACCGCGTCATTGGCAATCACCGTCGGTTCAACGTACTCGACATGAACCTCGCGTTCATCAATCACGCATTGCATGAGAAAACTCCGGTGCGTCCAAAGGTCGGGGCAAGACCAGAAAGATAGCGTGCGGCAGGTCCGGGGAAATGCTGGCCTTGGTCCCGTTTGGCATCGTCCATGGACACCCGGCTGCGCATCGTGTTTGTTTGGACGCGCCGTGATGCCAGTGTGATGGCGGCCGTGGCACGTTGCATGCTCCAGGGTATGTTCACGCTCGTCCGGGACCCGATCAGACGGACACGACGGCTGATGTCGCTGACCGTGGTGCTCATCACCGGGTCACAGATCGTGGTGCGACTGGTCTCGAAGGCGACCCAAAAAAACAAAAGCCGCGCAAGGCGGCTGATGGAATCGCGTCGAGCTTGACCTGAGAAACAAGGCAACTCGGTCTGCAACCAAGCTCAATCCATGACGAATTTTGGCTTGGCGTCCCCTAGGGGATTCGAACCCCTGTTATCGCCGTGAAAGGGCGGTGTCCTAGGCCTCTAGACGAAGGGGACAAATTTGTTCATGCGAACTGCTGGTTGCTGATTGGTGGAGGTAAGCGGGATCGAACCGCTGACCTCTTGCATGCCATGCAAGCGCTCTCCCAGCTGAGCTATACCCCCGAAAAGCAAAGAACGTGATCATAAACCATCCCCACGGCTTGGCGCAAGTCCAGCCGCCCTCGAAACAACAGGAGGGCATAGGGCCCCGGCCCAGGGCCGGGCCGATCAACTCAATGGCGCACAGAGCCGTCGACGGAGGCGACAGGTTCGACAGTCGTCGCAGCCGCGGCCGCCCGTTCAGGTTGCTCTTCCGGCAACGGCTGAGGTACACGCTCCAAGGCTAGCTCCAGGACTTTATCGATCCATTTGACCGGGATGATCTCCAGGCTGTTCTTGATGTTCTCCGGGAATTCCTGAAGGTCTTTCACGTTCTCCTCGGGAATCAGCACAGTCTTGATGCCCCCTCGATGCGCCGCCAACAGCTTTTCCTTCAGGCCACCAATTTCAAGCACCTCGCCGCGTAGCGTGATTTCTCCAGTCATCGCCACATCGGCACGCACCGGGATGCCCGTGAGCGCGGAGACGATGGCGGTGGTCATGGCCACGCCGGCACTGGGCCCATCCTTCGGCGTCGCCCCTTCAGGAACGTGGACGTGAAGGTCGCTCTTCTCGAAAGCCTCGTCCTTGATCCCCAGGCGCTTGGCGCGAACGCGCACGACGGTGCGTGCAGCCTCGACCGATTCCTTCATCACATCGCCCAGCGATCCCGTGCGCGTGATCACCCCCTTGCCGGGCATTTTCGTGGCTTCGACGGTGAGCAATTCGCCGCCAACCTCGGTCCATGCCAAACCGACGACCTGGCCGACCTGATTCTCGCGGCCCGCAAGACCGAAATTGAAGCGCCGCACCGACAGAAAATCGTTCAAATTGTCAACGGACACGGTGACGCTGCCCTCGAACTTCTTGAGCACTTGTCCCTTCACGGCCTTGCGGCAGATCCTGGAGATTTCGCGCTCCAGGGAACGCACTCCAGCCTCGCGGGTGTAATAGCGCACGATGCCGCGAATGGCATCTTCCGTGACGTTGAGTTCGCCAGCCTTGACGCCGTTGTTTTTCATCTGCTTGGGCAACAGGTAACGCTGGGCGATATTGACTTTCTCGTCCTCGGTATAGCCCGACAGGCGAATGACCTCCATGCGGTCGAGCAGGGCCGGGGGGATATTGAGCGAGTTGCTGGTGGCAACAAACATCACGTCCGACAGGTCGAAATCGACCTCGACATAGTGGTCGCTGAACGTATGGTTTTGCTCGGGGTCGAGCACCTCCAACAGGGCTGAAGACGGGTCACCACGGAAATCCATGCCGAGTTTGTCGACCTCATCGAGCAGAAACAGCGGGTTGCGCACGGCAACCTTGTTGAGGCTTTGCAAAATCTTTCCTGGCATCGAACCGATGTAGGTGCGGCGATGCCCGCGGATCTCCGCCTCGTCGCGCACACCACCCAAAGCCATGCGCACGAACTTACGCCCCGTGGCACGCGCCACCGACTGTCCGAGCGAGGTTTTGCCGACGCCCGGCGGGCCGACGAGGCAGAGGATGGGCGCTTTGACTTTCTCGACACGCTGCTGCACGGCGAGGTATTCCAGGATGCGCTCCTTGACACGCTCCAGGCCATAGTGATCCTCGTCCAGAACCTGCTCGGCGAAGGCAAGGTCATGCTTGATCTTGGACTTCTTCGCCCAGGGGAGATTGACCAGCACGTCGAGGTAGTTGCGCACCACGGTCGCTTCGGCCGACATGGGTGACATGAGCTTGAGTTTCTTGAGCTCGGCGTCGGCCTTCTTGCGCGCTTCCTTCGGCATGTGCGCGGCCTTGATCTTCTTCTCCAGTTCCTCGATGTCGGCGCCCTCCTCGCCTTCGCCGAGTTCCTTCTGGATGGCCTTGACCTGCTCGTTC
>JAJXUC010000196.1 GCA_021783435.1 Pseudomonadota bacterium | reverse complement strand
CCGATCGTCGCGTGGCGCTGGAACTGGAACGGGAACGCACGACGCGCGCGAAGGCCGAACGCCAGGCTGACTCCCTGCTCAAGCGCCTGGATGCCATGCTGCATGAGATCGCTGCAACTGAGGAACGAACGCGCCGACAGATTGCGGAGGCGCGTCACCGCGAAGCGACCTTGAGTTCGCAACTGGCTGCGGCCACGACCGAGCTGAGCATCGCGCGCGAACGTGTCGTCGAGATCAGCGCGCTGCGCGATGCGAGCGCTGCGGACGCAGCGGCGGCTCGCGCTCAGGCCCTGGGCCTGCAGGCCTCATTGGATCGGTTGACGACATTTGTGACAATGCGTTCGCCTCAGGCGCGAACACGGACCAGCAAGCCCCAACAAGGTACCCGTCGCTGAGCCTTGCAGGTCTGTCGCAGGCCCGTTATGCGAGGCGAAGCAACTTTGCGATTCGTCCGGAGGATCCGTTTGGCGTGAGCCTCTCACGGAGTCGCAGGACTGCGGCACAAAAATGCCGGCGAGCAATTGAATTCGTACACGTTGGTGTTGCAGATACCCCCAGCCAGCAAGCCCTTGAGGCGGGCATCCAGCATCGCGCAGTTGTTTGAGACCATACGTGTCTGGTTGCTGTCCAGCGCAAGGCCAAGCAGGCACTGACCATCAACCAACAGTGCGCCGATGGAAATCTCCGCGCGCCCCGGCTGCCCTGACAGCAGTACGCCGACGACGACGATGAACGGAGGGACATGAACGATCGCGTGACGAAGACTAGATTGCCGCCGAGACAGCCGCGCCACGCGTTCGGAACGCCGGTTCGATCGCGTTGATTCGCCGTGCAGGGTTCAGTCCTCGGGCCGAATCTTGCGGAACGCCGCGAGCAGCGCCAGGTCGTAGGTGATCTTGAGGGAGCCGCAAACCACCAGGGGCGCGGCGAGCCATCCCGCACCGAGCAGGCCGCCCGTCATCAGCGGAGCCAGCGCTGCGGCAAGACTGCGGGGGATCGCGGTGAAACTTGCCGCGGCAACGCGCTCGGGTGGAGTGACGACCGCCATCACGAAGGCCGAGCGGGTCGGCACGTCCATCTGCGATAGCGCGCTGCGCAGCAGCAGAAGGATCACCGTCGGCAGCAGCGATGGCGAAAACGCCGCCGCGATCAGGAATAGGCTGGAAGGGATATGCGTGAACACCATGGTGTTGAGCAGCCCGACGCGCCGTGCGAGAACAGGCGCCAGCAACTGCGACGTGGCGCTGAGCAATCCGGCCACGAAGAAGAACTGCCCCGCCCGCGCCGCTGAGAGGCCGAATCGTTGCAGCAGCCAAAGCGATAGCAGGGAGTTGACGAGCAGCCCCCCTGCGAAAGCGTCGATGCTGAACAGCAGCGCCAGTCGTCTGACGATGCGACGAGAGGGCCCAAGCGGCTTGGAAGTTGCAAGCGCTGCGGTGTGTGCACGCGGCAATCTTCGGTAGAGCAACCAGTTGACCACGCCGACCACCGCATACACGACGAACATCATGCGTAGCGCAACGAGCGTGGAGACGCCGGCGTGTAACGACAACCAGGATGGAATGCCCGCCGCCAGAGAGCCTGTCGCCGCGCAAAGCGCGCCGATCAGGGTGTACCGCGCGAAGACATGGGTTCTCGCATCGCCTTGGGTTGCTCCCGCGAGCCATGAGTGTTCCAGCGGGAGGAACAAACTGACGTCGCCGCCGCCCGGGTTGAGCGTACCCACGAAAGCCACCACGACAAGCGGCCACAGCGCGGACAACGAGGCAAACGCCAGCCCGGTTGCCGCCATGAGGCCTGCCGCAACCAGCAGCATATGCCGTAGCGCGAAGCGATGGGACAGTGTCCCGACGGCCAGCGTGGCCAGCGCGGATCCGATCAGGGTGGCACTGCTGACGAGGCCCACTTGCAGCTCCTGGAAGCCGAGCGCGAACATGTAGCTCGGCAACAGCACGGCGACAAAGCCATCGCAGAAGCCACGCAGGCCGCGACTGAGCAGAACGAGCCTTGCCGCATCGGTTGGACCCGACTCGACCTGAAGGTCCCTCTTCTTCCGATGCGAATCAAGCCATGGAACGACTCGGACTTTTGAGCGTGCCATGTCGATCCATCTCACAAAGTGCCTCCGGGGTCGGTGATGCCCATGGCGAACGGATTGTCGGGCACCAGGCGCCCGACGAGCTGAGCCCGGCCAAACCCTCCGCAGCGCGCCGCACGGAAGCCTCTCAAAGCGGCAGCAGCGCTCGTATCAGGCCGATGGCGGCGCAGGTCAGCACCACGGTCATGATGCCGGCGCGCCCCTTCCTGAGCACCAGCCATGCGACCAGCCCCAGCAGCGCGGCGAAGACATGGAACCCGCCGCCGAACAGTGCGGAATCGGTCGCGCGCGGCCAGAACACGTGCCACGCGAAGAACAGCGCCAGGTTCAGCACCACCCCCACCACGGCGGCGGTGATGCCGGTGAGCGGGGCGGTGAAGCGCATGTCGTCGCGCGTGGCTTCCACCAGCGGGCCGCCCACCAGAATGAACAGGAAACAGGGCAGGAACGTGAAGAAGGTGGCCACCACGGCCCCGGCCGCCCCGGCAAGCACCAGTGCCTGCGAACCGAACACCCGCTGGGTCCACGCGCCGACGAAACCGACGAAGGCCACCACCATGATGAGCGGCCCAGGCGTGGTTTCCCCCAGGCCCAGGCCATCGATCATCTGCGGACCGGTGAGCCAGTGGAAGTGCTCCACGCCCGCCTGGTAGACGTAGGGCAGCACGGCGTAGGCCCCGCCGAAGGTCACGTAGGCCGCCTTGGTGAAGAACAGCCCCATGTCGCGCAGCGTGCCCGCGGGAAGGGCGACGAAGGCGGCGGCCCAGATCGCCATGAACACCCCGAGCAGCGCGAGCAGGCGCCGCGCGCGGAATCGGGCGTGAGCGGGCGGCGGGGTGTGGTCGTCGATCACCGCAGGACCCCAGCCGTCCTGGGCCGGGCCGTGGCCACCGCCGATCTGGAAACGCTGCGGTGCGATGCGCCCTCCCACCCAGCCCGCCACGCCGGCGCCGAGCACGATGGCCGGAAACGGCAGGCGCAGCAGGAAGATGGCGAGAAAGGCCGCCGCGGCGATGAGCCAGAGCGCGCCGTTCTTCAGCGCCCGCTTGCCGATGCGCCAAACCGCGAACGTCACCACCGCCACCACCGCGGGCTTGACTCCCTCGAACACGCCGGCGACCAGCGGCAGGTAGCCGTAGGTCATGTAGGTGGCGCTCAGGCCGATGAGGATGAACAGCGATGGCAGCACGAACAGCACTCCGGCCACGATGCCGCCGCGCGTGCGGTGCAACAGCCAGCCGATGTAGATGGCGAGCTGCGTGGCTTCGGGTCCCGGCAGCACCATGCAGTAGTTGAGCGCGTGCAGGAAGCGCCGCTCGGAAATCCAGCGGCGCCGCTCGACCAGTTCCTGGTGCATGACCGCGATCTGGCCGGCCGGACCGCCGAAGCTGATCCAGCCGAGCTTGAACCAGAACCTCAGCGCCTCGGCGAACGACGGCGCGGGAGGCGCGCCGACGGATGCGGGGTCAGCGGGCGCAGGATGGGGTTTCATGCACGATCTCCGGCGAGTCCTTGCAAAAGCCAGTCGAACACCTGCATGGCTTGGGCCAGCAGAGCGTCGTCGTCGGGCTCGCTGGCGAGCAGGCCAGCCAGCATCGCCGATACGCCCGGGGCCTCGGCCACCGCATGCCCGCCCACGTCCAGCGCGTGGACCAGCGCACCCAGCCGTGCCAGCGCCGTGTGGGACTCGAGCCCGAAGCTCGCCAGCAAGGTCTCGAAGGTGACGCGGGCGCCGACATGGCTGAAGCGGGCGCCGTCGAAGTCGAAGCCCAGCCATTGCGGCGCGCAGTCCTTCGGATCCGCCAGCCAGACGAAGCGAGCCTGCGGGTCGATGTGGCGTCGGATCAGCCAGGCGGAGGCCAGCCGGTCCACCCAGGGGCGAGCGCGGGTGGCCCAGACTCGGCCGTGATAGTCGCTCGCACACAGCGGGACGATTGGGCGCGCCGGCTTGGCCTGTGGCTCGTCGGGGCTGAACTGACGCATCAGCGCAGCGCGGACGACCTCCAGCGCGTCACCAGCCTGGCGCTGCGCGCTGCCCGCGAAGTAGTCGATGGCGCAGGTGTGGGAATATCGGCGTTCCAGCCCATGCAACTGGCGCTGGGCGGAGGCGGCATCCGTGCCTGGGAGGGCTTCGTGCAGTTCCCGGGCCGCGTCGATCAGCGCGGCAAAGTCGGCGCCCCGGTCGAAGCGCTCGCACATAGCGACTTCCTGCGCGGCATCGCGAGCCTGGAGCTGGAACAGCTCGGCGCTGCCCTGGGCTTCCTTAACCGTGGCGGCCACGGCCTGCAGCGCTTGCGCGTGCTGCGGGGCATCGGGTAGCAGATAGACGCCGTCGCGCAGCGTGGCGCAACCCAGCGCCTTGAGTTCGCGCCACACGCGCATGCGTCCAGTGCCCGCCTTGGCCGGCAGGCTGAGCAGCAGCACCAGCCAGGAAGCGAACGGCAGCGTTGGGGCGCGGCCGAATCGGGACGCGGCATGCGCCGCGGTCGGAGAAATTAGAGGGTTTGTCATACTTTCTACAAGTGTATCTGTATAGATCATACACTCACAAGTTCAGGAGCATCGTCATGCGCGCAGTCGCCCGGTCCTTCCTGCTCGCGGCCTTGCTGCTGACGGGCCTGGCCGCGCCACCCGCGCGCGCTGGCTACACCCCGCAGCGCGCCGCCGAGGTGACCTTGCCCGGACCGACCGGCCGCTTTGACTACATGGCGCTGGCCCCGACCCATGACCGCCTGTTCATCAACCAGATTGGCGCGGGTCGGATACTGATGTTCGACCTGCACAGCCGCAAGCTCGTGGGACAGGTCGCGGGATTGCGGTCGCCCACCGGCATGACCTTGGCACCGCAGCGCCGACTGGCATTTGTCAGCGACCCCGGCGGCACGATGGACGAGGTGTGGGGAAATGGCACGGTGGATGCCATCGATACCGCCAGTCTGCGCACGTTCGAGGCCACCCCTTCCAATGCAGCTTGAATCCACACTCGAGGCATGGAATGGCTTGACGGCGGGCGCGTAAAGGATTAAAGAAGCCGAGTGGATCTACCGCGCCGATAGCCGCCTGCGAACCGCTGACTCTTGCCGAGCAAGAGTGCGGTGGCGAACTGCGGAAAGATCCGCGGAGAGGACCCAAGCATGGCTGGGAGCAACTCGGCAAAGAGCGCAGGCGTGCGCAGCGCACTTGGCAGGCGTGTCACCACGCCTTCGGCACGATTGGGCACGCGTCGGCGCGCCGAATGGGCGAGTGCCTTGGGCGCCCGCGGCTTGGCTCGTAGCAACCTGTGGGTCGTCTACAGTCCCAAGGCCCAGGCAGACTTCGTGCTGCGTGGGGACCTTCAATTTGGACATTTCCTGCTCGCCGAATCCGATCCGACCGTCGAATCGGTCGACTACACGCCCAAGGCGCGTATCGAGGCCATCGCGGGACAAGCGGTAGCCGCCATCGTCGATGCCGAGGTTCATCTCGTAGGAGGACAGATCATCTGGCGCGAGATCACGCGCGCCGACGAGATCGCGAACCATGCCGACGCTCGTGCAACGCTGCCCGTTCTCGCTCAGCTCGCCGCCGGTGACGCCCAGCATGTGCCGGCGCACGATCTGTGGACGGAAAAGGAAATCTTCGCCTGTCCCCAGCGCATTCACAACTGGCTGCGGATCGTGCCGTGGCTCGCCCAGGCCCGGGAGTGGCCGCTGCACGTCTATGCTCAGCGCGTCGCGAGTCTGCTCGATCGCTGCCAATGCGTCACCCT
>JAJXUC010000195.1 GCA_021783435.1 Pseudomonadota bacterium | reverse complement strand
GTGCCCGCAATACAGGCTGAGGTGATGTGATGAGCGAGGCATGGAGCCTGCAGCGCGTCCCCACCTCAGAGCCGTCTGCCTGCTGTGGCAAACCGGCGCTGCCGCAGATTGCCATGGGCATGGTCCATCACACACGGCTGCGCCCGGTCGTCAACCGTTTCGCCTACCGCGTGTTCTTCCTCCTCCTGCCGATGCGCACCCTTGCGCGCGACCCTGGACTGTTGCCGATCGCGCGCAACCGCGCTGCGGTGGTGAGCTTTCACGACCGCGATCATGGCGATGGCGGAAACGACAGCCTGGGCTGGCTCCTGGGATTGCTGCACGAACAGGGCCTTCATGATGCCGATGGCGAAATATGGTTGCAGACTTTTCCACGCGTGCTGGGCTATGTGTTCAACCCGGTGAGCTTCTGGTACTGCCATCAGGGCAGCGGCGGGTTGCGAGCAATTGTTGCCGAGGTCAACAACACCTTCGGCGAGCGGCATTGCTATTTGCTCGAGCCTGGTAATGGGGCGCAGACGCTGGCCTGGGGCCAAGAGCTTCGAGCCGCCAAGGTGTTTCATGTCTCCCCATTTTGCGCAATCGAAGGCGGCTATCGCTTCCGCTTCTTGCGCGCGCAGCATCACGATGGCGAGCGCTTGGTCGCTCGCATCGAACACGACGATCCCAGCGGTCCGCTCGTACTGACCAGCATCAGTGGCCGCTTGCAACCCCTCAGCACGGCGAGTGTGAGGTCCGCCTTGTTCGCCAACCCCATGATGACCCTGGGTGTGATGGCGCGTATCCACTGGCAAGCGTTCAAGCTCTGGCGCAAGCGCGTGCCGTTCCACGTCAAGCCTGAACCGCCCGACAACTCCGTGACGCGATGAATCCACGTCCATCTCCCGCCGTTGGCGCTACCCCGAGCCATGAGCTTGGCGATTCCCGGCTGCGCACGGTGCCGTTTGCAGCGCGCACAGTGCTGGCCTTGTTGCAGCGCCTGCAGGGTGGGCGACTGGAACTGCGGCTCCCCGATGACAAGACCTTGCATTTCGGTGAGCACCAATCTGATTTGCCGCTTGTGCATCTGCACGTGCGTGACTGGGCTGTGTTCTCGGCTGTGCTGCGTCGCGGCGACATCGGTTTTGCCGAGGGTTACTTCGACGGCCAATGGACGACGTCCGATCTGCCCGGGCTTCTGGGCTTGCTATTGGCCAATCGCGGCGCGGTGGAGCGCGTCCTGCATGGCAGCGCCTGGGGCACGCTCATGGCTCGTCTGCGTCATCTGCTCAACCGCAATTCGCGCAGTGGGAGCCGCGACAACATCCACGTCCACTACGACATCGGCAACGCCTTTTATCAGCTCTGGCTAGATCCGGGCTTGACGTATTCCTCGGCCCTGTTCAGCGCCCCGGAGCAGAGTTTGGAAGCAGCGCAGCAGGCCAAGCTTGCGCGAGTTGTGGCCCAGCTCGATTTGCCGGCGGGGAGCCGGGTGCTGGAAATCGGTTGCGGCTGGGGTAGTTTTGCCGAAGCTGCCGCGCGCTCCGGCCTTCGCGTGGCTGGCATCACCCTGTCCACCGAACAACTGGCCTTCGCCCGCAATCGATTGGAGGTTGCGGGACTTGCGGAGATGGCGCAACTGACTTTGTGCGACTACCGCGACACGGCTGCAATTGCGCCGGCCGAGGGTTACGACGGCATCGCCTCCATCGAAATGTTCGAAGCCGTGGGAGAGGCGTACTGGCCGAGTTTTTTCAAAACCGTGGCGACCCAGCTCAAGCCGGGCGGACGTGCCTGCATCCAGACCATCACGATCGCCGACGCCATCTTTCCCCAGTACCGCCGGGGGACCGACTTCATCCAGCAATACATCTTTCCTGGCGGGATGCTGCCGAGCAGATCGGCATTTGTCGCGCAGGCACGTCAGGCCGGACTCGAGGTGGCGGGCACCCTGGCCTTCGGCCAGGACTATGCCAAGACGCTTGCGTTGTGGAGGCAGCGTTTCCTGCGGCAGCGCGACGCGGCTCGCGCGCAGGGTTTCGGCGAACGATTCCTTCTGTTGTGGGAGTTCTATCTTGCCTATTGCGAGGCCGGATTCGCGCAACAGTCTCTCGACGTGGTGCAGTTCACGCTCAGGCACCGACCCGCAGCATGAGTCGAAGATCGTCGCCATGATGTACGCCATGCCCAACCTTCCCTGCGAACGCAGGCGCGCCCGGTTGCTGCGGGCAGCCTGCGTGGCGTTGCTGGTCGCCACGTCTTGCATTGCGCGCGCTGCGGGTTCCGTCGCCCCTCCTTCTGCCTTCGTCGTTCGCGTTCTGGGTGACGCGCGCCTGATGGGCAGCGGGCTGTACCGCTGGTGGGGCTTCGAGGTGTACACGGCGGCACTTTGGGTGGGGCCAAGGGGAATCAATCCCGCGCAACTAACAGACGCCCCGTTCGCGCTCGCACTGCGCTACGCCCGTCGTCTCAAAGGGCGCGACATTGCCGACATGTCTGAGCTTGAAATGCGCAGGCTCGGCATGGGCACTGATGACGAACGCGCGGCGTGGCTGCAGCGCATGCGTGCGATCTTCCCCGATGTGCGCAATGGTGATGTCCTGTGCGGCGTGTTCGACCCTGACGCGCCGAGCGGACCGCAGACCACCTTCATCCTCAACGACAGTCCCATCGGCCGGATTTCGGGGGATGCCTTTGCCCGCGCTTTTTTCTCCATCTGGCTATCCCCCAAGACCACCGCGCCGGCGCTGCGCGCGGCATTGTTGGCGCGGGTCCAGGCCACGCCATGAGCGCCGAATCGGGGGATGCGGCGCGCCTGAGCATGCGCGGTGTAAACGCGCAAGGCAGCGTATGGATCACGTCCTGCACCACGGGCCAACTCGCGTGCTATGGCGCACCCCAGTTCGCACTGAGCTTCGTCGCTTTGCCGCTCTATGTGTTTCTGCCTGACTACTACGCCACGCGTTTTGCTGTTCCTCTGGTTTTTCTCGGTGCCGTGTTGTTGCTTGCGCGTTTGCTCGACGCAGTCATCGACCCCGCCATAGGCCGCCTGGCCGATCACATGCTGGGGGCCGGCCGGGGCTGGGCATTCATGGCGGCCAGCGGCGTTTTGCTCGTGCTGGGCTTCACCCTGCTTCTGGGCTTTCCCCTTGTGCTGGCTTATGCGCCACAGCCGGGCGCCTTTACTGCGGTCATGGGCCTGGCACTGATGCTGACTTATTGTGGCTACAGCGCCGCCAGCGTGACGCACCAGGCCTGGGGGTCGACGCTCGGTACGGGCGAAGCCGAGCGCGTGCGCATTTTCGGCTGGCGCGAGGGTCTGGGACTGGCCGGGGTGCTGACGGCCGCCGGCGTGACGCAACTCGGCGGGGCGCTCGGCTTCACGTTGGTGTTCACTGCCAGCCTATGGTTCGGGTTGTGGCTGTTGAGGTGCGCGCCGACGCCGCGCGAAGAGTTTGCGCATGAAACTTTGCATGGTCTGCGAGCCGCATTCGAACCCCTACGCCACGTTGCCTTTCGCCGTTTATTGCTGGTGTATCTCGCCAGCGGCGTGGCCTCCTCGGTGCCCGCCACATTGGTTTTGTTTTTCATCCGTGACCGCATTGGCGCGCCCGAACTATCGGGGCTGTACTTGTTCATCTACTTCGCCTCTGGGGCGGTGTTCTTGCCCCTGTGGTTGCGTGTGGCGAAGCGCTGCGGCGCGGCGCCGAGCTGGCTTGTGGGCATGGGGCTCACAGTGGTCGTATTCCTGGGGGCCGCACTGCTGCAACCCGGCGATCGCTGGGCCTATGCCGCAGTCTGCGCTGCCTCCGGCCTGACACTGGGTTCGGATCTCGTGCTTCCGCCAGCGCTTCTTGCGGGTGTGATTCGCAGCTTGGGCCATGGAGGGCAGCTCGAGGGTGCCTATTTCGGAATCTGGAGCATGGCCACCAAGCTGACGTTGGCGCTGGCCGCTGGAACCGCCTTGCCACTCCTGGCCTGCCTCGGCTATGTGCCCGGCACCCCCGCCACGGGGGTGTTGCCGCCCCTGGTGGTGGCCTATTGCCTACTGCCTTGCGTTCTCAAATTACTGGCGGGGGCCGCTTTGTGGTTCGGCTGGATGCGCCGGGCACGGAGCCCGGCATGTTGGTACACACAACGGAGAACTTCCCCATGAAACGATTCTGGAACGCATCGCGTTTGGGCATGGCTGCACTTGCAAGTATCGCTTTGCTGGGCGGGTGCGCCAGCGTCACGCCGATGGACTATCGCGGTGAAAAACCGACGCTGAAGCTGGAGCATTATTTCAACGGCCCATTGACTGCGGATGGCATCGTGTTCAATCGCGCAGGCAAGGCCGTCAAGCGTTTCCACGTCGACATGGTGGGCGTCTGGCACGGCGGCGAGGGCACGCTGACCGAGAACTTCACCTATAGCAATGGGGCCAAGCAAGTGCGAGTCTGGACGCTCAGGCGCGTGCCTGGTGAACACGGCGAGCGCCGCTACCAGGGTACCGCTGCTGATGTCGCCGGCACCGCCAGCGGCTATGCCGAGGGCAATGCATTCAACTGGCGCTACACCCTATTGCTGCCGGTGGGCGGAACGACTTACCACGTGCAAATGGACGACTGGATGTACCAGATGGACGAGCATGTGCTGCTGAATCGGACGGTGATGACCAAGTTCGGTTTCGAGGTCGCAAGCATTTTCATCGCTTTTCACAAGCCTTGACGGGGCCCAACATGCCGCTGAATCCTCGTTTTACCGATTGGTCGGGCAAACGGGTCTGGATCATCGGCGCTTCCAGTGGCATCGGCGCCGCACTCGCCTGTGATTTGCTTGCGCGTGGCGCCAGAGTGGCGGTCTCGTCGCGCAGCCAGGACAGACTCGCCGCGATCGTCGGCGCCATGGCTCTGTCGCTGGACGTTCGCGATGGCGCTGCGCTGCGGGACGCCATGACGCGTATCCAAGATGCGTATGGCGGACTTGATCTGTTCGTCTACTGCGCAGGCATCTATGCTCCGCAGCGCGCGACGGCCTTCGATCTGGCCTCGGCGCTCGCGCACGATGACATTAATTACCGCGGCGTCCTATACGCCCTCGATGCGGTGCTTCCGGTGCTGCTCGCACAGCGCAGCGGCCATGTCGCGCTAGTGTCCAGCGTGGCCGGGTGGCGCGGCTTGCCGCAGGCACTGGCGTACGGCCCGACCAAGGCCGCACTGATCAACCTGGCGGAGGTTTTGTACACGGATCTGCGAGCGTCGGGCATAGGCGTGAGCGTGATCAATCCCGGTTTCGTCGACACGCCGCTGACCGTAAGCAACGATTTCGCGATGCCCGCTCTGATGACTGCGCAGCAGGCGGCAGGGGCCATCTTGCGAGGGCTGGAGCGCGGGCATTTCGACATCCATTTCCCAAAGCGGTTCACGCTGTTGCTGCGCCTGTTGCGGCAGTTGCCAGACCGCTTGCATTTCGCGGCCGTGCGCCGCATCACGGGTCTCGGATGAGCACGCCGCACCCCCCTTTCGGAGTCTATGCGCCGGCGTCAGATCCGGTACATGGAGGCAAAGAGTCTCTGTCGCGTTTCATCACCTACTTTGAGACACTCTCTCCGTCCAGCCTCGCCGATATCGCGCGCATTTATGCACCCAACGCCTGCTTCAGGGATCCATTCAACAATGTGCAGGGTCTGGATGCCGTGCGGCGTGTTTTCGTCCACATGTTCGCCGTCACGGAGGCGCCTCGTTTTGTCGTGCTTGACGCCCTGGGCAATGCGGCTCAGGGCTTCGTGGTCTGGAATTTCAACTTCCGTGGCAAGGGGCGCAGCGCGCGGGACTGGGTCATTCATGGCGCCACCCGGCTCGAATTCGACGCCCAGGGTCTTGTGACCCTGCACCGTGACTA
>JAJXUC010000194.1 GCA_021783435.1 Pseudomonadota bacterium | reverse complement strand
CCACCAGACGGGTCAAAGGCGGGGTTACGCCAGGTCAGGCATTCAGCGAAGCCGAGCGGGTGCACCGTTATTCCAAGGCGGTGGTGTCGCTCAAAAGTCAGAGCGTCACGGACTGGAAGGAAAGCGTCGCGGATTGGGTGAGCGCCCTGTTCCATAAATGGGCGCTGCGATGGGGGGCATGGGCTGGCGCCGCCCCCTTACGCTTGCAGTCGTTTGAAACCCGCGCGTTTCGCGACTTCATCTGGCAGCAGTTGTTTGCCCGCAGCGTGCCCCCTGCGGAGCGCGAGCAGGTCTTGCGCTGCGACTATCGCATTTGCTCCTCGCCTTGGCGCTGGATGCACCTGGTGGGCATCGAGCGGGCGGGCCTGCTTGGCAAATCGCGCTATCCAAGGCTCGACACGCGGGGGGTTGACGTGCTCATTACCCAAACGCCCTATCCGGGCCGTGTGAGCGCGGGGACTGCGCTGGTGGTGCACTACCACGACGCCATTCCGGTGCTGATGCCCCATACCATTTCGGATCGGGCGTTTCACGAGGCCAGCCACTTCCAGGCACTGGCCGCCAATGTGCGCGATGGAGCCCATTTCGTCTGCGTGTCTGAGGCCACACGGCGCGATTTGCTCAGCCTCTTTCCCGAGGCGGAAGCGCGCGCGGTGACCATCCACAATATGCTCCCCTCTCACTATCACCCTGAAGCGGTGGAACCGGAACGCGTGCCGGGGATTGTGCGGCGGCATCTGCATGACGAGTATCGCCCCAAGGGCAGCAGCGCGAAGACCGACCGCAATGTGTACAAGCTGGCCAAGTCGTTTTCGAACGAAGCAGAAAAATCCGCCTTTTACGCCCAGGCGTTTGGTCCTGATTCGCGCTTCGTGTTGATGGTCTCCACCATCGAGCCGCGCAAAAATCACGCGCGGCTGATTGAGGCTTGGGAGGTGTTGCGCGACCGGGTCGATCCCGATCTCAAGCTAGTCCTGGTCGGCCACATTGGCTGGGACCACAAGGCCGTGCTGGAGGGCTGCCTGCCATGGATCGAACAGGGTGGCCTGTTCATGCTGCACAGTGTGCCGGCAGAGTCGATGCGCATCCTGTATCAGCAGGCCACCGTCACGGTGTGTCCGAGCGTGGGCGAGGGTTTTGATTTTTCCGGGGCGGAAGCCATGCGCTGCGGCGGCGTGGTGGCGGCCTCCGACATTCCCGTGCATCGCGAGGTATACGGCGATGCCGCGGTGTACTTCGATCCGTACGACACGCAATCCGTGGTGCATGCCCTGCAGGCCCTCGTTGATGCAGACGACGCCCAGCCACGAGCCGAAACCCTGCGGGCGGCCGGGCTGGAGCAAAGCGCCCGCTACCTGCCCGAGCGCATCGTGCCGCAATGGGAGGCGTTTTTGCGCGGGCTGGTCTAGGGTGTCTGGCCCAAGGCGCGCCAGGCATGCCTTTCGAGAGCAACACCCCTTGGCGCTTGTTGACAACAGACAGACAAAGGCATATCTTTTTGATATATCTTTTTGAGGACTTGCAATGGAAACAGCCAAGGTCTTCTGGTCCGGCAGGTCGCAGGCCGTGCGTTTGCCAAAGTCGTTTCGGTTTGAGGGTGACGAGGTGCGCATACGTCGGCACGGCGCGGCGGTGATTCTCGAGCCCATGCCTGTCGATTGGGCATGGCTGGATGCGCTCTGCGCTCCGTTGGATGCCGATTTTGTTCAGGCTGCAACAGAGCAGACGCAAACCCAAGATCGCCCAGAACTGAAAGCAGTGTTTCGCTGATGCGCTACGTGCTCGACACCCACGCCATCATTGCCCTGCTGAAAGACCCGGCTGGGCCCGTGTCGCAACGTGTCCGGCAGCATCGGCCAGCGGAGGTGGGGGTCTCGGTCATCGTGATACACGAGTTGTATTTCGGGGCTTTCAGAAGTCAGCGCGTGGAGAGAAATTTGACCCTCGTCGATGGCTTGCGCTTCGAAGTGGTTCCTTTCGACCAGGAAGACGCGCGCTGTGCCGGGGAAATTCGAGCCGTGTTGGCGGCGTCAGGCACGCCCATCGGTGGCTATGACCTTCTGATCGCCGGCCAAGCCAGCGCACGCGACCTCATCCTGGTCTCGCGCAATCTGCGCGAGTTCACCCGAGTGGAGCATCTGCGCGTGGAAAACTGGGAAGATGAGTCTGTTTGATGATGCCCCCATTCCAATTGTTGCCGAAGCCTGCCAGAAGCGAGCCGAGGCTGCATGCGGATGGACGCAGGTCGCCACTTAAGTCATAATGATCATATCGACCATATCACTCTGGTGCCCGCCATGATCACTGAAATCAGCGCCGTCAATTTTCGGCAAAACCTCGGCGAGATGCTCAATCAAGTGCAGTACCGCAACGACAGCATCGTCATCAACAAGGATGGCAAGCCAGTCGCGGCCTTGGTGGATGCCGAGTTATTCGCCCGCATTAGGCGCATGCGCGAGCGCTTCGAGGCGCTCAGTGACCGCATCGCTTCGTCGTATGACGAGGTGCCGATCGAGCTGGGCTTGGCCGAGATCGATGCAGCGGTGAGTGCCGTACGCGGCAAGCGCTGATGCCGTCGCTGCGCGTCGTGCTCGACACCAACGTGCTGGTGTCAGGTTTAGCCTACCCGGCCAGCGTACCAGGGCGCATCGTCATGGCCTGGCGCCAAGGGGGATTGGACGTGGCGCTCTCACGCTACATCCTGGATGAAATGGTGCGTGTTTTGCCGCGTTTATCGCGGGTGAGGCTGAACAGCGCGGAGATCCGCGATCTGGCCGATAGCTTCATGTTCCTGGCCGACATTGTCGAACTCTCAGGCACTCGCGATGCGCAGTTGCGTGACGAGGCTGACCAAGCTGTGCTGCAGACACTCCTGGCCAGCACAGCGAACTGTTTGATCACCGGTGACAAAGACCTGCTGGCGCTTGCCGACCGGTACCCAATCTTGACGCCAGCCGAGTTCTGGGCGCGCCATGGAGGATGAGGGGGACGCAGAGGGGCTATCCCAAGGCCTACGCAAGAGAAGGAATTCACAGTAAAAATGATGCAACTCATCGACATTTGCAAGAGCTACCCCATTCACCACGGCCGCAGCCAGCGGCAGGTGCTGGACCACATCAACTTCACGGTGAAACCCGGCGAGAAGTGGGGCATCATGGGACGCAATGGCGCGGGCAAGTCAACCCTGATCCGCGTCATGAGCGGGTCAGACCGGCCGCAGAGCGGCATCGTTCGCAAGACGATGTCCATCTCTTGGCCGCTGGCGTTTGGCGATGCCTTCCAGGGCAGCCTCACTGGCAAAGACAACACCCGGTTGATTTCGCGGGTGTATGGGGTCGACTATCACAAGGCTCTGGAGATGGTGGAGAGTTTCGCCGAGCTGGGGGCGTATCTGGGCGAGCCGGTGAAAAACTATTCCTCCGGCATGCGCGCGCGCCTGGCCTTTGCCATTTCCATGGCCATCGAGTTCGATTGTTTCCTGATCGACGAGGCCATGTCGGTCGGTGACCACCGCTTTGCAGTGAAGTGCGACCAGGAGCTGTTTGAAAAGCGGGGCGACCGCGCCATGGTCATCGTGGCGCACCAGACCGATCTCATCCGCAACCACTGCGATCATGCCGCTGTACTGGAGCAAGGACGGTTAACGGTGTACGAGACTGTGAACGAGGCGATTGCGGCGTATGAGGGGCTGTGACGCGCGAATGCGCTGTGCGACCTTGCGTCAAAATGAGTTGGGGCTTGCCTTCTCCGACATGCTGGACGTGGTGATGGCACTGACCCGGTGCGCGACAAGCCCCGCCGTTCAGGGCGGGGAAGGATAGCGCGGACGGCGTAGCCGTCCTAGGGTTTCAGTGTGGCGTCTGTTGCTGCTCGATGTACTGGCGCACGATGGAGATCGGAGCGCCGCCGCAGGATGCGGCGAAGTAGGACGGCGACCACAGCACGCCTTTCCAGTAGCGTTTTTGAATGTCGGGCCGCTCCTTGCGCAGCAAGCGGCTGGACTTGGCTCGCGGATGCGCCAGTCCACCCGCTACAGCAGACTCTGAAGGATTTGGAGCGCGCGTATTCCAACTTCTTCGCCAAACGCGCCGACTTCCCGCGCTTCAAGAAAAAAGGCCAGGGCGACGGGTTCCGCTACCCCGACCCGAAGCAGATCAAGCTCGACCAGGCCAACAGCCGCATCTTCCTGCCGAAGCTCGGCTGGTTGCGGGTCCGCTTCAGCCGGGACGTGCTGGGCGCGGTGAAAAACGTCACAGTGAGCCAGTCGGACGGCACGTGGTTCGTGTCGATCCAGACCGAGCGCGAGGTCGAACAACCGTTACCCCAGGGCGACGCGGTGGGCATCGACATGGGCGTGGCGCGTTTCGCCACGCTCTCGGACGGCAGGTTCGTTGCTCCGCTCAACAGCTTCAGGAAGCACGAAATCGCCTTACGCAAGGCGCAGCAGGCGATGAGCCGCAAAACCAAGTTCAGCAGCAACTGGAGACGAGCGAAGGCCCGCGTCCAGCGCATTCACTCCCGCATCGGCAACGCTCGCCGCGACTTCCTGCACAAGACCACGACCACGATCAGCAAAAACCACGCGATGGTGTGTATCGAGGACTTGCAGGTACGGAATATGTCCAGGACGGCGGCAGGCAGCACCGAGAAGCCGGGAAGACATGTTCGGGCCAAGTCGGGCCTGAATAAATCCATCCTCGATCAGGGCTGGTTCGAGTTCAGGCGCCAACTGGACTACAAATTGGCGTGGAACGGCGGCTGGCTCGTCGCTGTGCCGCCGCAGAACACCAGCCGGACCTGTCCATGCTGCGGCCATGTCTCGGCAGAGAACCGCCAGACGCAGGCGCGGTTCGCGTGCGTCGAATGCGGCTTCGAGGAAAACGCCGACGTCGTCGGCGCGATCAATATCCTTTCCCGTGGGATGCAAATGCTGCGGGACGAAGGGCAGAACACGGCGGACGCTTCCGCCGGGTGCGCGAGCACAGCCCGGATCGCCTGTGAAGTGAGCGGTGCAGCAAGGCCGCCAGCAGCAGGAACCCACCGAAGCGACTCAGGCGCGGCTCCATGCCGCGCCTGAGCGCCGTAGGAATCTCAGGCCTTCAGGCCGGGGAGGATGTCAATGTGTAAGAAGGCTCAGAGCCTGCCTTCCTCGATGAGCCTGGCCAGTGTTGAAATGTCCACACCGTAGTTCTTCTCTGCTTCTGGCGCGTCGTGTTGAAACGTGGTGAACATCGCCATGCGCCCGGCCATGTCGTCGGCCATTACTTCACGACGGCGGAATTTCGGCCTGACCTTGTTGTGCACGCCCTCGGTGAAGAGGATCTTCGCGCGCAGCGCCTCGAAGCTGTAGCCGCGACCCAGGCGATTCATGACCCGGATCAGGCTGTTCAGGCTCTCGGTGTACGCGTTGGTGACCGGGTGGTCGAAGTAGGCGAGGATCTGCGGTTGCCAGTTGGTGAAGGCGCGGATCAGGTCGGCGAAGGCATCGTGCACCTCCGGGATGACAGACCGCTGCCAGGCCGCATAGCGGGCCAGCGCCTGGTCGGGTGTACCCATGCCCTCGTAGACCCCGTAGAACGCCTCCTTCAGCCTGTACGCCTCGCCCAACTCGGGGTAGTTCGCCGTCCAGCCCGAGAGCAGCAGGCGTTCTTTGTCGTTCAGGTCGCGCTCGCGCTTGAGCAGGACAAAACGGTCGTGCATCAGCCCTCGGCGCTGCTTTGGCGTCAGCGACTCGCGCAGCGACTTTCGGACTCGCTCCACCGCGTCGTTTGCCATGCGCACGACATGGAACTTGTCGATGACGATGCGCGCGTCGGGCATGACCGCCTGCACCGCGTCGCGGTATGGCACCCACATATCCATCGCCACGGTCTGAACATCGTGGCGGCCGTCGAGGTTGCCCAGATAGT
>JAJXUC010000044.1 GCA_021783435.1 Pseudomonadota bacterium | reverse complement strand
GCCACGAGGTGTATCACTACCGCAATCAGGTCATTGTGCCGCTGCCGGTGCTGGCCGCTCCGGCCAGCTTCAAGCTGCAGCTCACCTACCAGGGTTGTTCGGACGAGGGGTTGTGCTATCCGCCCATCGACAAGATCGCCACCGTCAGCCTGAAGGGTTTCGGTGGCACGGGCACGGTCAGCATTGCCGATGCCGACGAGGGCGGCGGTGCGGCCACCGGTGCGGCAACAGGCAGCAGCGTCACCGGTCTGCTCGGCAGCCTGCTGGGCGGCAAGAGCGGTGCGGCGTCGGGCGCGGCGGCCGCCGCGGCCTCGGCACCTGCGGCGACGGCATCAGCCAGCGTCGCTGCCTCCGCGTCTGCCTCCGTGCCTGCTTCCCCGACATCCTTGCCGGGGCCCGCAACGGCCGCAGCCGGCAGCTCAAGCCCGGCTGCGGCCGGCGCCGGTGCGGCCGTAGCCGCGGGTGGCGAATCCTCGCGCATCGGTTCCGCCCTGGCCTCGGGCAGCCTGCTCAGCATCATTCCCATGTTTGTGCTGTTCGGCCTGCTGCTGGCGTTCACACCCTGCGTGCTGCCGATGATTCCCATTCTGTCGAGCATCATCGTCGGCCAGGGCGAGCGGGTGTCGCGCGGACGCGGCCTGGCGCTGGCGGTTGTCTACTCGCTGGGCATGGCGCTGGTCTACACCGCCTTCGGCGTCGCGGCCGGCTTGCTCGGGCAAGGGTTGGCGGCGTCGCTGCAAAACCCCTGGGTGCTCTCGGTCTTCGCCCTGCTGCTGGTGGTACTGTCGCTGTCGATGTTCGGCTTTTATGAGCTGCAATTGCCCAGCAGCCTGCAAAGCAAGTTGTCCAACACCTCGGGCAAATTGCAGGGCGGGCATTTCATCGGCGTGTTCGTCATGGGCGGACTGTCCGCCCTCATCGTCGGCCCCTGCGTGGCCGCACCACTGGCCGGCGCCCTGCTCTACATCAGCCAGACCGGCAACGCCTTCATCGGCGGCGTCGCCCTGTTCGCGCTGGCTGCAGGCATGAGCGTGCCGCTGCTCATCGTTGGCTTCGGCGCCGGCACCCTGCTGCCCAAGGCCGGCGGCTGGATGGACGGGGTGAAATACTTTTTCGGCGTGCTGCTCATCGCCACCGCGCTGTACATGATCACCCCGGTGTTGCCGGACTGGCTGTTGATGCTGGCTTGGGCCGCGCTGCTGCTGGTGAGCGCCACCTTCCTGCGCGTGTTCGACCACCTGCCCGACAACGCTTCAGGCTGGGCGCGGCTGTTCAAGGGCCTGGGCCTGGTGCTGGCCCTGGCCGGGGCGGCGCTGGTCGTCGGTCTGGCGGCAGGCAAGCGCGACATCCTGCAGCCCCTGGCCGGTGTCGCTGGCGGCGGTGTGGCGGGCAGCGCCGGCGCCGCCAGCGTCCCTGCCGCGCAGTTCCAGCGCGTCAAGACCCTGGCCGCACTCGATCAGGCGGTGGCTTCGAGCACCAAGCCCGTGATGCTCGACTTCTATGCCGCATGGTGCGTGTCGTGCAAGGAGATGGAGCATTTCACTTTCACCGACCCCGCCGTGGCGCGGCAGATGGCCGGCATGACGCTGCTCCAGGCCGACGTGACGAGCAACAATGCCGACGACAAGGCTCTGCTCAAGCGCTTCCAGCTCTTCGGTCCGCCCGGCATCATCTTTTTCAAGGACGGCAAGGAAGTCGGCCGCGTGGTCGGCTTCGAGGACGCCAAGACCTTCCTGGCGTCGATGCGACGGGCGGGGGTGTGAACCCGCTCACAGCTGAGTGACGAAATCCTCGGGAGATGGACGCGGGCGAACGGGCTTGCGCCGTTGTGCAGTGCCAGCAGCGACGAAGCACACCGCTCGCTCGTTGTCGCGTAGGGCCAAGAGTTGGCGCATGCCGACGGTCTGAAACGCCTGGCCGCTGACCAGGCCCGAGCCGAAGCCGTCGGCATGCGCGCAGAGCAGCATGTTCTGGATGGCGCACCCCAAAGAAATCAGGCGTTCCTTCGACGGAATTTCCGGATGGTCGTCGCCGCCCTCGCGCGCTTCGGTCACCTCGCACTCACTGGTGGCGGGATCGCGTTCGCGCAGTGCGGCAGCAAACACCTCGCCCAGCGCCGCACGGCGCTGCGCCGGCACGACCACGAATCGCCACGGCAGGATCTGTCCGTGGTCAGGCGCAGCCGCGGCGGCCTGGAAGTGGGCGCGGATCTGCGCCTCGTCCGGCCCCGGCGCGTGCAGGTGCTTGGGAGCGAACTGCTGGCGGGTCTGGTCCGGGCGGCAGCCAGGTCGGTGTCAAACGACCCGGCCATTGGTTTGAGCACAGGCGGCATGCTTTCGATCATGGCGCTCATCGCGCTTCCCCGGAATAAAGGACTGCATCGTGCGGAGCGGGGTTTCAGACCTGTGGCGCGGGGTAGTAGACGACGGTGGTCGTTGCCGGTTCATCACTGCGGCCCGCCTGTTGTTCCAGATCCGCGGCGTAAAGCTGCAGCGCACGCACCAGCGATTGCTGCCGCAGGGTCTGCGCGATCCGCGCGTGCAGGGTGTCAAACGGCGGCAACTGCCCGCGTGCGATTCGGGCGATGCGCACGATGTGCAGGCCAAAGCGGGTGCGTACCAGTCGCGGCAGCACGCCGGATTGGCCATGCTCGCTCAGCGCCTGCCAGAACTCGGGCACGCATTGATCGGCACCGAGCTGGCCCAGATTGCCGCCGACTTGCGCCGACGGACAGTTCGACAGCGCGCGCGCCTGCTCGGCAAACCTGCTCGGATCGGCGACCACGTCGCGAAGGGCGTTCTCAGCCTTGGCGCGCAGGGCGTCGATGGGGGTGGACGGCGTCACCGCGAACAGGATGTGATCGGCCTCGACCACGTCGCCCTGGCGCAGGGTATCGGCATGCTGGGCGTAGTAGCGCCGGCATTCGGCCTCGTCAGGTTCCGGAATCTGCACGTCGTGCAGCAGCACGGCTTCGAGCAGCGCTTCATCGCTGTTGGCCTGCAGCCCCAATTCGTCGGCGCGTTCGTGCAGGCGCGCGATCAGGTCTGCGGGATCGATGGGTGCTTCCCTGGAAGTTTGCATTGCAGTCTCCCCGGACTCAGCGCTTGCTGCGCACCAGTTGCCACGGCCGCAGCAGATAGCCGATCGAGGCGAAGCCGCTCCAGATGTGCACCAGGCGGGTGAATGGGAAGATCAGGAACAGGGTCAGGCCGAAAAAGATGTGCAGCTTGAAAATAAACGAAGTCTGGGCGATATAGCCCGCCGCTGCTCCGCCCTGGAAGGTGACGATGCTCTTGGCCCAGGACATGAGCAAGAGCATCTCCGCGCCGTCGGTGTGCTGCGCGGACTCGACGATGGTGGAGAGGCCGAGCAGCAGGGTGGCCAGAATCCACAGCAGCGTCACCCAGTCCATCGGCTTGGTATTGGCCAGCAAACGCGGTTCGCTCAGCCGGCGCCAGATCAGCAGGATCAGGCCGGCGAGGATGAGCAGGCCCAGTCCGCCGCCTGTCACCATGGCGATGATCTGCTTATCGTGCGGCTCCAGGCCCAGTGCCTCGAACACCGCCAGCGGCGTGAGCAGGCCGACCAGATGACCGAAAAACAGGCCGATGATGCCGACGTGGAACAGGTTCGATCCCCAGCGCAGTGTGCCGGCACGCAGCATCTGGCTCGATTCGCTGCGCCACAGGTATTGCTCGCGGTCGAAGCGGACCAGGCTGACGCCGAGAAAGATGGTGCCGGCGATGTAGGGATAAACGCCGAAGAAGAAGTCGTTCAGGTCCATGATGTCAGTCTCCTGCGGGGTGGGAATGCGCCGCGCGCGCGATGAACTGCACGGGTTGCACCGAGGGGGTGGAATGCTGCGGGTTGCAGGCGCCAAGGAAATCGACCGGCTCCTCGGCCCACACCGCATCGAGACCGGCCGGCGTCCAGTCGGCGGGGAGGCCTTCTCGTTGCACGTCGCGCGGACCGGGGGTGGGCGATTGCGCCTCCTGCCTGGCCTCCTGTGCGATCAACGCCCGCCAGTCGTCCACCCCGGCAAGGCGGCAGACCGCAGCAGCGACCGCCACCCAGGACGATTCCCGACGGTCGAGCGCGGCGGCGAGATGCGCCACCAAGAGCGCGACCTCTTCAAGCGCATCGCGCGCCGCGCCCGTGTCGAGAACCGAGCAATATTCGAGATAGACCGGAAGGTAGTCGGGCAACTCCTGCGCCTGCAGGGCGAGGCCGGCCTCCTGGTATTGGGCGAGCAGATCGACCATGGCCTGGCCGCGATCGCGCGAGTCGCCATGCACCTGTTCGAACAGGTTGAGTGAAGTGCTGCGGCCGCGGTCGAAGGTGTCGACAAACTCGGCTTGCAGATCCATCAGATCGCTCGCCGCCATGCCAGCGACGCAGGCCTGCAGCGACTCGCGCGGCCGGTCGGCGCGAGTCACTTCGAGCGGAACGAGCACGGCGCCGAGTTCGGCCAGGTGCGCATGCACCTCGGCCTGCGGATAGTCGAGCAGCAGGGCCAGCGCCCGCAATTGTCTGGAAAGAGTGTCCATGATCACATCTCCGCCTTGATGGCGATGGTGCGGCGCTTTTTGGCGCTGAACAGCGAGGGCTTGGTGTCGCCGTCCGAGCAGCCGTTGCCGAAAGTGAAGCCGCAGGAGCCTTTGAGGTCGAAGGCGTTTTCGGCGTATTCGCGGTGAGCGGTCGGGATGACGAAGCGGTCTTCGTAATTTGCGATGCCCAGGATGCGGTACATGTCTTCCACCTTCTCTGCGGGCATGCCGACTTGTTCGATTGCCGCCACATTGGCCTGGCCGTCGACGTGCTTGCCGCGCATATAGGCGCGCATCGCCAGCATGCGTTCGAGCGCGCGCTGCACCGGGGCGGTGTCGCCGGCGGTCAACAGGTTGGCGAGGTATTGAAGCGGAATGCGCAGTTGCGACACGTCTGGCAGATCGCCGTTGTCGCTCACCATGCCGCTTTGCACCGCGGTCTGGATGGGCGAGAGCGGCGGCACGTACCAGACCATCGGCAGGGTGCGGTACTCCGGATGCAGCGGCAGGGCGATCTTCCACTCCATCGCCATCTTGTAGACCGGCGAGCGGCGGGCGGCGTCCAGCCAGGCGTCGGGCACGCCGTCGCGCCGGGCCTGATTGATGACTTGCGGGTCATGCGGGTCGAGGAAGATGCCGAGCTGCGCCTCGTACAGATCCTTTTCGTTGGCCACGCTGGCAGCCTGTTCGATGCGGTCGGCGTCATACAACAGCACGCCCAGATAGCGGATGCGGCCCACGCAGGTTTCCGAGCACACCGTGGGCTGGCCGGCCTCGATGCGCGGATAGCAGAAGATGCACTTCTCCGACTTTCCGCTTTCCCAGTTGTAGTAGATCTTCTTGTACGGGCACGCCGAGATGCACATGCGCCAGCCGCGGCACTTGTCCTGGTCGATCAGCACGATGCCGTCTTCCTCGCGCTTGTAGATCGCCCCCGACGGGCATGACGCGACGCAGGCCGGGTTCAGGCAATGCTCGCACAGCCGCGGCAGATACATCATGAAAGTCTTTTCAAACTCGCCGTAAATCTCCTTTTGCATCGCCTCGAAGTTGGCATCGCGGCTGCGTTTGGCGAACTCGCCACCGAGAATCTCTTCCCAGTTCGGGCCCCATTCGATCTTTTCCATGCGCAGGCCACTGATCAGGCTGCGCGGGCGCGCGGTGGGCGCGGCCTTGAGTTCGGGCGCCTTGTGCAGGTGCTCGTAGTCGAAGGTGAAGGGCTCGTAGTAGGCATCGATTTCCGGCAGGTTGGGGTTGGCGAAAATCTTCATCAGGATGGACAGGCGCGATCCCTGGCGCGGTTGCAGCTTGCCGTCCGCCGTGCGGGTCCAGCCGCCTTTCCATTTGTTCTGGTTTTCCCATTCCTTGGGGTAGCCGATGCCGGGTTTGGACTCGACATTGTTGAACCAGGCGTATTCCATGCCGGGGCGCGTGGTCCACACCTGCTTGCAGGTGACGGAACAGGTGTGGCAGCCGATGCACTTGTCGAGATTGAGCACCATGCCGATCTGGGCGCGAACTTTCATCGTGTTTCTCCTGGGGGCGTGAGGTCAGGCTTGCGGCGCGATGTGGTATTGGCGCTCGTGGCTGTAGGCCGGCCCCGCAGGCTCGTCCATCCAGTCCACCTTGTCCATCTTGCGCACGATGCAGAACTCGTCGCGGTTGGCGCCGACCGTGCCGTAGTAGTTGAAGCCGTAGGAGAGCTGGGCGTAGCCGCCAATCATGTGGGTGGGTTTGGTGACGATGCGGGTGACGGCGTTGTGGATGCCGCCGCGCGCACGGGTCACTTCCGACGCCGGGGTGTTCACGATGCGTTCCTGCGCGTGGTACATCATCGCCATGCCGGGCTTCACCCGCTGGCTGACCACTGCGCGGGTGGCGATCGCGCCGTTAGCGTTGAACACCTCGATCCAGTCGTTGTCAACAATGCCGGCGATCCTGGCGTCGTCCTCTGAAATCCACACGCAAGGTCCGCCGCGACTCAGGGTGAGCAGGATCAGGTTTTCGGTGTAAGTGCTGTGGAAGCCCCATTTCTGGTGCGGGGTGATCCAGTTCAGCACGATTTCCTTGTTGCCGTTGCCGAACTTGCCCAGCACCGGTTGCACCGCCTTGAGATTGACCGGCGGCCGATAGCTGGCGAAGCCCTCGCCGAAGGCCAGCATCCAGGCATGGTCCTGGTAGAACTGCTGGCGGCCGCTCAGGGTGCGCCACGGAATGTATTCGTGGACGTTGGTGTAGCCGGCGTTGTAGCAAATCTTCTCGTCCTCGATCCCCGACCAGGTCGGCGAGGAGATGATCTTGCGTGGCTGCGCCTGGATGTCGCGGAAGCGGATCTTTTCGTGCTCCTTGGGAATCGCCAGATGTGTATGGTCGCGCCCGGTGATCCTGGACAGCGCGGCCCAGGCCTTCACCGCGACATGGCCGTTGGTTTCGGGCGCCAGCATCATGATGGTTTCTGCGGCATCGATGTCGGTCAGGATCCGCGGTCTGTCCTTGGTTGTTCCTTCTTCGAGCACCGTGCCGTTGAGTTCTCCCAGTGCGTCGACCTCGTCCTGCGTGTTCCAGGCGATGCCCTTGCCGCCGTTGCCGACCTTGTCCATCAACGGACCCAGCGAGGTGAAGCGTTTGAAGGTGTTGGGATAGTCGTGCTCGACCACGGTGATTTGCGGCGCGGTCTTGCCGGGAATCAACTCGCACCCGCCCTTCTTCCAGTCGCGTACCGCGGTGGCCTGGCCGAGTTCAGCTGGGGTGTCGTGCATCATCGGGGTGAGGATCACGTCCTGTTCCACTCCCAGGTGGCCGACGCAGACCTCGGAGAACTTCTTCGCGAAGCCCTTGAATATTTCCCAATCCGAGCGCGCTTCCCACGAGGGATCGACCGCCGCCGACAGGGGATGGATGAAGGGGTGCATGTCGGTGGTGTTGAGGTCGTTCTTCTCGTACCAGGTCGCCGCCGGCAGGGTGATGTCGGAGAACAGACAGGTGGTGCTCATGCGGAAGTCGAGCGTGACAAGTAGGTCGAGCTTGCCCTCGGGCGCCTCGTCGTGCCAGGCCACCTCGTGCGGGCGGCCGTCGGCGGCACTGAGTTCGGTGTCGAGCACGCCGTTCTGCGCACCCAGCAGATGCTTGAGAAAGTATTCGGCACCCTTGCCGGACGATCCCAGCAGGTTGGAGCGCCAGACGAACAGATTGCGCGGCCAGTTGTCCGGATGGTCAGGGTCTTCGCAGCTCATGCGCAGGTTGCCGTCCTTCAGTCCCTTGACCACGTAGTCCTTGGGCGACAGGCCGACGGCCGCGGAGTCGCGCGCCAGATGCAGCGGGTTGGTCTGCAGTTGCGGCGCCGAGGGCAGCCAGCCCATGCGTTCGGCGCGCACGTTGTAGTCGATCATGCTGCCGCCGAATTCCTTGGGATCGGCCAGCGGCGAGAGGATTTCATCGACGCCCAGCTTTTCGTAGCGCCACTGGTCGGTGTGTGCATAGAAGAAGCTGGTCGAGTTCATCTGCCGCGGCGGCCGGCCCCAGTCGAGGGCGAAGGCCAGCGCGGTCCAGCCGGTCTGCGGGCGCAGCTTCTCTTGCCCGACGTAATGCGCCCAGCCTCCGCCTGGAACACCGATGCAGCCGCACATCATCAACATGTTCATGATGGCGCGGTAATGCATGTCCATGTGATACCAGTGGTTCAGGCCCGCGCCGAGAATCACCATCGACGTGCCGTGGGTCTTGTGCGCATTGCTGGCGAACTCGCGGGCGATGCGGATGACCACGTCCGCTGGCACACCGGTGATCTGCTCCTGCCACGCCGGCGTGTAGGGCACATTGTCGGCATAGCTCGTCGCGCAGGGATTGGGCTCCGCGCCCAGGCCGCGGTCGATGCCGTAATGCGCCGCCATCAGGTCATAGACCGAGGCAACCTTCACGTCCTGCGCATTGCCTTCGGCGTCGACCAGTTGCAGCACGCGATACGGCACCTTGCGCACCAGCACGTCGTCCTGCACGTTGCCGGGGTGGTGCTCGGCAGGTACGCCGCCGAAGTAGGGAAAGCCCACATCGGCAATGCCGTCTTTCCTGTCGATCAGGCTGAGCGCGAGCCGCATGTCGGACCCATTGCGGGCGTCGCGCGCTTCGAGATTCCACTTGCCGACCATGTCGCCCTGCTCGCCCCAGCGGAAGCCGATCGAGCCGTGCGGCAGCGCGATCTGTCCGGCAGCGTCCAGGGCCACGGTTTTCCATTCCGGGTTGTTGGCCTGGCCGAGCTTGTCGGCGAAATCGCTGGCGCGCACGTAGCGGTCGGCGGCGAGCACGCGGTGGCCGCCGGCGATCTCGCGTTCTTCCAGCCGCACCAGCAGCGGCATGTCGGTGTAGCTGCGGCAATAGCTCTCGAAGTAGTCGGACTTGTGCTCGCCGAAGTGAAACTCGCGCAGCATCACGTGGCCCATCGCTATGGCCAGCGCCGAGTCGGTGCCCTGCTTGGGATGCACCCATTCGTCGCTGAGCTTGGCGACCTCCGAGTAGTCGGGTGTCACCGCCACCGTCTTGGCGCCGCGGTAGCGCGCCTCGGTGTAGAAGTGCGCGTCGGGGGTGCGGGTCTGCGGGACGTTCGAACCCCAGGCCATGATGTAGTTGGCGTTGAACCACTCAGCCGATTCGGCCACGTCGGTCTGTTCGCCCCAGACCTGAGGCGAGGCCGGCGGCAGATCGCAATACCAGTCGTAGAAGCTACCCGGCACGGCGCCGATGAGGTTGAGGTAGCGCGAACCGGCGGCATACGACACCATGGACATGGCCGGAATCGGCGAGAAGCCGTAGATGCGATCCGGGCCGTAGGTCTTGATGGTGTACACATTGGCCGCGGCGATGATCTCGTTGATCTCGTCCCAATGCGCGCGGATGAAGCCGCCCATGCCGCGCAGCTTCTGGTATTCGCCGCGCTTGGCCTTGTCCTGCACGATGCTGGACCAGGCAGCCACCGGGTCGAGCGTCTTGCGCGCCTCGCGCCACATTTTCATCAGCCGGCCGCGCACCATCGGGTACTTCACCCGGTTGGCTGAATACAGATACCAACTCGCCGAGGCCCCGCGCTGGCAGCCGCGCGGCTCGTGGTTGGGCATGTCGGGGCGGGTGCGCGGATAGTCGGTCTGCTGCGTCTCCCAGGTGACGATCCCGCCCTTCACATAGATCTTCCACGAGCAAGAGCCCGTGCAGTTGGCGCCGTGGGTCGAGCGCACGATCTTGTCGTGCTGCCAGCGGCCGCGGTAGGCGTCCTCCCAGGTGCGGTCTTCCCGGGTGACTTCGCCGTGGCCGTCGGCGAACTTCTCGCGGGTCTGGGCGAAATGGGTGAGGCGGTCGAGAAAGTGGCTCATTGTGGTCTCCGTCGTGTTCGGGACATCAGCAGGGCATGGGGGCGTTCTTGCGGCTGTAATTCCACCAGGTGACCAGCACGCAAAGCACATAGAAGACGACGAATCCGTAAAGCGCGGCTTGGGGCCCGCCAGTCAGGGAAATCGAGCTGCCGTAGCTCATGGGGATGAAGAACGCGCCGTAGGCGGCGACTGCCGAGGTGAAACCGATCACGGCCGCAGCCTCCTTGTTGGCGTCCTGCACCGCCTGGTCCTGCGCCGCCGCGTTCTGACCCCCAGCGGTGCGCATGCGGTCGGTGAGAAAGATGACAGGGATCATGCGGAAGGTTGAACCGTTGCCGATGCCGGTGGTGGCGAACAGCAGCATGAATGCCGTGAGAAAACCGGTGAAGTTGCCGCTTTGCTCCCCCTGGGGTAGGAAGCTGAGCACCGCAAACACCCCCAGTGTCATGACGACGAAGTTCCAGAAGGTCACGCGGGCACCGCCCAGCTTGTCGGCCAGCCAGCCGCCGACCGGACGAATGAGGGCGCCGACGAAGGGGCCGAGCCAAGCGTAGTCGAGGGCGTCGATTCCTGGAAACTGCGACTTGATCAGCAAGGGAAAGCCAGCGGAGTAGCCGATGAACGAGCCGAAGGTGCCGGTATAGAGCAGACTCATCAGCCAGGTATGCGAGCGCTTGAAAATGACGGCCTGTTCAGCGAACGACGCCTTGGCTTCTGCCAGATCATTCATGCCGAACCAGGCCGCCAGGCTCGACGCGATGATGAAGGGCACCCAGACGAAGCCGGCATTCTGCAGCCAGAGCTGGGTGGTCTTGCCGCCGACTACCGCGGTCTGCGGTGCACCGCTCAGCGCACCGTAGATTCCCGCCGTGATGACCAGCGGCACGATGAACTGCACGATGGACACTCCCAGATTGCCCAGCCCGGCGTTCAGTCCCAGAGCCAGGCCTTTCTGCGCCCGGGGGAAGAAGAAATTGATATTCGCCATCGAGGAGGCGAAATTGCCGCCGCCAAAGCCGCTGAGCAGCGCCAGGATGACGAAGATCTCGTAAGGGGTATTGGGGTTTTGCACCGCGTAGTAGACACCCAAGGCCGGCAGCAGCAGCGAGGCGGTGGAAATCGCCGTCCAGCGCCGTCCGCCGAAGATCGGCACCATGAAGGAATAGAAAATGCGTAGCGTCGCACCGAACAAGCCGGGCAGCGCAGCCAACCAGAACAACTGGTTGGTGGAGAACTTGAACCCTACCTGCGGCAGCTTCACCACCACCACCGACCACACCATCCAGACCGCGAAGGCCAGGGTCAGGGCGGGAATGGAAATCCACAGATTGCGGTAGGCGATCATCTGGCCTTTGTTCTGCCAGAAGGTGGCATCTTCCGGACTCCAATGCTGGATCACATGACTCGACATGATGACTCTCCTGGTGGCTCAGTGACGGATTGCGTCGGCAGGCTTGCCTTGTGACAGGCTCGCTCCGGATGCGAAGGTTTTGGTTTGAGCTGCGGGTGTGGTCTGGGCAGACTGGGATGGCTTGAACACGTCGGTGCGGCGCATTTCGGTGAAGAACATCCATGTCAGCGACACTGACACCACGCCGTACATCAGCATGAAGGCGGAGGAACGGATGCCGGTCAGATCGAGCAGGCCGCCAAACATGATGGGCAGGACAAACCCGCCCATGCCGCCGGCCAGGCCGACGATGCCCGACACTGTGCCGATATTGGCGGGATAGTCGTCGGCGATGTACTTGAACACGCTGGCCTTGCCGAAGGCGAAGGCCACACCGAGGATGAACATCAGGATGGTGAAGGTGTAGACATTGAGCCCAATGTGAAAGGTGGAGGGGCCGTTGGTGGTTTGCACCGTGAACTGCGTTTGCGGATACGACAGCAGGAACAGCGCCACCCAACTCACCCACAGCACCCACCAGGTCACGCTGTGCGCGCCGAATTTGTCGGACAGCCAGCCGCCGACTGCGCGCAGCACGCCGCCCGGGAGCGAGAACGCGGCTGCAAGCAGGGCGGCGACGCGGATGTCCAGCCCATACTCGCCCACGTAGTACTGCACCATCCACAGCGACAGCGCGACATAGCCGCCGAACACGATGCTGTAGTACTGGCTGTACTTCAATACCCCAGGGTCGCGCAGGGCGCGCAACTGGTCCATGAAGCTGGTCTGTCCCTGCACCACGTGGCTGGGGTCGTGGCGGCTGAACACCCAGAACAGGATGACCGTGCCCAGCATCACCGCGGCATACACATGCGGCACCATGGTCCAGCCGAAAGCCACGACCAAGGCCGGGGCGACGAATTTGTTGACCGCAGCCCCCGAGTTGCCTGCGCCGAAAATGCCCATCGCCAGACCCTGGCGTTCCTTGGGAAACCAGCGCGCCACATACGGCGTGCCGACCGAGAACGAGCCGCCGGCCAGACCGATTAACAAACCGATGGTCAGGTACTGCCAGTACTGCGTGGCATAGGCCAGCATCCAGATGGGAACGACGGTGGCCGCCATGATCGCGGCAAACACAATGCGGCCGCCGTAGCGGTCGGTCCAGATGCCTAGCGGGACGCGCACCAGCGAGCCGCTGAGCACCGGCATGGCGGTGAGCAGGCCGAATTCGGTGGCATTGAGGCCGAGGGTTTTCTTGATGGGGATGCCGATGACGGCAAACATCATCCACACCATGAAACACACCGTGAACGCCCAGGTGCTGACGATCAGCACCGACCAGACCTGGCGCTTGTGTTGCTGCTCAGTCACGCTCATGACAGACTCCTTTTCATTGCCTAGAGAAATCTAGGCTCCGCGAGTCGTTCGGAACATTCGTCTGCCGGCTGAGTGCAGTGTGCAAAGGAACGAGCGCCTAGCTTGGGCTTCGTTCGAAAGAACTACGACCATCGGAGCTAGGCCGTATTCAAGAAGTTTTTACATAAGATAAGAGTTGATCTGCGTGCTGGTGTCACACGAACATCTCGTGACACTCGGGCAGTTTCAACAGGGACCTCAAGTCCGACAGGCCCTAATACAGGCGGACGATGCCGCCTTCGCGATCAAAGGTCAAAAAGCTGTCGATCTGCCCCAGGTGGATCATCTCGATCAGACGGACGAAGGCCTGTTCGGTCTGTCCGCTGTCCGGCAGCCTGCCTTCATATCCGGACAGGCTGGTCACGAACACGATGTCCCAGTGCGCTCCAATTCCACTGGATTCCTCGACGAGATCGGCGAAGCTGCCGATCTCGTCGGGAGATTTGTCGACATAGACGATTGGCGACAGCGCTCCTCCCATGCGTGCCAGGAAACGCTCCTGCTGCGTTTTGGACGCGTCGCCCGGCAACTCGGATGCGGCGAAGATGAACAGAAGGCGCTGGGGCTGGTCCTGCGTCCTCGCGGCGTGCAGCAGGTCGGCGAAACTGGTGATATGCATCGAGTGTTCCTCTTGGTCGGATGTCAGTCCGTCAGGCCGTGCTCGCTGGCGTAGACAGCGATCTGCACCCGCGAACTCAGGTCGAGCTTGCGCAGGATGCTTTGCACATGCACCTTCACCGTGGTTTCGGCGATATCGAGTTCGCGCGCGATCAGCTTGTTGCTCGCGCCGCGGGCGATGGCGGTGGCGATCTGCCGCTCGCGCGGGCTCAGGGGGCTGTCTTGCGCCTGGGCTGCGGTCGACTGGGCGCATGCGGCAATAGGGGGCTGCTCTGGCGCGATGAATGCCTGTGCCAGCTTGGGCGCCATTTCCGCGCCGATCACCACTTCTCCGCGATGGGCGCGGCGCACGGCGCCGATGAGCTCGTCGGCTTCGCAGGTCTTGAGCAGGTAGCCGCTGGCACCGGCCCGTAGCGCCGCGCCAAGGTCGGCGGCATCGTCGCTGACTGTGAGCATCACCACATGCGCGCCCGGCACAGCCTGCCGCAAGCTTTTCACGGCATCGACTCCGCGCACACCGGGCAGGTGGTTGTCGAGCAGTACCACGTCGGGCTGGATCTGGGTGGCCAGACGCAGCGCCTCGCCGACATCGCCCGCTTCGCCGGCGACTTTCAGATCGGGATCTTCGCTGAGCAGGGCTGACAGACCTCGGCGAAACAGGGTGTGGTCGTCGACCAGCAGGATGCGGATGTCAGGCGGCATGGGCGGCGGATGGGGGGGTGGGTTGCTGGCGATGCAGTCCCGCCAGGGCAGGGGATTCGGGAAGTTCGAGCACCACGCGGGTGCCCTTGCCCAGGGCCGAGAGGACGTCGAGTTTGGCGCCGATCGTGGTCGCGCGTTCGCGCATGATTTGCAGGCCGACATGGGCCTGCGCATCAGCGGCGAGATTCAGCGCATCGAAGCCCTGTCCGTCGTCGCCGATCTCGAAGCGCCAGCGCGGCAGGCTGCGCACATCGACTGTCACGGTTCTGGCGTGGGCGTGCTTGCGGACGTTCGACAATGCTTCCTGCAGCACATGCAGCACTTGCACCTGCACGTCGGGGTCGAGCGGCTGGCCATGGCCGTTGAACTCCAGGGCGACGGCTACCCCGCTTTGCAGCTCGAACTTCTGCAGGGTGCTGCGCAGCGCGGGCTCGATGTCCTGCTCCTGGGTGCGGGTGCGGAAATGCAGCAGCAACTCGCGCACGTCGGCCAGGCTTTCACGCACCCCGGCGTCGAGTTCGTTCACCGCGGTGTCGATGCGCGCGGCGCTATTCGACTTCAGCGCCGAACGCAGCAACTGCAACTGGATTTTCATGAACGCCAGCGCCTGGGCGATGGAGTCGTGCAGTTCACGCGCCAGCAGGGTGCGCTCCTGCGCCACGGCAGCCTCGCGTTCCAGTGCGGCGCCGCGCAGGCTCTCCATGGCCGAGGCCAGATGGCCGGCGAGGGCGTCGAGCAGGGCATGCTGGGCTGGATCGCTGGTGTGAGGGGGACGGTAGAAGATGTCGATCTCGCCCAGTAGCCGATGCTGGGTGGAGACGGGCACGCTGACCAGGGTGGTGAATCCGGCGCGCACGCAGGCGTCGTCGGGGCGGGCGTCGAACACCTCCTGCCCCGGCTTGCGGAACTGCACGATCTGCGGGCCGGAATCGGCCGGCGCCTGACCGCAATGACAGGCGCCGGCGAGCAGACAGCGTTCGTCTGCGGTGATGTCCTGCGGCATGCCTTCGGTGGCGAGTAGCAGGTAGCGCTGTGCAGCTTCATCGGTCCAGCGCAGGATGGCGGCATCGGCTCCGGCGATGCGCCGGATCACGGCGGTAAAGGCGCGAGACAGCTCGTCCAGGCTCTGCGCCCGCGAGACTAGGGCGCTGACCTCGTAGAGCGTGCTCAGACGCTGCTGCTCGGTCTGCAGGGCGGCGGTCTTCTGCCTCACCCGGTCTTCCAATTCGGCATACACGGTCTGCAACTGTCCTGCCATGCGGTTGAAGCCCAGCGCCAGATCGCCCAGTTCGACGGTGGAATCCACCTCGACACGCGCCGAGTAGTCGCCACCTTCGAGCGCCGCGACGCCGCGGCTGAGCCGGCCGACCGGATCGAGCACGAACAGGTAACCGGCGTAGAACATGAGTAGCGCGCCAATCACCACCAGCGCGGCCATCGCCATCTGGAACGCGTGCAGCACGGTGGTCCAGAACTCCAGCCGGCGCTCGATCGCGGTGACGAAGGCGTCGATCTGCGCAACGAAACGGTCGAGTTCGGCGCGGGAGATCGCCGGGCCCTCCGCCGGGTCTAGCCAGCGCGGGCGCAGTCGTTGCCATTTCGTCTGCACCTTGGCGTAGCGCTGGCGGATGGTGTCGTCCCAGGGAATGAACAGCGGCCGCGCCGGGTTGCCGCTGCGCAGCAGATCCAGGCTGTGCTGCATCTGCGTCACCTCCTGAATCACGGTGGTGCGGCTCGGCGCGGAGGAACTCAGCGCCAGACGGTAGGTCATCATGCGCAGCCGCCCGGCCTCATTTACCGCCGCAGCGCCGCCCTCCAGATTCCAGGAAATCCACAGTGTCGCACCCACCGATAGCAGCGACAGTGCCAAGAATACCCCGGCGAACAGGGCAATCTTTGCGGTCAGGGTCCAGCGCTGTCGCATGGCGGGCTTTGTAAGGGTCAGGCTGCAGCCATGGCCTTCGCAGCGGTGACCTCGACCAGGCAATCATAGAAACAAGGCCCCGCCCCCAGATCGGTCAGGCGCTGGTGGGTGAGTTGGTTGATGTTGGTGCCGCCGGGGCTGAGTTTGCGCCACCAGATGCCCAGGGCAACGATCTGACCGGGGCGGGTGCGGGTGCTGAGCCGGGCGCGGCTGAGGGTGGTGCCACGGTCGTTGAAGGCACGCACCATGGCGCCGTCGGCAATGCCACGCACCGCGGCGTCGTCAGGATGGAGCAGCAGCAGCGGCTCCGCTTCGAGCCGACGCAGGCTGTCCACGTTCACGAAGCTGGAGTTGAGGAAGTTGCGCGCGGGCGGCGAGATCATGGTCAGCGGGTAGCGCGCCGCCAGATCGGGCGTGGTCTCGGCGCACTCGTAGGGCAGGAGCACTTCGGGCAGCGGGTCGCGCCCGGCGTCCTGCTCGCGCTGCGACCAGAACTCGCACTGGCCTGAAGGCGTGGGGAAGCCGCCTTGCGCGAAGGGCGCGGCAGCGCCGGGCAGCTTGGCCCAGCCGCTGGATTTCAACTGTTCCCAATCGATGCCGCCGTTGCGCGCATCGGGGGCGATGGCCTGCGCGGCGATCTGCTCGTCGGTCTCGGCAAAGCACGGCTCGGTGAACCCCATGCGCGCGGCCAGCAGGCGGAAAATCTCGGTGTTGGGTTTGGCCTCGCCGAGCGGGGCGATGGCGGCGTTGTTCGCCATCCAGTAGCGGTGGCCGTAGGCCTTGTGCACGTCCACGTGTTCGAGCTGGGTGGTGGCCGGTAGCAGGTAGTCGGCGTAGTCGGCGGTGTCGGTCTGGAAGTGCTCCAGCACCACGGTGAAAAGATCGTCGCGGGAAAAGCCCTGGCGGACCTTGTCGCCTTCGGGAGCGACGGCCAGAGGATTGCTGTTGTAGACGATGACGGCCTCGATTTTCGGGCCGAAATCGCTGTCCCCTTCGCGCAGCAGATCGTCGCCGATGGTCACCATATTGATCGTGCGCGGCTTGCGTCCCGCCAGCAAATCCGGACGCTCCAGCGCCTCGCCGTTCGCAGCGAAATGGTTCGAGCTGGACAACAGCAGCCCGCCGGCGTCGTGTCGCCATGCACCCACCAGCGCCGGCAGGCAGGCGATGGCGCGCACCGCGTTGGCGCCGCCACGCACGCGCTGCAGGCCGTAGTTCATGCGGATGGCAGCAGGCGAGAGCGTGCCGTAGTCGCGCGCCAATTGGCGAATCTGCGCCACCGGCACGCCGCACACCTCGGCCGCACGCTCGGGCGGCCACTCCAGCGCGCGCCTGCGCAGGGGCTCGAAGCCCACGGTGTATGACGCGATGTAGCCGTGGTCGAGCCGGTCGTTCACGATCAGCTCGTGCATCAGCGCATAGGCCAGCGCCGCGTCGGTGCCGGGGCGCAACTGGATGTGCTCGTGGCACTTGTCGGCCGTGTCGTTGCGCCAGGGATCGATACACACCAACTTGGCGCCGTTGCGCTTGGCGCGTTGCGCATAGGTCCAGAAATGCAGATTGCTGGTGATGCTGTTGCTGCCCCAGATGAGGATGAGCTGGCTGTTCTCGAACTGTTCAACGTCCATCCCGAGCTTGCCGCCGATCACGGCTTTGAGCCCCGCCTCGCCCGCGGTGGAGCAGATGGTGCGGTCGAGCAGGCTGGCGCCGAGCTTGTGGAAAAAGCGCGCCGCCATGCTCTCGCCCTGCACGAAACCCAGCGTGCCGCCGTAGGAATAGGGCAGGATGGCTTGCGGGTCGCGCGCGGCAATGGCCTGCAGCCGCGTGGCGATGTCGGCGAGGGCGTCGTCCCAACTCACCGGGGCGAACTTCCCGCTGCCCTTCGGGCCGATGCGCAGCATGGGTTGCAGCACGCGGTCCGGGTGGTAGGTGCGCTCGGTGTAGCGCGAGACTTTGGTGCACAACGCACCGTGGGTGGTGGGGTGACTGGGGTCACCACGCACGCTCAAGGCCACGCCGTCGCGTACGGTGACCAGCAGTGCGCAGGTGTCAGGGCAATCGTGCGGACAGGCGGCGCGCACGACCGACCCCGAGGTGGCGTCTGGAGGGGCATCCATAGTGGCAAGGGTCGTCATGGCAGGGCACAGGGGCGAGGGGGATGACGCGCGCGGTGGCAGGCAAGTGTAGGACGGTCCAGGACGCGCCTGCCGAGGTAGTTTCCATAGGGACGATGCAAGTCGTCGGCAACCTTCGGCCAATTGCGCGAAAATGAACTCGCCATCCCCGAACGCACGAGCAGGAGCTTTCCATGCAGATCATCGATTCCATCGTGACCGAGGCGGCGCGCTTTCGCGCCATCCGCCGCGACATTCATGCCCACCCCGAGTTGTGCTTCCACGAAGACCGCACGAGCGACACCATCGCCACGCTGCTCGCCGAATGGGGTTTGCCGGTGCACCGCGGCCTGGGCAAGACCGGCGTGGTGGCGGTGATCGAGGGCAGCAAGGGACCGGGACGCGGCATCGGCCTGCGCGCCGACATCGACGCCCTGCCGGTCACGGAGAAGAACACCTTCGCTCACGTCAGCACCCATCCCGGCAAGATGCATGCCTGCGGCCACGACGGCCATACCGCCATGTTGCTGGCGGCGGCGCATCACCTCAGCCGCAACCGCGATTTCGCCGGTCGCGTGGTGTGCATCTTCCAGCCCGCCGAAGAAGGCGGCGGCGGCGCGCGCGAGATGATCAAGGACGGTCTGTTCGACAAGTTCCCGGTGGACGCCGTGTTCGGCATGCACAACTGGCCGGGGCTGCCTGCCGGGCACTTCGCGGTGAGGGCCGGGCCGGTGATGGCGTCGAGCAACGAGTTTCGCATCGTCGTGCGCGGCAAAGGCTCGCACGCCGCCATGCCCCATCTCGGGCTCGATCCGCTGCCGGCCGCCTGCCAGATGGCGCTGGGCTTCCAGACCATCATCAGCCGCAACAAGAATCCGCAGGAAGCCGGGGTCATTTCCGTCACCATGATCCATGCCGGCGAGGCCACCAACGTGGTGCCCGACTCGGTGGAAATCCAGGGCACGGCGCGCACCTTCACCACCGAACTGCTGGACCTGATCGAGTCGCGCATGCGCGAGATGGCGCAGCACACCGCGCAGGCGTTCGGCATGCAGTGCGACTTCACCTTCCATCGCAACTACCCGCCCACCATCAATCACGCCGCCGAGGCCGAGTTTGCCCGCCACGTCATGCGCGAACTGGTTGGCGAGGAAGCCGTCCACGATTTCGAACCGTCGATGGGGGCGGAAGATTTCGCCTATATGCTGCAAGCGCGGCCCGGCGCCTATGTCATCATCGGCAACGGCGGCGGCGACCACCGCAGCCCAGGCCACGGCGCCGGTCCCTGCACCCTGCACAACGCCAGCTACGACTTCAACGACGACATCATTCCGTTGGGTGCCAGCTTTTGGGTGCAGCTCTCACGCAACTGGTTGGCCCAGGCTTGAGCGACCTCGCGGGATTGGCGCTGCGCCGGGCGCGAGGCATGGCCGGGCTGCTGCGGCGCCCCAGGGTTCCAGCAGTCACCAGGCTCAACCGGCGCAGGCTTCGGGCTTCTTGTCCTTCAGCGCACTCGCACTGAGTTTGCGCAGGGCCGCGGCCTGGGTTGGTGTCATGTCGTCCAGCACCCAGAAGGTGGATTTCATGCCGGCATTGCGCTGCACCACATGCGCGCTGTTCACGCCTTTGGCTTGCATCTGCGCCAGTTCCTGTTGCGCTGCAGCTTCAGTGGCCAGCACGCCCAGGGAGATGCCGGGCATGTAGTCCGGCCGATCGGTCACGGGTGTGTAGGTGCCATCCTTCAGACCCAGGCGCTGCAGTTCGCCGAGTTTGCGGTTGAGCGTGGCGGTGTCCGGGAAGGGGCCCATCAACACCATCCACTGCGGGTTGAGCGCCTGCTTTTTTTCCACTGGTGCCAGCCCGGCGGCACGCAGCGCGGCACCCACGGCCGGGCCGACCGTGATGTAGGGACCGACTTGCAGGCAGAGCTTGGAGGCGTTGCCGGCAAGGCTCGATGCGGCCGCCGTGACGGCAGCTTGCGCGGCAGAGGCCGCCGAAGCCGCGGCGCCGGGCTGGGCTGACGGCGCCGATGCAGCAGGTGCCGACGCGGGTGCAGCCGCGGAGGCGGGCGCTTGCACGACCGACACGCTCAGGCGCTCAGGATGGATTTGCTGCGTCAGACGCTGCGGTTCGGTCACGTCGGCCGGCCCCAGGCCGGCAGCCCGCAGATAGCCATGCGACCAGGCGTAAAAGCCCAGATTGCCGAGGACGAGGAGCAAAACGAAAGCGCGCAGCATGGTGAATGGGTGCGAGGAGAACGGGTTTTCGGATGGAGGGCAGGGGCGCAGTACCGGATGGTTCAGGGCATGGGCTGGTGGCCGGTCGGCGCCGCGGCGCGCCGCAGCGACACGTCTCCACTGGCCACACGGCTCGTGCCTTGGGCCGTCTGCAACAGCAGGTGGCCGCTGTCGTCCACCCCCAGCGCCAGGCCCGTCTGGCGCAGTGTGCCATGGTCGAGCACCGCCACCGGCTCACCGGTCCAGGCGTGCAACTGATTCCAGGCATCGGACCAGGGAGCGAAGCCGGCCTGCGCGTAGATCGGCAGGCCAGCGAGCATGGCCGGCATGAGTCGCTGCAAAACGTCCCAGCGGCTCAAACGAAGCGGACGGGCCGTCCCCCAGTTTGCTTGCCCTCCTGGGGGAGAGCCGGTTGACGAGCTGTCGGGGGCGTCCCGGTGCGGATGGCAGGCATCCAGGCCAATGGCATCGGGCAGACCCGGCGGGCTTCGCAGGTTCAGGCCCATGCCGATCACGGCCCAGCGGGCGAGTTGCGTATCGGCCAGTTCCACCAGCACACCGGCGAGCTTGCGCTCGTGCAGCAGCACATCGTTGGGCCACTTCAAACGCACTTCGGTGGCCCCCAGTCCGTGCAGGCATTGCGCCATCCAAACGCCCACCGCCACACTCAGACCGGCGATGGGTGTGCCCGGCGCGAACGGCCAGGCCAGCGAGGCCAGCAGGCTGGTGTGGGCGCCGTCCACCCATGGCCGGCCCTGACGGCCCCGGCCGGCGGTCTGGTGGCCGGCAACCAGAAGCTGCGGGCCGGCGCCCCCAGGCCCGCAGCTTCGCCTCCGGCCGTCCGCGGGGGCGAGCATGGCTCGGGGCGGTCCGGCATGATTCTTCGGAGGCTGGCTGTCGACGGCGCGCACGCGTGCCAGCAGTTCGGCATTGGTCGAGTCGATCTGGTCGCACCAATGCACCGTGCAAGCCTGCTGCTGCGCCTCGAGCAGGGTCTGCAGCGCCAGCGCCTGGCTTGCGTCGGCGCTGCCGGCAGGGCTCTGCGTCACAGGTTCTGCCCTTGCGCTGGACGCGGCTGGATCGGGCTTGGACATGGACTCGGGATGGGCTTAGCGCTTGGGTGCGAGCAGTGTGCCGCGGCAACCGGGCGCCCCGCAGTGGCAGGCGTATTCGCGCTTGAGTTTGGCGGTGTAGCGAGCGTCCAGCACGAGACGGTAGTCGTAGAACAACTCCTCGCCCACGGCCAGGTCGCGCAGGGCGTGAATGAACACCCGCAGCCCCTCTTGCCGCGCTTCGCAGTTGGGCGCGCAGGCGTGGTTGATCCAGCGCGCGCTGTTGCCGCCGACGCTCGCGTCGATGACGCGGCCATCATCCAGTGAGAAGTAGAAGGTGTGATGGGGCTGCGCCGGGTCGTGCGGGTGGCGGCGCAGGGCTTCATCCCAGGAGATGCGCTCGCCGACATACTCGATCACGCGTTCACCGGCCGCAACGGGCCTGCGTGCAAACACACCCTTGCCATGCACTGGGGAGGAGCGCACTTCGGTGCGTGGGCCACGGCCGGACTTCGCCGTGAAGGGGGCTGGCTGGGCTTTGGGCATGGGTATGGACTCGGACCCGCGGTTTCACCGTTCGCGGGAAACTGGTTAAAGTAGAAAAAGGAGTGGGCATGACCAACTGCATCTGCAAACTTGCCGATAGACGGGCGCGCAGTGGGTGCAAGCGCAGTGTCGAGCCGAGTCGCGGCGACCGCCGAGTCACCGCACGACCCCGTACTTTGTATCGCAGCTTGCGATGAAATTGTAAGGAGACTGAGCATGAGCCAGCAGCGTCGTTTGCATCTCAGATTGTTCGCCGGCGGCGTTGCCGCAGCGGCGCTTGCGCCCGTGGTGCTGGCGCAGTCCGTGGCGCAGCAGGCAATCGGGCTGAACAAGACGGACATGAAAGCGGTGCCGCTGCCCGCCGTGGGCAGCGCCTTCCCCTTGCCAGCCAGCATCGAACTGATCGATGGCCGTAAGCTCCAAACGCAAGATCTGAAGGGGTGTCTGGTGGTGCTGGACTACTGGGCGACCTGGTGTCCGTTCTGTGCCAGACAAGTGCCCCACATGGAACAACTCTACAAGGACCACGGTCACAAGGGGCTGATTGTGCTCGGTCTGTCGATCGACAAGAAGGCCGCCGACGTGCTCCCTTATGTCCGGCAGCGCGGCATGAGCTTTCCGGTGGCCTGGATGTCGCCCGAACTGGCCAAGGTCCTGCCCAAACCTGCCGGGCTGCCGGTGACCATCGTCGTCGGGCGTGATGGCCGGGTGAAACTGGCCGAGTCCGGCGAGCTGTTCCCGGAAGACATCGCCGGCATCGCCAAAGATCTCTGAATTCAACGCAAGCATCCATGAGCAAAACCCTCGTCATCGCCGAAAAACCCAGCGTCGCGCAAGACATCGTGCGCGCCCTCACGCCAACCGCCGGCAAGTTCGACAAGCATGATGAGTATTTCGAGAGCGAGTCGTACCTCGTCACCTCGGCCGTCGGCCATCTGGTGGAAATCGGCGCCCCCGAGGCCTTCGAGGTCAAGCGCGGCAAGTGGAGTTTCGCCAACCTGCCGGTTGTGCCCACCCACTTCGACCTCAAGCCGATCGAGAAGACCAAGTCGCGACTCTCGGCCATCGCCAAACTGCTCAAGCGCAAGGACGTCACGGCCGTGGTCAATGCCTGCGACGCGGGGCGCGAAGGCGAGCTGATTTTCCGCCTGATCCAGCAATACGCCAGTGCCAAGCAGCCGGTGCAGCGGCTGTGGTTGCAGTCGATGACGCCGCAAGCCATCCGCGATGGTTTCGCGCATTTGCGCAGCGACGCCGAGATGCAGCCTTTGGCTTCGGCCGCGCGCTGCCGCAGCGAGGCCGACTGGCTGGTGGGCATCAACGGTACGCGGGCGATGACCGCGTTCAACTCGCGCGATGGCGGTTTTTTCCTCACCCCGGTGGGCCGGGTGCAGACGCCGACGCTGTCGGTGGTGGTGGCGCGCGAGGAACAGATCCGGCGCCATGTGGCGCGGCCCTACTACGAAGTGCAGGCCGGTTTCGCCGCCGCCGCCGGCAACTACAGTGGCAAGTGGTTCGACCCGGCGTTCAAGAAAGATGCGGACGACGGCGATCGCCGCGCCGACCGCCTGTGGGACCGCGCCCAGGCCGACGCCGTCGTCGCCGCCTGCGCCGGCAAGACGGCCGAGGTCACCGACGAATCCAAACCGGCAACGCAGATCTCGCCGGCCCTGTTCGACCTCACCACCCTGCAGCGCGAGGCCAATTCGCGTTTCGGGTTTTCCGCCAAGATGACGCTGTCGCTGGCGCAGTCGCTGTACGAAAAGCACAAGGCGCTGACCTATCCGCGAACCGATTCGCGACACCTGCCCGAAGACTATGTGGCCGTCGCCCGTGACACCCTCAAGGTGCTGGGGGAAGGCGAGGGCGCCGCTGCGCCCTTGGCCGGCTTCGCCCGCAGCGCGCTGGACAAGGGCTACGTCAAACCGACCAAGCGCGTGTTCGACAACGCCAAGGTGTCGGACCACTTCGCCATCATTCCCACGCCGCAAGTGCCCAAGGCGCTGAGCGAGGCCGAGGCCAAGCTGTACGACATGGTGGCGCGGCGCTTCCTCGCGGTGTTTTTCCCGGCGGCCGAGTTCCACGTCACCACCCGCATCAGCCGCATCGACGCGCACCAGTTCCGCACCGAGGGCCGCGTGCTGGTGGTGCCCGGCTGGCTGGAAATCTATGGCCGCGCGCAACAGGGCGACGATGCCAATCTCGTCGCGGTCGAGCCCGGCGAGAAGGTCGCCGCCGAAACCGTCGAGCTGCTCGAACACAAAACCAAACCGCCGGCGCGCTACACCGAGGCTACGCTGCTGAGCGCGATGGAAAACGCCGGCAAGATGGTGGATGACGAGGACTACGCCGAAGCCATGGCCGGCAAGGGGCTGGGCACGCCGGCCACGCGATCGAGCATCATTGAAGGCCTGCTGGCCGAGCAATACATGTTGCGCGAAGGCCGCGAGCTGGTGCCCACGGCCAAGTCCTTCCAGCTCATGACCCTGCTGCGCGGGCTGGGCGTGGAAGAACTCACCAAGCCTGAACTCACTGGCGAGTGGGAGCACAAGCTGGCGCAGATGGAACGTGGCCAGATGCAGCGCGACGCCTTCATGCGGGAAATCGCGTCGATGACCGAGGCCATCGTCAGGCGCGCCAAGGAATTCAACCGTGACAGCGTGCCGGGCGACTATGCCACGCTCAAGACGCCCTGCCCGAACTGTGGCGGCGTGGTGAAGGAAAACTACCACCGCTTCGCCTGCACACAGTGCGATTTTTCCATCGGCAAACACCCGGCCGGACGCAGCTTCGAGATCGCCGAGGTGGAGCAACTGCTGACGCACAAGCACCTGGGCCCGCTCACCGGATTTCGCAGCAAGATGGGCCGGCCCTTCGCCGCCGAGCTCAAGCTCGCGCGCGAAGGCGAGGCGGGGCAGTGGAAGCTCGAATTCGACTTCGGCCAGCCCATCAGCGGCGAAGGCTCCGAGGCCCCGGATTTCACCGGCCAGGAGCCGCTGGGCGCCTGTCCCAAGTGCAGCGGCG
>JAJXUC010000043.1:7617-25076 GCA_021783435.1 Pseudomonadota bacterium | reverse complement strand
GACGAAATGCCTTGTGTGGTGAAGCGGCTGATGCCCGCTTGCAACTGCGTCTTCCCCACTTCCCCGCTGGCATTGGCCGAGACGGTTGCGGTGTTGCGGCTGCCGGCCGTGATCGAAACCGAGGCCTGCGGCTCTTTTTCGCCCTTGCGCGTGATGATGAGCACCACGCCGCCAATCGCCCCCGAGCCGTAGATCGCCGAGACGTTGCCACGGATGATTTCGATGCGCTGGATCTGGTCGCTCGTGAAGTTGTTCAGATAGGCGGTGCCGGTCGTGTCCTGCGCATTGATCGGCACACCGTCGAGCAGGACCAGCACGTCGGTACCGCCAAAACCCCGCACATAGAGATTGCCGCTCTGCCCCGGCCCGCCGTTGGACGTGACCTGCACACCCGCCGCCTGCTGTAGCAATGTCGTCAGGTTTTGTGCACCCGACTCCTCAATCTGTTCGCGCGTGATCACACTCACACTGGGCAACGCGTTCGACAAGGACTGCGAATAGCCGCTGGCTGACACCACCACCGGTGGCAGCGCCGTGACTGAGGCCGACGTCTGGGCCTGTGCGGCATGGACCGCCAAGAGCGACAGGGCGCATGCGCCGAGCATGGGCATGCGCAGGGGTTGCGACGCGGGTGCGCGCAGGACGACAGGGATCATGCCGGGAGGCATGGCACGGGATGAGGCGACGGGCGAGGCAGACCGGCGCGTGTTGCGGCACGGCTTCGTGGAACGATGGTTTCTCATGGAGCTAGAGTCGATGGGTAGCGGCTGCCGCGCTCCCCCGCACGGCCTGCCGAAATCGAAAACCGCATCGCCCCGACACGAAGCCACGCCGGCGGTGAACCCGCGCGGCGCGCAGGATCCCAGCACCCAGCCTGCCTCACCCCGGGCAGCGCTACGGTTTTCGCCTGTTGGCCGGTATCCGGGCTGGTGGACCTTCCCGATGCGCCTTCCCAGTGCCTTTGCGGGCGACCAGTGGCTTGTAGCATCGGAACGGCAGGCTCGCGCCTGCGTCCACGTACCGTTGCGGGGGCAGCACAGGCTGGATGCGCGCAATGCAACATCACCCTGTTTCCCGTTTAACCGCGCGACCATGAGTAGCCGCGCAAGCACCAACACCATCATGGTAGGGCAAGGCGTGACAGAAGGCCCTTGCTCGTGCTGTTCGAAGAGGCGGATCCTGGCACTAGAATCCTTCGCATGAACCCGCCGACGACGCCGACCGAGTTGCCCGCCTTGCTGGATGCCTTGAGCGACAAGGCCGATCGTCTGGTGCTGCGTCACGCCGAGCTCAAACGCACCAATGCCTTGCTGGATGATCGCATTCGCCAACTCGAAGCCGAGCGTGACTCCTTGCGGGCACGGCTGCATGAAGCGCGTGCACGCGTCGATCACCTGCTGGCCCGGCTGGACCCCCCGTCTGGCATGCCGGCGACCAAGCCTTCAGCCTGAGCGCCGCCGCGCCAGCTTTCCTCACCCCATTCCGCGAGATGCATCCATGAGCAGCGCCACCCTGGAAGTGAGCATCATGGGCCAGAGCTATATGCTGGCCTGCCCGCAGGGTGAGGAGGACGCGCTGCGGCTGGCCGTCGCTGAAGTCGATCGCGAGATGTGCAGCATTCGCGAACTGGGCAAGATCCGCGCCCGCGAGCGCATCGCCGTTCTGGCGGCGCTCAACCTGGCCCATGCCAAGATGCTGGCCTCCAGGCCCGGGGCCAATACAGAAACGGCAACCCCGCTTCCGGTCGGTCTGCCCGTGCTGGCGACCAGGATTGCACAGATCAACCGCCGGCTCGACGCCGCGCTGGAAACCGACGGTCAATTGCTCTGACAACTCGCCCCCGGCAACAGCGGGGGGCGACAGCCGCCTACAATCCGCTACGTCTGCCTGGCCGTCCCGATCAGGCATTTCTTGAACCGATGCGCTTTGCCTCGGGCTTGGAATATTTCGCATGGGCGCGCAGTGTCTCGCGCAGACGCTCCCGAAGTGTGGTGACCTTGCCCACCTGTTCCAACTGGGTTCAGGGATCAATGGTCGGCGCGGCTTGGGCAGACACCTCTTCTGCGCACAACGTCGTCCCATTTGTGACACGGCGCACGACGACCTCAACCTTCCGATGTGCAATGGCCTGGCAATTTTTGCTTGAACTCATGGTGCTGGGCTCGTTCACGGGCTTCATGGCTGGTCTTCTCGGCATTGGCGGCGGCATGCTGCTGGTGCCTTTTCTCACCTTCATGTTCACACGCGAACACTTCGGCGCCGACCTGATCGTGCACATGGCCATCGCCACCTCGCTCACCACCATCTTGTTCACCTCGGCCTCGAGCGTGCGCGCACATCACAAGCGCGGCGCCGTGCGTTGGCCGATTGCATTGTGGATGGGCATGGGCGCCGTGCTCGGCACCTTCATCGGCGCGCAAGTCGCCGGCCTGCTCAAATCCGGCTGGCTGGCGCTGTTCTTTGCCGTGTTCGTCGGCTTGTCGGCGCTGCGCATGCTGGTGGCGTCGGGCCGCACGCAGGCTGCCGACACACGGGAAACCCTACCAGCCAAGCCGGCACTCATCGGTGTCGGTGGCCTCATCGGTTTCGTCTCTTCGCTCGTCGGCGCCGGCGGTGGCTTCCTCACGGTGCCCTTCCTGGGCTGGCGCGGCATGCATATGCGCAACGCCGTAGCCACCAGCGCGGCCATGGGCTTTCCCATCGCGGCGGGCGGCCTGTTCGGCTATGTCGTCTCCGGGTTGCAGGCCAACGGCTTGCCGCCCGACTCCCTGGGTTTCGTCTATCTGCCTGCCTTGTTCGCCTGCGCCGCCACCAGCGTGCTGATGGCACCGATCGGCGCGCGCGTTGCGCACCGGATTCACGTGCAATCACTCAAGCGGGTGTTTTCGCTGCTTCTGCTTGGGTTGGCCAGCTACATGCTGTGGAAAGGTGTGCATGCCATGGGCTGGGGGCAAATCTGAGCCTGATGGCCCCCCGGGCGCAAACCAATCTGGCGACTGGTCAGCCGTTCGATGGCGACGGATTCCCAGAACGCCCCCCGCTTTGGGTCCTCGACACGAATGTCGTGCTCGACTGGCTGCTGTTCCAGGACGCTGCGATGCTGGCGCCATCCCGGCGCCTGATGCGGGGTGGAGCATGGTGGATCGCGACGGCAGCGATGCAGGAAGAAGCGCTGGAGGTAGCCACGCGCAATGTCTTTGCCAGACGCGGCGCAGCGCTCGATCGGCGCGAACGCGTGGCAAGCGGATTCACGCGACACGCCACCCTGCTTGCCGACCCCTTGCCTTGCCATGCCGACACCCCAGCCTTGCGTTGCGCCGACCCGGACGACCAACGATTCATCGACCTGGCCCTGAGCCGTTCAGCGCGACTGCTCTTGACACGGGACAAAGCCTTGCTCGCCTTGGCAGCGGCAGCCCGCACCCGAGGCCTTCACATCCTGCGGCCGCAGGATTGGGCCATGCCCGACGCGGCTGGCTGACCCGGGCTTGAGCCGCTCAGGCGGCCGGTTTCCAGCCCAGGCGCTTGGCCCGGCGCAGGGACCACCCGATCATGCCGATGCCCAGAACGATGAGTGGAATGGACAGCAGTTGCCCCATGGTCAGGCCAAACCAGAGGTAGCCCAGGAAGGCATCGGGCTGGCGGAAGAACTCGTCGGTGAAACGCGCCAGGCCATAGCCGAGGGCGAAACTGCCGGCCATGAAGCCACGGGGCCGCTCCTTGCGAGACAGCCACCACAACACCGTGAACAGCACAATGCCCTCGAAGAACATCTGGTAGAGCTCGGATGGAAATCGCGGCACCATGCTGCCCGACTCCGGGTAGATCATCGCACCAGGCCACCAGGCGGGCGCCGGGCGCCCCCACAGTTCACCATTGATGAAGTTGCCGATGCGGCCGAACGCCAAACCGGGAGGCACCAGCGGCGCCACGAAGTCAAGCAGATCCATCCACGCCACCTTGCGCGTCCAGGCGAACCAGCCGGCGGCGATCATCACGCCAATCAAACCGCCATGGAACGCCATGCCGCCATCCCAGACGGCGATGATGCGAGCGGGATGGGCGAAGTAATACGCGGGTTGATAGAACAACACATAGCCGATCCGGCCGCCGAGGATGACACCCAGCACACCGGCAAAGAGCAAATCCTCCACATCGCGCGAAGTCCAGCCGAAACGCGCGTAGGGTTGATCCTTCAGCCGCTTCTTCGACAGCAGCCAGAACGTGAGGAAGCCCAACAGGTACATGATGCCGTACCAATGGATTTCGACAGGCCCCAGCTTCAGGGCGATGGGGTTGAAATTGGGATGAATTAGCATGGTTGCGAAGTGTACGGGGTCTGCATGAGGGCTCCCTCGCGCCGCCGATCTCGATGAAACGAAGGGCCACTCCCGAGCTGTTTCGATCTCCGCGAGGGACGGCTGCTGCAGCAAAACCGCAGCCCGGGTCGTTCGGATGCCTGCCGGTACGACAGGCTCGGCCCGGCCAGGTTCAGGAGCCGTTGCCTTTCGTTTCCGTTTTGTTTCTGTCTCAACACCTCTTTCGCATCGACTTTTGCATCGCCAATCCCATGACCGACAAACTCCGTTCTTCCATGATCACCGAGGGCGTTGCCCGCGCGCCCAACCGCTCCATGTTCTACGCGATGGGCTACACCAAAGCCGATTTCGCGCATCCGATGATCGGCATCGCCAACGCCCACTCCACCATCACGCCCTGCAACTCCGGGCTGCAGAAACTGGCCGATGCCGCCGTTGAAGGCGTGCGCGCAGCCGGCGGCAATCCGCAGATCTTCGGCACGCCGACCATCGCCGACGGTATGTCGATGGGCACCGAGGGCATGAAGTACTCGCTCGTGTCGCGCGAGGTCATTGCCGACTGCGTAGAGACCTGCGTGCAAGGCCAATGGATGGACGGCGTGTTGACCATCGGCGGCTGTGACAAGAACATGCCGGGCGCGATGATCGGCATGCTTCGCTGCAATGTGCCGAGCATTTTTGTCTACGGTGGCACCATCCTGCCCGGGCACTACAAAGGAAAAGACCTGAACATCGTCTCGGTGTTCGAGGCGGTAGGCGAGTTCTCCGCCGGTCGCATGAACCAGGTGGACTTCGACGCCATCGAGCAATGCTCGGTGCCCACCAGCGGCTCCTGCGGCGGCATGTACACCGCCAACACCATGTCGAGCGCCATCGAGGCCATGGGCATGTCGCTGCCCTACTCGTCGACCATGGCGAATGTGCACGACGAGAAGGTGCAATCGGCGCGTGACTCGGCGCAGGTTCTGCTGGCTGCCGTGCGCGCCGGTCTGAAACCGCGCGACATCGTCACCCGCAAAGCGCTGGAAAACGCCGTGGCCGTGGTCATGGCCACCGGCGGCTCGACCAATGCGGTGTTGCACCTGCTGGCCATCGCCCATGCGGGAGAGGTGCCCTTCACCATCGACGACTTCGAAGTCATTCGCAAGCGCACCCCGGTGCTGTGCGACATGAAACCTTCCGGCCACTATGTGGCGACAGATCTGCATCGCGCCGGCGGCATTCCGCAGGTGATGAAAATCCTGCTCGCCGCCGGCCTGTTGCATGGCGATTGCATCACCATCACCGGGAAGACCTTGGCCGAGAACCTGGCTGACGTGCCCGAGGTTCCGCGCGCCGACCAGAACGTGATCCGACCGATCACCGCGCCCATGTACGCGCACGGCCACCTCGCCATTCTGAAAGGCAATCTCGCCCCTGAAGGTTGCGTGGCCAAAATCACCGGCCTGAAGAATCCCAGCATGACCGGCCCGGCGCGCGTGTTCGACGACGAGCAAAGCGCGCTGCAGGCGATTCTGGGGAAACAGATCCAGCATGGCGACATCCTGGTGCTGCGCTACCTTGGCCCCAAGGGTGGTCCCGGCATGCCGGAAATGCTGGCCCCCACCTCGGCTCTGGTCGGTGCCGGCATGGGCGAGAGCGTCGGCCTCATCACCGATGGCCGCTTCTCTGGCGGCACCTGGGGCATGGTGGTCGGCCATGTGGCGCCCGAGGCGCAGGTCGGCGGCCTCATCGCCCTGGTCCACGAAGGTGACAGCATTACCATCGACGCCCCCAGCCTGCGCCTGCAACTCAACGTCAGTGAAGCCGAAATCACCCGCCGCCGTGCCGCGTGGCAGCCGCCCAAGGCACGCTACACCCGCGGCGTTCTCGCCAAGTTCGCCAAGCTTGCGGGAACGGCGTCGCGTGGATCGGTACTGGACGCCGAGCTGGGCTGAGTCCCCGCCAGGCAAACCGCAGGGCAACCGGCGACGGCTTGTGTCCACGGCGCGATGCATCGTCTGGCGCCGTGGACGCTCTCGAGGCGCGGCATTTTGCTCGATCTCGACCGCTAAACCACGTCGCTGGAATGACCAACCCCCAAGTCATGGGTTGCCCGATCTCGGGTTTCCAACTCACATGAGCGTTGCGTGCCTTGCATCGGCAGCTTTCGGCGCTGTCCCTGGCAACCAACGACCGTCATGTCCGATTTCCCGCTGACCCCGCAACAGCTCGACATCTACGCCGACCAGAGCATCCACGAGGGCAGTCCGCTCTACAACATCGGCTGTTACCTGGACATCGATGGTCCGCTGGACCACCCTACCCTGCAAGCGGCCATCCAGCTCGCCTTCGATTGCCACGACGTCCTGCGCCTGGCCTTCGCGCGCCATGATGCGACGGGATTGATCACGCAGCACGTGTGTGAGCGATTCGTCTTCACCTTGCCGCTGATCGATCTCTCCGACCAGGCCGATGCCATGACGCAGGCCCGCCGCTTGCTGCGCGAGCGCTTCCTGGAACCCTTCGACCTGCGTGTCTCGCCCTTGTGCAGTTTCACGCTGATGCGCATCGCGCAAACCCGGCATGTTCTCCTGGCTCGCTGTCACCACCTGGTCGTGGATGGTCATGGCTTGCACTTGCTGTTGCGCCACATCCGGCAAACCTACAACGGCCTGCTGGCCGGTCTCGATCCACCGGCCGCGACGCCGCCCTATGTCGAGTACGTGCACAAGCAGCAGTCCTACTTGCATTCGGCGCGCTTCGAGGCCGACCGGCGCTATTGGCAGCAGCGCTTCCCGCATATCCCGCCCGCCTTGTTCCCGCTGCCATCGACCGCCGGCACCGAGACGCGAGGGGCGACCCAGCATCAGGTGATCTGGACCATTCGGCGCACGGATTACGACGCCATGCATCGCCTGGCGATGGACCTGGGCGCATCCCAGACCCATTTCCTGCTCGCTCTTCTCGGCCTGGCATGCTTCAGACTGCTGGAGCAAGCGTCGATCTGCATCGGGGTGCCGGTGCACAACCGCATCGGCGCGCAGGAAAAAGCGACGATCGGCATGTTTGCCTCCATGCTGCCACTGCGCATCAACTGCGAGCCGGTGCAATCCTTTGCATCGCTCATGGCAGCGATTGCAGCCGATCTGCGCAACGATTACCGACATCAGAACTTCCCGGTCTCGGAAATCCATCGTGACCTCAACCTGGCCTCCAGCGGCCGAGCGCGGATCTACGACCTCATGTTCTCGCTCGAACCTTTCGATGAAGACGGCGTACTGCATGGCGCCAGCTATGCCACCATTCCGCTCCACAACGGATTGGCGAAAACCCCGTTGATGATTTATGTGCGGGACTATCACCGTGACGCCGATGTCGACGTCGAACTGAACTTCAACCCCGACGCCCTGGATCGCTCGGATGCCGAGCACATCCGCGACCGGCTGGCCCTGCTTTTCCCGCAAGCCCTGCAGTGCCCGGATCTGTCCCTGGGGGCATTCAGCCTCGTCATGGCTGGCGAAGACGATCGCATCCTGGATGACTTTGGACGCGGCCCGGTTCTTGTGCCTAACCCCGTGCTGATCCACGAGCGCTTCGCCGCCCTGGCCAACCGCCAGCCCGAAGCCCTGGCCGTGGTGTACGAAGACCAGCGCCTGACCTTCGGCGAGCTTGTGCGCCGGATGAACGCCATGGCACAGGCTCTGCGCACGCTGGGCGTGGGGCCCGGTGTGCTGGTCGGCCTGCATGCGAACCGTGGCCTGGACATGATCGCCGGCCTGCTCGGCATCCTCGCCGCCGGGGGCGCCTTCGTCCCCCTGGACCCGGCGCAACCCGCCGGGCGCCTTGCCGCCATCCTGGACGATGCCCGACCGCTTGTGGTGCTGTCCGACTTCGCTGCCTCGATCACCCACCTGGTGGCGAGCGGCGCCCGGATCCTGGGTTTGGATGCGCTCGGCACCTCCGATGCGCCGGATCCGGATACTGCCGCGCCAGCCCCAGCGCCAGGTCCGCAGGATCTGGCCTATTTGCTGTACACGTCCGGCTCGACCGGGAAACCCAAGGGCGTCCTCATCGAGCATCGCAGCGTGGGCAACCTCCTGGATGCACTGGAATATGCGGTGTACCGCCAGCATGCGGATGTCAGACGCGTCGGCGTCAATGCCTCGCTGGGCTTTGACGCCGCGATCAAGCAGATCATCCAGATTGCCGCTGGACGCACCTTGGTGCTGCTGCCGCAGTCCGTGCGCTTCGATCCTGCGCAGTTGTCGGGTTATTTGACGCAGCACAGGGTCGACGTGCTGGACATCACGCCGCAGCAGATGAAGGCGGTCATCGCAGCCGGGGAACTGCGCCCCCCGCCGGCCTGGCCGCGAGTCACCCTGGTGGGGGGCGAAGCCATCGACAGCGCCCTCTGGGCCGAGCTGTGCGGGCGGCGCGAACACGCGTTCTACAACGTCTACGGCCCCACGGAGTGCACGGTCGACGCCACGGCGGCGCGCATCGACTCCGCCTCGCCCCAGCCCCATATCGGCCGCCCGCTGCCCAATGTCCAGCTGCGCATCCTCGACCCGATGGGCCGCATCGTGCCGATCGGCGCCGTGGGCGAATTGCACATCGGCGGGCTGGGGGTGGCGCGCGGCTATCTCCACCGGGCCCGACTGACCGCCGAGCGCTTCATCCCCGATCCTTACGGCGAGGGTGCTGGCGAACGGCTGTACAAAACCGGTGATCTCGCAGGCTGGCTTGACGACGGTCGGATCGCGTTCATCGGCCGCAACGACCATCAAGTGAAGATCCGCGGCTTCCGCATCGAGTTGGGCGACATCGAAAACCAACTCGCCCTGCATCCCGACATCCGGCAGGCGCTGGTGACGACCGCACTGGATGCGCAGTCCGACAAGCGTCTGGTCGCTTATTTCACCGTGCATGAGGGCTCGCAGGTTCCCGACCCTGCGGCTTGCCGCGAACATCTGCGCCGGGCCCTGCCGGACTATATGGTGCCCTCGCAGTACATCCACCTCGATGCATTCGCGCTCACGGCCAACGGCAAGCTCGATCGCCAGGCCCTTCCAGCGCCCGACCTCGCCACCCCTGCGCCCGGTGAGATCGTCGCGCCAAGCACACCCACCGAGCATGCGCTGTGGGCCATCTGGAGCGAGGTTCTCGGCTTGAAAGCGTTCGGCACCCGCGAAAGCTTTTTCGACCTGGGCGGCCACTCCCTGCAGATCACGCAGGTGGCTTCGCGCATCCGCGAGCGCCTTGGCCAGGAATTGGCGCTGACCAAGCTCTTCGAGCATGTTCGCATCGCCGATCTGGCGCAGCATTTGGAGGCCCTGCCGAACGGCATTGCACCGGCGAGCGCGAGCCTGGTTGCAATACCGCGGATTGCGCGCAACGGACTGTTGCCGATGTCGTCTTCGCAGCGACGCATGTGGCTGATCCAGCAATTCGACCCCGCCTCGGTCGCCTACAACATTCCCGTGGCCTTGCTGCTGCGAGGTCCGCTGGACACTCGTGTCATGCAACACGCGGTCGACTTGCTGGTGCAACGGCACGAGATGTTGCGCGCCAGTCTGCTGATGGGAGCACACGAGCCGATGACGCGCATCGAGCCCGATCTGCACGTGACTGTCGAGCATGTCGTTCTGACCCATCTGCCGGCCGATCAGCGCCAGCCTGCCGCGCGGCGCTGGCTGAGCGAAGGCCTGGACCTGCCCTTCAACCTCGCCAGCGCACCGCTGCATCGCATCGCGCTGCTGCGGCTGGACACGAACCAGCATGTGCTGTCGTGGGTGTTCCACCATGCCATTGCCGACACCTGGGCAATCATCATCGTGATGCGTGAATTGCTCCAGGCCTACGCGGCGCTGGCCCAAGGGAAGCAGCCCGACTGGCCGCCACTCGAAGTTCACTACGTGGACTACGCCGCGTGGCAGCGCAGTGCAGCGGCAGTCGCAAGCCGGCAGACGCAGACGGCGTATTGGCTGAGGCAACTGCGGGATCTTCAGCCCCTGAACCTTCCGGCCGACCGTACTCCGCCCAAGGTTCCGTCCTTTCGCGGCCACGAGGTCTCGGCCGAGTTGACACCCAGGATCAGGGCGCAGGTGAGACAGCTTGGCGCCGCCTGGGGCGCCACACCGTTCATGCTGTACCTGGCGGCGTTCGATCTCCTGCTGTCGCGCATCGCCGGCGCGACCGACATCGCCGTCGGCAGCCCGATCGCCAATCGGCACCATCTCGCCACCGAAACCCTGGTCGGCACGCTGGTCAACACCCTGGTGATGCGCACCGATCTTTCAGGCAACCCCAGTTTCCGGGAGCTTGTCGAGCGGGTGCGTACAACCGCCCTGGATGCCTACGCACACCAGGACATGCCCTATGACGAGTTGGTGGACAACTTGGCCAGCGATCGCGTCGGCCACCCCACCGGGTTGGTGCGGGTGCTGTTCAATCTGCGCAATGCGCCGCTGGGCCGATTCGCCGCGGTGGACTTCGACCACGAGGACTTCGATTTCGATCGCATCGCCGCGCAGTTCGACCTCTCCATCCACGTCGACACCGAATTCACCCATCGCGTCCATCTCGACTATTCAACCGACCTCTACACCCGCGCCACCGCCGAGCGCCTGCTCGACAGCTACATGCATGTCCTCGATCAGGCGCTGGTCAAGCCCGACCTTCCGCTCTCCGCGTTCTCACTGGCCGCGCCACGGCAAATCGATCTGCTGCGCGGCGCCTGGAACGCCACGCAAGTGCCGCTGCCACCCCAGTTGCTGGTGCATCGGCATGTGCAAGGCGGCCTGTCTGCGGCACCACGGCGCGAGGCCGCGTTCGCCACCGACGCCCGACCCAGTCACTTTGGCGAACTGCACACCCAAGCTCTTGGCCTTGCGCGCCTGCTGCGCCAGCGCGGCATTGGCCGTGGCCAGCGCGTGGGCTTGAGCCTGCCGCGCGGCGCCCACATGGTGCCTGCGATGCTCGGGGTGCTGCACGCCGGCGCCTGCTATGTGCCCCTCGATCCCGCCTACCCGCCGCAACGCCTGCGCGACATGGCGGCGGATGCCGAACTGGCCCTGATCCTGAGCCACCGCCCGCTGCAAGCCTTGTTCGCCGGCTGCGATATGCCCCTGCTGGCGCTGGATGCGCCGGGTTTCTGGGCCGGTCTGGACGGCTTGCCGCTGCCACCCGATGCGTCGAACGACGCCCGCCCCGAGGATCCGGCCTACATGATCTACACCTCCGGCTCCACCGGGCGGCCGAAGGGGGTACTGGTGCCGCATCGCGCGGTGGTCAATTTCCTCGCCAGCATGGCTCAGGCGCCGGGGCTGGGTCCAAGCGACAAGCTGCTGGCGGTCACCACCTTGTCCTTCGACATCGCGGTGCTGGAACTGCTCCTGCCCTTGGCCGTTGGCGCGCAGGTGGTGATTGCCGATGCCGACACGGCGCGTGACCCTTACGCCCTGCGCGCGCTGCTGGAACGCAGCGGCTGCAACGTGATGCAGGCCACACCCTCGACTTGGCGACTGCTGCTGGATGCGGGCTGGAACGCGCCCCCGGGCTTTCGCGCCCTGGTGGGTGGCGAGGCCTTGCCGCTGGATCTGGCTGAACGCTTGCTTGGCTGCTGTGGCGAAGTCTGGAATCTGTACGGCCCCACTGAAACCACGGTGTGGTCGACAGCCTGGAAGGTGGAGAACCCATGCGCTGGCATTTGCATCGGCCGCCCCATTGCCAACACCCAGGTTTGGGTGCTCGATGCGCACGGCCATTGCTGCCCGATCGGCGTTCCGGGTGAAATCCACATCGGCGGGGCCGGGGTGGCACTGGGTTACTGGCGTCGCCCGGAACTCACCGCCGAGCGCTTGATCGCCGACCCGTTCGGTCAGAACCCAGAGGCCCGCCTCTACAAAACCGGCGATCTCGGGCGCTGGCGCCACGATGGTCAGTTGGAGCACCTGGGCCGGCTGGATCATCAAGTGAAGCTGCGCGGCTTTCGCATCGAGCTGGGGGAAATCGAGGCGGCCTTGCTGGCGCTGCCGCAGGTGGCCGATGCGGTGGTCTCCACGCACGCCCCAAGCGCGCAAGACGTGCGGCTGGTGGCCTATGTGGTACCCGCCGCGGGCCAGGCGCTGCAGGTTTCCGCCCTGCGCGAAGCCTTGCGCGAGCGCCTGCCCGACCACATGCTGCCGCAGCATGTGGTCGCGCTGCCCACCCTGCCCCGCCTGCCCAACGGCAAAATCAATCGCGGCGCATTACCGCCGCCCTCGACGGAGAGTTCCCAGGCTCGCCATCGTCCTCGCGCGCAAGCCGCTCCGAACAGCCCGGCCGAAAACGCCATTGCAGCGGTCTGGGCCGAACTGTTGGGCACGGAGCAGATCGCCGTCACCGACAATTTTTTCGACCTCGGCGGTCATTCCCTGCTGGCCATGCGCGCGGTCACCACGCTGGAACAGCGCCATGGGGTGCGCATTCAGCCGCGCCGCATGGTGCTCGAAACCCTCGGCCAGCTTGCCAACGGCTTGGAGCTGAAGCGCTGAGCGCCACGTGGAATGCAGCGCGCGGGGCCGCTGCATTCCACCGGTCCGCATCAAGGCTCAGACCTGCGCATCCTCCGCCTCGCGCTTGCGCGGCTTGGGATCGGGTTCGGAGATGTCGAGCGTGACCTTGCCGTGTTCGTCGATATCCACCGTCACCCGGCCTCCGTCCACCAGCCTGCCGAACAGCAATTCGTCGGCGAGGGCGCGGCGGATGGTGTCCTGGATCAGGCGCTGCATCGGGCGGGCGCCCATCAGCGGGTCAAACCCATCAGCGGCAAGATGTTTGCGCAAGGCATCGGTGAAGGTGGCTTCGACGCGCTTCTCGGTGAGTTGCGACTCGAGTTGCAGCAGGAACTTGTCGACCACGCGCAGGATGATGGTTTCGTCGAGCGCACGGAAGTTGATGATGGCGTCGAGCCGGTTGCGGAACTCGGGCGAGAACATGCGCTTGATGTCGACCATCTCGTCACCACGCTCGCGCTTGGAGGTGAAGCCCATGGTGCTCTTCTGCATGGCTTCGGCGCCCGCATTGGTTGTCATGATCACAATGACATTGCGGAAGTCGGCCTTGCGCCCGTTGTTGTCGGTCAGGGTGCCGTTGTCCATCACCTGCAGCAGCACGTTGTAGACATCCGGATGTGCCTTCTCGATCTCATCGAGCAGCAGCACCGCATGGGGTCTCTTGGAAATGGCCTCGGTCAGCAAACCTCCCTGGTCGAAGCCGACATAGCCCGGAGGCGCGCCAATCAGGCGCGACACGGTGTGCCGCTCCATGTACTCGGACATGTCGAAGCGCACCAACTCAATGCCGAGCACGAAAGCCAGTTGTTTCGCCACCTCGGTTTTGCCCACGCCCGTCGGGCCGCTGAACAAGAAGGCGCCAATGGGCTTCTCCGGCCGGCCCAGACCCGAGCGCGCCATTTTGATGGCGGCGGCCAGGGCGTTGATGGACTCGTCCTGACCGAACACCACGTTCTTCAAGTCGCGTTCCAGGTTGCGCAGCTTGGAGCGGTCGTCGGTGGTGACGCTGTGCACCGGCACGCGCGCGATCTTGGAAACGATGTCCTCGATCTCGGTTTTGCCGATGGTCTTTTTCTGCTTGCTCTTGGGCAGAATGCGCTGTGCCGCGCCGGCTTCGTCGATCACGTCGATGGCCTTGTCGGGCAGATGCCGGTCGTTGATGTACTTGGCCGACAGTTCAGCCGCTGCTGCCAGTGCACCGGCGCCGTACTTCACGCCGTGGTGCTCCTCGAAGCGCGACTTCAGCCCCTTGAGGATTTCCACGGTTTGCTCGATGCTGGGCTCGACGACGTCGATTTTCTGGAAACGCCGCGACAACGCCGCATCTTTCTCGAAAATACCGCGATATTCATTGAACGTCGTTGCACCAATGCAGCGCAACTGGCCGGATGTCAGCGCCGGTTTGAGCAGATTCGAAGCGTCCAGTGTTCCGCCCGAGGCGGCCCCGGCACCGATCAAGGTGTGGATCTCGTCGATGAACAGAATCGAGTGCGGCAATTCCTTGATCTGCTTGATCACCGCCTTGATCCGCTGTTCGAAATCACCGCGGTATTTGGTGCCAGCCAGTAGCGCGCCCATGTCCAGGGAATACACCACCCCCTGCTCCAGCACGGTGGGCACCTGTCCCTGCACGATGCGCCAGGCCAGACCCTCGGCGATGGCGGTTTTCCCAACACCCGCTTCACCCACGAGCAAGGGGTTGTTCTTGCGGCGACGGCACAACACCTGAATGACCCGCTCCACCTCGGCCTCGCGACCGATCAGGGGGTCGATCCGCCCTTCGCGTGCCAACTGGTTGAGGTTCTGGGTGAACTGGTCGAGCGGCGTTTCCTTGGCCTCCTTCTCGTCATCATCGGCTGCGCCACCGCTGGAAGGCTTGGCAGGCTCCACCGGGTCGGTCTTGCGAATCCCGTGCGAGAGAAAGTTCACCACGTCCAGCCGCGTCACGCCCTGCTGGTGCAGGTAATACACCGCGTGCGAATCCTTCTCGCTGAAGATGGCGACCAGCACATTCGCGCCGGTGACTTCCTTCTTGCCGTTGCTGGACGACTGCACATGCATGATGGCGCGCTGAATGACGCGTTGAAAACCCAGCGTGGGTTGCGTATCCACATCGTCCGAACCCGGCACCACAGGGGTGTTTTCCTTGACGAAGGCTGCCAGGCTCTTGCGCAGATCATCGAGGTTGGCGGAGCAGGCGCGCAGCACTTCCGCGGCCGACGGGTTGTCCAACAGCGCCAACAGCAAGTGCTCCACGGTGATGAACTCGTGCCGCTGCTGACGCGCCTCGACAAAGGCCATATGCAAACTGACTTCCAGTTCCTGGGCAATCATGACACTCTCCTAAATGGCCTCCATCACACACTGCAGGGGATGCCCTGCCTGACGCGCCGCCGCCATCACTTGCTCAACCTTGGTCGCCGCCACATCCTTGGCAAAGACCCCGCAGACAGCTCGACCATGCTGATGCACTTTAAGCATGATTTGCGTCGCCGTTTCACGGTCCTTGCTGAAAAACTGCTGAATCACAAACACCACGAATTCCATCGGTGTGAAATCGTCGTTCAACATCACCACCTGGTAGAGCGGCGGGGGTTTGAGTTGCTGCTCCTGGCGCTCGACGACAAGCGCAGAACCAGGGTCGGAACCGGAAATTTTGCGTGGTTTGGACATGCACCGATTTTAGATTTACCAGCATGCGTCTGCTCGCCGAAGGCTACGCCCCATTGTTCACCAAGTTGCTGGCCTCATGGCCCTGATTGCAGCACACGGGACGATGTGTTGCGCTTGCGCAGCGCTGCTTTGCAACGCGCGCACGCTTTTGATCTTTCGCATAACGTACCAGCCAAGAAAAAGCCGCACAGCGTGCGGCTTTTTCTTGGCATGCAAAGACCAGGTCGGTGATGCATGACCTACCGGCCAAGCCGGACTCGGGTTCACATCTGGTCGATCATCACCTGCCCAAAACCCGAGCATGACACCTGTGTGGCGCCTGGCATGAGGCGGGCAAAGTCGTAGGTCACGTGCTTGGACTGAATCGACTTCTCCATGCTGGCGATCACCAGGTCAGCCGCTTCGACCCAACCCATATGACGCAGCATCATTTCGGCGGACAGGATTTCCGAGCCTGGGTTGACGTAATCCTTGCCTGCGTACTTGGGCGCGGTGCCATGCGTGGCTTCGAACATCGCCACCGTGTCGGACAAATTGGCACCGGGCGCAATCCCGATGCCTCCGACCTGAGCCGCCAGCGCGTCGGAAATGTAGTCACCGTTCAAGTTCAGGGTGGCGATGACGTCATACTCCGCCGGGCGGAGAATGATCTGCTGCAAGAACGCATCGGCTATGGAGTCCTTGACGACAATGTCTCGCCCTGTCTTCGGGTTCTTGAAGCTGCACCACGGACCGCCGTCGATGAGTTTGGCACCGAACTCCTGCTGCGCCAAAGCGTAGCCCCAGTCGCGGAACCCGCCCTCGGTGTATTTCATGATGTTGCCCTTGTGCACAAGGGTTACCGAAGCACGGTTGTTGTCGATGGCGTACTGGATCGCCTTGCGCACGAGTCGCTCAGTGCCTTCACGCGACACGGGTTTGATGCCGATACCGGAGGTTGCAGGGAAGCGGATTTTTTTCACACCCATCTCGCGGATCATGAAATCGATGATTTTTTTCGCTCCATCAGACTCCGCCGCCCATTCGATGCCAGCATAAATGTCTTCCGAGTTTTCGCGGAAGATCACCATATCGACTTTCTCCGGCGCCTTCACGGGTGAGGGCACCCCGGAGAAGTAACGCACTGGCCGCAAACACACATACAAATCGAGTTGCTGACGCAGCGCGACATTGAGCGAGCGAATGCCGCCGCCAACGGGCGTGGTCAGCGGGCCCTTGATCGAGACGACAAACTCCTTCAGCGCATCCAGCGTTTCCTCGGGCAGCCAGACATCCGGGCCGTAGACGCGGGTTGCCTTCTCGCCCGCATAGATTTCCATCCAGGCGATCTTGCGCTGCCCTCCGTAAGCTTTCGCCACAGCCGCATCCACGACTTTGATCATCACGGGCGTAATGTCGGCCCCAGTGCCATCGCCCTCGATGAAGGGCACGATGGGATGGTCAGGAACTTGCAAGGCATGGTCTGCGCCTACGGTGATGCGCTGCGCCTCGGGGATACGAATGTGTTGATACATGGGAGACTCCGGATCGTGTGTGCGACACATTCTAGTCAGGGCGCGCGCGCGGGATCATGTCTTTTATAAGACATAAGTCTGATGTCCGGCGCATCACCTCACAGCGCAGAGCCGAGGTGCCGGCCTGATCAAGAGGGCGATTGACGCAAGCCTTGAACGCTTGGAAGTTTCCCGCTCGTCGAACATGTCAACCGAATTTTGCAGGGTCGCGTTATGGATGCGATCCCCTTGGATCAACATCCAAAACTCTTTGAAAGGTCAGTCATGAAGAAGATTCTTGCCGCCGTGTTCGCCATGTTCCTCGCGTCTGCCGTGATGGCACAGGCCGCCCCTGAAGCCGCCAAGCCCGCTGCCGCCGCCAAGGCCGAAGCGCACAAGCCCATGAAGCACCACAAGAAGGCCATGCACAAGAAGGC